>JBEBRZ010000017.1:0-43352 GCA_040394615.1 Sphingobacterium mizutaii
GCTGTGGCAAATGCTTTCTCCAAATAGAGTGGAAGAGTTTTTTAATGGTATTTAGATTTTGTATATAGTATGTAGTACTTAGTAGTTAGACTTCATTGGTGTGGATTCAGCGTTGTTTATCTATTAGATAGATAGACAAAAGACGCAAGACAATAGACCTTAAGGCTAGACAAAACACAGCAGAATTCAACAATTTCCCTGGCTCATTTTCAGTGGAGGTAGGAGGATGGAATTTGCCGTAGCCATGCGCGTGGGGATTGGCCTTGCGATGGTCTTTATTCTTTATCCTTTCCAAAAGGATAAAGAATGGAGTTCCATCCTCGACCTCAAAGACAATTTTTCACTTATTTTTTGATAGAGAAATAAACCCTTATAGGACGATAATCATCCATAAAAAATGTTTGAGGTGTAGAAAATATTGCATTATTTATCTTTTGTATTAATTCACTTGCATTATCTAGATCATCTTTTATTATATGAGGCTCCCATAATTTTTTATTTGCTAAAATAAAAGATACCACTAAACTGCTTTCAGAGGATTTTGGAATCTGATATTTATTAATGAAAATTAATTTATTATGAAATAATTCAGGAAAAACGATTTCTCTATCCATTAATTCAAAACTAAAAGTGTTTGATTTAATATACTCTTCTTTATTCAATAATGTTGTTTGATAATAAGTAGACACCCTTGTAAAGTCAATTTCAGGATCCCATTTTTTAATTACTGAAGTATCAATAAGATTAATAAAATTGTTGTCCTTTATAAAGTTAAGTTTCCCATTATAATCTATTATAAATTTTATGGGTTTATCCCAATCATACTGGTCTAAATTACTTTGCTCTATGTTTTTATTTAATTCTGCATATATAGTTTTGAGGAAAGCATTTATTCCTCCTCGATAATGGCTAGGGGCGTAATAATTGGGAAAAGAATATTTATATTCGATTTCTGAATTCGAGAATGTTTTGCCGCTAATAATATCTCTGTAGTAATAAAGTGTGTATATTAGACTTTTGTCTAAATCATTTTTGTAGGGTTTAATTCTTTCCAAAAGAAGGGGATTAAAACTCTTCTCTTCAGTTTTTAGGGTGCTATAAACCGCTAAGTTGGATAGCGAATCTAAGCCGAATCTAATAATACTTGTACTATCCTTTTCTAATTTTCCTTCCATTAATTCATCTATCTGACTTTGGATTTTATGTAATATGTGATGGGACTGGGCATTGCACAAACTATAGATAAAAAAAAAGAAAATAGTGCTTAATGATTTCATGATACTATGATGCAAAACAGAAGAGAAATGCATAAAAGACAGAATAAAACTTCTATTTTTCAAATTTACCCCCGTATCAAAAGGAAATATTATGTTTAAATATTAAATAAATATTATCTTTATTAATAAACCGTTTATTATTTACTAATTATTTCTAATGAAAGCATTATTCATCCCTTTAATCTTTCTTTTACAAGTTGCATTGGTATATCCGCAATCTGCCAAGCTGAGTATAGAGGATAATCGTTCAAAGAATCCAAACATTACGCTATTTGTCAACGGAATGACTCAAATTTATGAGCCAAGCAGAATGTATAATGAAGAGGGAAAATTAGTGTTGATTGATGGAAAATTAACACGAGAATGGCCTATTGATAAAATCACCTCAGTTATTCTTTTTGGAGAAGGTTGGCTAAAAAGGATGTATATATCCCCGGGAGACGATCTAAAATTAACGATATCAACTCTTGAGAATAAAGACTCAGTTAAAATAACCGGAATAGGAGCTGAAAATAATCAATACCTAGCTTTTGAATACTACTTGAATTCAGAAAAATTTAAAAATGATACGCTTCCAGATCATGTGATTCAGGAATTGAAAAGATTGGAGGATTTTAATAGGCAGGCTTTGGATGATTATAAGAAGCAACATAAAACTACTCCGGAATTTAATAAAATGATGGAAGGAAATCTTCAGTATTTCACAGCTAATCAATACCATAATTTTTATGGAAACCAAAATTTTACACTTCGTAAAATGTCTAATTATGATGAATTGCATAGACTATGGGAAGCCCAATTAGATAATATATTTTCAAAAATTAAACTTAATAATGAGCAAGTATTACAAAGCTCATTATACACAGATTTATTAGGAGATTATCTTCTTCGAAAGAAAGAAAAAATCTGGAATACAATTAATGATAGTACTGTTCTTAAAAAGTATTATCCTGAACTCCCAAAAGAGGAGGCTATGCGTTTGTTTGGTTCAGATCAGGAAAATTTATTGGTAGAAAGAATAATTAATACTGAGTTTACTGGAAAAGTGAATGAATATGCTTATGCTATTTTATTGAGGAACATAAAAGAGGATAAGAAAACTAGCGCTGTTGAGATTATTGATCGATTTGAAAAGAAATTTCCGCAAAGTCCTTATTTAAGCATGTTTAGCAAAACAATTGCTGAAATAAAGGAAAATGATAGCAGGAAATTAAATGAGAATATGCGATTTGTTCAGGGCGGTGATACGTTTAATACATTTGATCAGGTATTAGCTTCATTTAAAGGGAAAACCGTATTGATAGACTTATGGGGCACTTGGTGTACTCCTTGTCATCAAGAACTTCAAAAGAATGCAGCCCCCCTAAAGAAGCATTTTGAAAATAAAGATTTAACTTTTCTATATATTGCTAATTATGATACAGATAAACAAAGTCAACTGGAAAAATTAATTGCTTTTTACAATCTAGAGGGTATGCACATTAATGCTAAAAAGGAACTCACTGATGATATTCTTAAGAAGACAGGTGCCAAGGGTTTCCCTTCTTATATTCTCATTAAAAAAGATGGTTCGTATGAACTGTCTAAAGCAGGATACCCTATGCGTAGAGAAGTTTTGATTCAACAAATTGAAGGGGTGCTTTAATAGAGAATTCTTTAAGGGTCTTAATACTTTAGAAATCTGTTGATTTATTTCTATAATGGTTAGTGTGATTGATGTAAAAATCCTAAATATTTTTAAATACTAACTTGTCTTATGGCAAGAAATCCTTTAGGCTATATTATTTAGAAGCCTGGAGTTTGATATTAAAACTTTTTTTCTCCCTTTTTCCCTTTGCTAATTTCTGAGATAAGGAATCAGCTTCTTCAATTAATTGATAGATATAATCCACTTTTTCTTCCATCAATTCCGGGTTTAAGGAGAAACCAAGTTTAGTTATGTTGACAGAAAGTCCAACTAATAAAGCATTGATTCGATAAGCCAAGGTTTGGAAGTGTATAATATCGGATTTGTAATTCTTACCCTTTAGGGGTTCTTTGGCAAACTGCTCTAATGAATCATAACATTGAGCCATAGAAGATTGGGTAAATTTCCTTAGTAAACGGAGATCATAATAATTCAAATTTTGAGTATCATAACTCTCCTGAATTTTGGTTAGATAGGATTTAAAATGTTGAATCAAAGACGCTGTACTTTGTTCTATTGATCGGTAATGATTAATAGGAATTGCTAAGCATCCAAGAACAGCCAAAATAGATCCCAAGAGAGTAAAAACAAATCTGCTTCCTAAAATATCCTGTACCTGACCTTCATGAATATGCTGACCAATTAATATAGTGATGGTAATGAAAATAACACAGACCAAATAATTTGGTTTATTGAATAGCAGGAATAAATAAAGACATAAAGTGGCTATGGAGATCAGAAGAAATACATTTTTTATTACTAATAATAGCGCTAAACTGATTGCTATCCCAATTAAAGAACCAATGATTCTTTGGTAGTTTCTTCTTTGCGTATTAATATAACTCGGTCTTGCCACTAAAATAATGGTTAATAAAATCCACGATGCATAACGAAACTCCGGAAGTAAAAATCCGATTAACCCACCTAAAATTAATAACACAGACATTCTTACAGCGTAAGAGAATATGGTTGATTTAAAAGTTAAGTTATTTAAGATTGTTTTCAAGTTACTTTTGGGCGCAACAAAATTTTTGAACTTTTTACTTTCTACTAAATTATCTTGGTTATAAAGCCCCTTAATTTGAATGTCTTGAAGGATATCAGCTACATGTCTGAGTTGTGTGCTGATAGAACAGGTTAACTCCCATTTTTGAGAGGAAGCATCCCCTAACTCTGTCTCTAGTTCCAGTAATAATTCTTCCAATTCATATCGTTTTGTTGGATGGAATTTTTTTTCTACGTTGGAAAGTGTTAAACGATTGGTTTCTAACGATAGTAAGGCTAAGGATTGACGTATTAAAGGGAGCGTATTTCCTCCTTTTAACATTTCTCGGATTTTTTCGTAATCATGGTCAACAGCCATTAATAGCTCATAAAGATCTACTAATTGATATAGTTTAGCTAGCCAAATCTTACTGCTAATATCCTTTTCCGAATGTAGTTTCTTATCGCGAAGTAGAATAGAGCGAACAGCCTCTAATTGATCACTGACTTTGAGATGTAATGCTGTTAAATCCTGATAGGTTTTACTAAGAGAAACATTTTCATCATAACAATCAATTTTTAGCTTGATGAGATTGGCCATATTTTTAATCGCGCCTTCTATAGCATAGCGTAAAGAACGATTTGGGAATAAGTATATCTGAATTAGGCAGATGATAAAGAAGAATATAGCACCAGATGTTAGCGCTAAAGTAAATTGAATAGGATCGGAGGGGCGTAGTCCAATAGTAAAACTGGCAACAATAAGCCCTAAATTACCAACTACATTGATCCGAAAACCTAAGAGGGCAATAATGGTATAGATAAAACCAAATGCTCCTAAAAGGACTATTATGAGCCAAGATTGAAAATAAATAGCGAGAGAGGTAGAAAGAGCGGTAATGAAAAATATCGGGATACAATAGGCAGCAGTACTCAGTTTGTCTATTTTATTTCCAGGGAGATCTGTTAATGCTGAAAGCAAAGCTCCCACGGCAAATGCAATCGCTATTGGACCACTTATAAAATTGAAAATTAATGAGATCGGAACAATGACAACCAAAATATTTCGAAGAGCATCTAAACTAGATTCTGTTTTTAAGAAAGATGTTATTTTCGAGAGAAGTGTAGTTGCCAATATTTTTATAATTGTATTAATTTTTACGGTGCAAAAGTAGTAAAAAATATTAAATTATAAAATATCATATTGAGTATTGGTTTTATTGCGATATTAAATTTTGTTGACTAAAGTTGTTTATAATATCTTTGGGAAATTACTATTTCTTATCACCCGTTTTTAAAAATTTATACACTAAACCTAACATAAAATACTGTCTTAAGGTTGTTGTTTGAGAATAGTTCGTAGAATTGGAATAGGTATAGAAGCTATTAGAAATATTTTGATTCAGAATATCAAAAGCAGATAATTTTAGTTCTCCCTGCCCGAAAATTGGATAATATACAGAAGCATTTAGAATATGTAGATTCTGTCTTTGATTGTTCAGTCCCGTGATTTGGTTCTTTAAAGTATATGAACTTTCTAGTCGGAATTTCTTGACATCATTTAACATAAAGGAAGCACCAAAGCTATGTTGTCCATTATTTAGGTTTCTGAAGTTATCAGACTCATACTTAAAGGTCGTATTATTTATACCATAGATATAAGTTGGGGTAAAAGTGAATTTGTTCTTATAACCAAAAGTAATGGTATTTGTCAAGTTTCCCCAACTTCTTGTGGACAGGTTTTCTTCACCATTGACCTTGCTATAGCTTTCATCTAAGCTAGCGTAAGAAGAAAGTGAGTAACTAAGTTTCCAGGTGTTGTTTTGTAAAAATGTTTTAGAAAAATTGAAATTTACAAAGTAACCATCTGTTTCTCCTGCTTGGTAGAATTGATTCGTAGAAAAACTATTATTAACATCGTATGTTATGTCCTGAGCAATGCTTTTGTCAGATTTAGTATATCGACCACTTATAAATAAATTAATCTTAGACTTTTGGAAAAACTTATTATATCTTATTTCCATTCGATCCTGTAAAACATTATCAAAATATGGACTGGCATAGGTCAAACGGGTAGGATAGAGATCTGAATCAATAACAACCATCGTATAAAAACTTGGTTTATTAACTTGTCTTGAGTA
The DNA here is from genome assembly GCA_040394615.1 of Sphingobacterium mizutaii. Taxonomy (GTDB): domain Bacteria; phylum Bacteroidota; class Bacteroidia; order Sphingobacteriales; family Sphingobacteriaceae; genus Sphingobacterium; species Sphingobacterium mizutaii_A. The sequence continues at coordinate 6,090 of JBEBRZ010000017.1, forward strand.
ATTAAGGTTCAGACCTTTATAGGAAACACTAAAGCTAGGTAACAACTGAGAAGTTGAATTACTGATGTTGTCTCTTCTTTCATAATAATCGAAGTTATTCTTAAGATTAAGCCATCTTAAATTAAGAGATATAGGCATATCTTTGATTACTCTTAGATTCCATCCGGTTCCAACAATAAATGAATTTGTGTTTAAACCTTTATTATTGGCAATATCGTTTCGATTGATAAAATCATCAGCATTAATTTTGTTTAATATATCTTCTTCCTCTGATTGATGTTCAATTATATATTGACTATATATATCGAAATTTACCTTTTTACCAATAGGTACTTGCAAGTTAATTTTATGATCTAAATTTGATGTGTACCCGAGCGTGTTAAATATATTTTCCTGATTTATTAAACTATCATTAAACAAATAGAATCTTTGATTCGATAGCGAATTTCTCAGATTCTTTTGATTACTATTATTGTAATTATGATTTAAGCCTAACAACCATTTATTGGAAAATTTCTTTTCAAAATAAATGCTTTGGTTGAAACTAAAATTTTTATTATCACCGTTGTTTATATTTTGGGAACTTAAAACAGGTTCTTGATTACTTCTCCATCGATCAGAATTTGACGTATAAAAATTATTATTGTTATTTACACTGATTGATCCTCGGTAAGTAACTTGTGAGGTTGTATCGAATTTGTATCGCAATAGACTTTTAATCTCATGGGTGTACCTGTCATTTTCAGAGTAACTCTTTCCTGCTGATTGCTCTTCAATTTCATCGTAAAAATTATTGCTCTTATTCTCACTATCCGAGTAGAAACTCATTTTCCCAAAATTGTACATTAAGTTCGTTTTTAACTTATCCTTGATGTCGTAATTCACATTAATTCCGGCCGAAATCTGATTCATCAATCCATTAGTTCCCCAATAACTATAATTCATACTTTCCCCTCTATTATAACCTCCGTATTCTCCTAGTTCTTGATAATCAAAACCCTGTCTTCCGATATTATTTGCAAAACCAATAAAACTTACTTGCAGGGTGTCTCTAAAAGTATTAATTAATGCTCCGGATTCATACCGATCTCTGGTAGCTGCGCCTCCATATAATTTTCCGAAATTTGCTTTTAAAAACTCCCTTTTCATTTTTAAGTTAATTACGATTGGAAGCTCAGAATCGTCTAATATTTCCCTTTTTGATTCACCTTTATCTTTTATGATCTGTACAATATCAATTAAGGAAGCATCTAAATTCCTTGTCGCTATTTTTAAATCCTGGGCAAAGAAATCTTTGTTATTTACTCTTACACCAGAAACTTCTCTCCCCTGATAGTAAATTGTACCATCGGCATTTACTTGTAATCCGGGGAGTATGCTTAAAAGTTCTTCTACAGTCGCATTTGGTCTAGTTTTAAAATAATCGGCTTTGTATTCTAATGTATCTCCATTTAGTCGAATAGGCGCAACAGCCTTAATCTCTACTTCTTCTATTGTGTTACCACGCATGAAAACGCTGTCTAGCACTAATTTTTCACCATCTTTAAATTCTAAATTCTTTTGGTAGGCACTGCTGCTGACATGCGATATAAATAAAATAAGAGGTTTCTTAGTTGGTATTTTAACCATATTAAATTCACCTTTTTCATTCGTTAAAGCATAGCTTAAAACCAATGAATCTTTAGCTGAAACAATTGAAACTGTTGCTTTCTCCAATGGTTTTCGATCTAGATCATAAACTTTACCTTTTACTTCGGCATTGTTTTGTCCTAAAGCGATATTCATGAAAATACTGGTCAAGATCAGAAGGAAATACTTCATAATTTGGTTATAAAATGGTCAATGGCTGAAAATAGAAATTAAAAATGAAGAATTTTTAGCAGCATGCTTGTTTTAACATTATTTAATGTTTTTTTTCTCAATTTTGTGATTAAAGGTTCGAGTATAGCTTGTTTTTATCTCAAATAATAAGGGCACAGCTGTTTAAATGCTGTGCCCTTATTATTTAATGGATCTTAAAAGTGATTCTGAAATACCGGAATCAAATCATAAAGAATGATTAGATTTTTTAGATTGCAGAGGCTCCTGCAGAAGCTACCGTATGGTCATCTTCTACGGTACTGCCGCTTACACCAACTGCTCCGATAATTTTATCATTAGCATCTTTGATGAGAACACCGCCCGGGAAAGTAATCAGTCCATGATTTGAATGTTCTATATTATATAGTGGACCACCCGGTTGGGAAAGCTTACCTATTTCACCTGTATCCATGTTAAAATATCTGGCTGTTCGAGCTTTTTTTTGCGAGATATCTATTGATCCTAGCCAAGCCTCATCCATCTTATTGAATGCAACAAGGTTAGTTCCTGCATCAACAACCGCAATATTCATTTTTACACCTAATTCCTCTGATTTTTTGATCGCAGCGTCAATAACTCTGCGAGCTTGTTCTAATGTAATGTTGCTCATAATTTTATGTCTATTTTTATCTACTACTAAAGATAACGGTTGTATTAGTAGGCAGAGTATATATATTACCCCTTTAAGTTTTGAGCCTAGAGGAATAAAAAAGTCTCAACATTTGTCGAGACTTTTATAGTAGTTGTAGTAATTAAAAATAAATCCTTTGTATCTGATATAGCTTATTAAGCAGATATTTCTTATTGGTTTACGTCTATTTTTAGGAAATATCGTGCCAATTTAGAAGAGGACTGTCGTATTAAATTTACATATTAAATACTTAATGGCAGATTATTGGTAAATAAGGAGCTATTAATAATTTGTTTGGATGGGTTTTTAAATTATTGAACATTAAATTAAGAAGCTCTATTTGCAGTATTCTTATATATTTTGAATAAATTTAAGAGGTGTAAATCTAATTAACTGATTTACTTGATTTTATTTAAAAGATATGCAAGAATTAAAACTGGCAGTACTTATAGACGCTGATAATGTTCCCTATGCGAAAGTTAGAGAAATGCTTCAAGAAATCTCTAAGAATGGTACCCCTACTATTAAACGTATTTATGGAGATTGGACCAAGCCACATCTTACCGGATGGAAGAATGTTCTGTTAGAAAATGCAATAACACCTATACAACAATATAATTATACAGTTGGTAAGAATTCCTCAGATAGTGCGATGATTATCGATGCGATGGATATCCTCTACTCAGATAAAGTAAATGGTTTTTGTATCGTGTCGAGCGATAGCGATTTTACACGCCTGGCTACCCGTGTAAGAGAAGCCGGGATGCTGGTGATAGGCTTAGGTGAAAAAAAGACTCCACAGCCTTTTATAGCTGCCTGTAATAAGTTTATTTATATAGAAATATTGGATGAAGTGGAGGAATTAGAAATTCACCCAACAACGGATTCGACTGATAAAGTTGTGACTAAAACAAAGAAAAGAACGCTTGAAAAAGCAATTGATAAAGTGGATCGAAATACGGTAAAATTAATTGTAAATAGTGTAGATGATTTAGCTGATGATACAGGTTGGACCTTTCTGGGTTCTTTAGGAAGTTTAATATCTAAGAAAAAGCCAGATTTTGATCCTCGGAATTATGGGTTTAGTAAGTTATATGAATTAATAAAACACATTGGTAAGTTTGAAATTGATGAAAGAGATTCTGGTGGTTTTAAACAAGTGAAACATATATATTTAAGAAAGATTTGATATTCCTGAAATAACGGATTATTGAATCATATAATTAGTTAAATGGACACAAGTACAACATCAAGTAATAGGGATTCTTCCGGACTGAGTAAAGTTCGTCCGGATATTTTTTATAAAGTTGATATTGTGGTGATTGGAGCCGGACAGGCAGGACTATCCGCAGGCTATCATCTTAAAAGAGAAGGGATAGCACCCGGTAAAGGTTTTGTGGTTTTAGATGATGAGTTTGGCCCGGGGGGCGCCTGGCAGCATCGGTGGGATTCCCTAACCTTGAGCAATGTTAATGGGATTCATGATTTGCCGGGAATGGGTTTTGCTGATGCGGTGAATATGGAGGATAAGGAAGTTCAAGCTAATATCGCGATCCCGAAGTATTATGAGCAATATGAAAAAGAATTTAAATTACCTGTTATTCGTCCGATTAGAGTCAGCGAAGTTACCGAACGAAACGGAAGGTTTATTATTCGTACAAATGGAATTCAATTCAATGCCAGAGGCATAATTAATGCTACAGGTACCTGGAAGACACCCAATTGTCCACGGTATCCTGGCTGGGAAAAGTTTCGAGGGAGACAATTACATACCGGCGAATATAAAAATGCAGAAGAATTTATCGGGAAACATGTTATTATTGTTGGAGGAGGAATTTCAGCAGTTCAATTATTAGGGGAAGTTTCCGCAGTGACAAAAACGACCTGGGTGGCTAGGAGAGATCCTGATTTTCGGAAATATGAATTTACTCCTGAATTAGGACGCAAAGCAGTCGCGGTTGTGGAGAAGAGAGTACGGGAGGGTTTGCCACCTCAATCTGTAGTATCTGTAACCGGATTACCCATAACTCCGGCTATTGAAGGAATGCTTAAAAAAGGTATTCTTGATCGAAGGCCTATGTTTGAGGAAATCACGGAAACAGGGGTACGCTGGGCAGATGGAACAACGCTTGACGCCGATGTTATATTTTGGAATACTGGTTTTCATCATACATTGGACCACCTGGGCCCATTAAACTTAAAAAATGATAAGAACGGAATACAAATGACCGGGAAATTGGCTACTCAAGTTGCTTCGGATCCGAGAATACATTTAACAGGATATGGTCCATCTGCTTCTACTGTAGGTGCAAATCGAGCTGGACGTGCTGCTGCCAAAGAACTTATTGATTTTTTGGGATTAAAGTAAGGTTGATAGACAAGTCATTTTCATTTAATATCAAAGATACCGTTATTTTCTGTTAAGATAATGGGTTTATTATCAGTAACTACTATCGTATGTTCATGTTGTACGGCGAATCCTCCTTTGTTACCTATCATGGTAAAACCATCTTGTAATTCTATGGCAATTGTGGAATCCGTATTAATAAAGGTTTCGATAGCTACAACGCTATTTTTTCTGAATCTCCTGGGATCCAGATGCTCTTTATAATTAAGGATGCAGTCAGGTTGTTCATGTAAATTTTTACCAATTCCATGACCACCTAGATTTTTAATCACCTTATACCCTCTCTTTTTAGCTTCCATTTCTATATATCCACCTAGTTCATTCATTTTTACACCAGCTCTTATTTTCATAATCGCTCGTTCGAGGATATTTTTGGAGGTATTAACTAGCTGTTGCATGTTATTCAGGTCTTTTCCGATAATGATTGAGCAACCATTATCTGACCAATAACCATTTAATTCAGCTGATACATCAATATTTATTAAATCACCTTCTTTTATAATACGCTTTTCAGAAGGTATGCCATGACAGATTTCATTGTTGAGACTGATGCAAGCATTTCCGGGGAAATTATAGACGAGATTAGGGGCAGATCTTGCTCCAAATTCAGTTAACAATTGTCCGCCATAATTGTCTAACTCCTTTGTGCTCATTCCTGCCTCAGCATAAGCTAACATCTTTTTTAATGTAAGTGCAACCGCATTTCCTGCTTCCTTTAATCCTTCAAGATCATTGGCATCTGTTATAATCATTAGTCATTATATTTTTAACTGTTGTAAATTTACGGTGAATAGATTTGCTTCGATAGTACTTATTAGACATTTAAGCTGTCTGTAATTTGTATCTTTGTCGAAGTGCCGATAAATTTTTTTAAATACATCAACCTTAAAAATGATGACAATGTTGTCAGAATTGAAGTCCCCAAAATTCTAGAAGATTTTGTGGAAGGATTTTATATGTTTGATGCAAAGAAGTTAGATGGGAAGCAATTGTTTTTTAATGATGGATATCCTGTACTTGCTTTTATGTCAACAAAGAATGAAAAAACGATCATTAATGTTGCTGGTACGACAAAAGAGGTGGGAAATCCATGGCTGTGTGGAGGATTAATAAAAAACACTTATTGTAATTCTTCTGTACCCTTTCAAAATATGTTGGTTGTTCGATTTTATCCGATGACTTTCTTCAAGTTATTTGGTATTTCAGATAGTTCCTTCGAAAAAGAACAAGTGTTCGAATTCTCAAAAATTGCAGGATCCGATTATGAAGAGTTCAATAATACGTATTATCAAAGTTCTTCTTTGGATAATAAGATCGGTACCATCAGTGACTTCTTAATAAAAAGAATAGACTCCCATTCATATCCAAAACTGATTACTGATATAATAGATTTTATTGATAGAGAATCAATATTGACTGTAAAAGATTTATTAAATATTTATAAGGGCCGATTAAATTATAAATGGCTGGAAAGAAATTTTAAAAAACATTTAGGCATTTCTCCTAAAAATTATCTTTTAATAAAAAGATTTTTGAAAGCTTATATAGATCTCCAATCACATAATTCAAGGGACTTATTACAGATTGCTATTGATCATGGATATTATGATGAAAATCATTTTATAAAAGATTTTCGAAAATTCTCAGGAGTTCCCCCAAAAACCTATTTTCAAAATAATAATTTTGAGATTTAAGTATTAAAAATAACCTTGAAAGTAAGGAATCATTTAGCGACTTGAATTGGAATTGGTTTATGGAGATGTTAAAGAATTCTGGTATTTTTAAAAAATAGCGGTTTTAAAAACCAATGATTTCGATCCAGTTCCCTTCAGGATCTTCTATGATGCTTTCGTAATAACCGTCTCCTGTTGTTCTGGGTGCACCAATGATGGTATATCCATCATTGCGTAATTGTTCTGTAAGATCATTAACTTTTTTCCTGTCACCTACGTTAATCGCTATATGGGCAAATCCGAAATGCTCTCCACGTATATTCTCATTTCCAAGAATTCCAGGTTTGTGCATAATCTCAATTCTTGTAGCGCACTGGTCTTGAAAGTTTAAAAAATAGGAATGAAATTGTTTTACTGTGTTGATGTATTTTTCACCGGATTCCATATTAAAATAAGTTGTATAAAAGGATTTTAGTTTTTCTATATCCTCTGCCCAAATTGCTACATGTTCAATTCTCATATCTTAAATATTATTTTCAAAAATCAACTTTATTCATAAAACTCTTTTGGATACTGAACCATTCCCTTAACATCTCTTAATGCATTTTTAGATAATTCGATTAGCATGCAATATTCATCAGGAACATCAAAGGGTAAGAATATACCATATGTTTTTGCTTGTTCGTATCCAAATCTTGGGTAATATTTTTCGTGACCAATTAGAATCACGGAGCAAAAACCTAATTCTTTTGCCTTTTGATGTGCCGTTAGGATCATTTCTCCCCCGATACCTTTTCTTTGATAGCTTGGTAGGACAGCAAGCGGTGCTAATGCTAAAGAATCAACACATGTCTTGTTACTTACAATCTTTATACGTGTCAGCAATATATAGCCTACAATTTTTCCATTTATCTCTGCAACTAAAGATAATTCAGGAATAAATGCATTAGACTTTCTTAAGCGTTCCACTAGAAACTGTTCTTTATGGTCACTGTTTTCTTGATCTAGAAATGCATTTGTAATAAGTTCAAAAACTACATTATAATCTTTGGGTTGCTCGGGACGTATGATCATTAAGAAAGTTAATTATATTAAACAAAAACCTGTTGAATCTTGATAGATAAAGGAAAAATACTAAGAATAAATAGAGTTTTAAAACTTTACTATTTTCCCATGTTCGGTACTTAGGAAATATTTAAATTTCTTTTTTAAAAGATAAGTGATTGAAATTTATTAATTTAACATAAAAAAGCCGAGGTATTATGAGCGAAATCAAAAAAGAAGACATTAAACAAGAAGTATTTGATTTATACGATGACTATGCTCACAATCGTATTACCAGAACAGATTTTATAAAGAGGCTTTCCTTTTTTGCTGTTGGAAGTCTTAGTTTACCCTCATTGATGGGTTTTTTAATGCCTGATTACAAATCAAATATCCAAATAGGCGCTGATGATCCTAGAATTACAGAAACCTTTATTGAATACCCATCACCCAAAGGAGCTGGCACTATAAAAGCTTTGCTGTGCGTACCGAAAGATAATAAAGGTAAATTGGGTGGGGTAGTAGTGGTTCATGAGAATAGAGGGTTAAATCCCCATATTGAGGATGTGGCCAGAAGAACTGCTTTAGCTGGATTTGTAAGTTTAGCGCCGGATGCATTGAGTCCCTTAGGTGGTTACCCAGGAAATGATGATGAGGGTAGGGAAATGCAAAGTAAACGAGATCGTAATGAAATGCTTGAAGATTTTATTGCAGCAGCAGAATATCTTAAAAAATCCGAATACTGTAACGGAAAAATGGGCGTTGTCGGTTTTTGCTTTGGAGGATGGATTTCTAATATGATGGCCACTCGCATTCCTGATCTTGCTGCTGCTGTTCCATTTTATGGAGGTCAGGCACCTGTAGAGGAAGTGCCAAATATAAATGCATCCTTGCAGTTACACTTTGCTGAATTGGATACGAATGTAAATAAGGGATGGCCTGCCTATGAAGAAGCATTAAAGACTAATAAAAAAGAATATACTGCTTATATCTATCCAAATGCCAATCATGGCTTTCATAATGATACCACTCCAAGATATGATAAGGAGGCTGCTGAATTGGCCTGGGAAAGGACGGTTAGTTTCTTTACGGATAAATTGAAATAAGTCGGTTGTTCACAACCTCTTAAAGGTGGATAATTTGTATAATTTTACTGCCACACTTCTATTCTATTGTGGCAGTAAAATATACCCAATTAATGGTTATGATCTATTGATGAGTGGATCAGTAAAGCTTTCTTTTCCGGTCTCCACACGTCCGGCATACCGTTGTAAATATTCTTTGTTATCAGGGCTTGAGACACTAAAGTCATACCAACCATAGCTGTTTTGTAAGTCGATAACCATATTTTCGGTTGTATTTCCTTTAATAGTTTTCTTGGCTAAAACACCCTTTTTATAACTAAGATCGTTCACCATCAATGATATTGAATTAGCTCCGTTATTCGTTATAGAAAGTAAAATATTACCAGTTAGTACTCTTGTTACTCTTTTTAATTCCGGAACGGCTGTAATTTCAATTTGAGGATCTTGTGAGGTTCCTTTAAATTCTCTGTAGAATCCGTTTGGTCCGTGTAGATGTAATTGATAGTTACCCTTTTCAAAAGCCTCAATCGGCCATTCATATTGAATTTCATCCCCTGGTTTTACAGCAAATGCCCAATTCATACAATTCGCAGTTTTACCTTTAGAATCTATATAAGATCCAGGAGCATAAACCCTAAAAGGTGATCCCGCTGCTCTATTACCAAAAAGATCCTTATCTGCTTTCATTGATATTTGGAATTTTCCCACATCCACAAGTTGCCCTTTTGTACTTAATTGATAGGGTAGAGCAACAGAGACACGTTTCCCAATTTCTTGTTGGGACATCAGATCTTTATAATTACCAGTTTTTAGAGCAGTTTCTATTTGTTGGTCACTTATTACTTTGAAATTTCCTGGATCCTCTTTGAATTTGGCATTATGAATAGATTCGACAAATTGATTTCTATCCAAGAATGCCAAGTTGTCTTTTTGAGGATTAAAAGGAGTAAAGGCTGAGGTTAGATCGCCACATATTGTCCGTCTCCATGTACTTATATTCTCAAAATAGATGTTTTTATTATACTTATTATTAATAAAGTTTTCTAAAAACTGAAGCGTCGAGGTATGATCGAACACCTGTGAGCATACTTTCCCCCCTCTGCTCCAGGGAGAAGCGATGAGCATAGGGACACGAAAGCCAAGTCCTATGGGCGCCTCACGTGCCTGCTTCTCAGGTATTCCTTGTTTCAGTTCATTTGTTAAACGCACATATTCTAATTCAGTTTCTATACCTTTGGATACTTTTCCTGTTTCAGGTTTATTAATATCTGGTATGGAGAACGGCGGTATATGATCATAGTATCCATCATTTTCATCATAAGTGACAATAAATATTGTTTTTTTCCATACATCTGGGTTTTTGGTGAGGATATCTAGTATTTCCGAAACGTACCATGCTCCATACCAGGGAGCACTTGGGTGATCGGAAAAATTCTGAGGGCCTGCTAGCCAGGAAACAGTAGGTAACTTACCTGCATTCACATCGGTGCGGAATTGATGAAGAAGATCGCCTTTTGGAATTGCTAACTCCCGCTGGGTATCTTTATCCATATAGGTTAATTTGTCTAGACTGCGATATTCCGGATCACCTTGATTTGTAATAAATGCACGTTTATAGAGACTTTTTTGTTGTGGGCTTAGATTTTCATAATTCTTTTTATTCCACTTCTCTAATTCATTTTGAGCAGCATCTAAGGCTTTTTGTTTGTCTCTGATACTCGCTTGGACTTTTTTTGCCCTATCTTCGCTTGAGGGACTTTCTTCTTGCAATTTATTGATTTCACCAGGGAGTGTATCTACTCGTTTTTGTAAATTATCTGTATATCTTTCTCTAAATTTCACATTATAAACAGCAAAAAACTCGAGTAAATTACATCCGAAATTTCCTAACCAAGAACGCTCTTGACCCTGGAAACCACCGACACTACTTAATTCATTTTGATAAAATCCCCAACTAATTCCATTTTCTTCCAGAAGTTCAGGAAAGGTTTTCCAAGTTTGTTTCGCATACGAATAGTCTTCATTTCGGATATTTGCTTTTGGTAAATCATCAACAGTGCTCATGATTTTTCCCGTCCAGAAATAGGATCGGTTAGGAGTAGTACTTGTCATAGCTGAACAAAAGTTTTGATCACAAATAGTAAATGCGTCAGCCATTGCATAGTTAAAAGGCAGATCTTCTCTGGTATAATGCCCTAGGGTAAGCGGCATTGAAGCATATTTTTGGTTATTTGATTTTTTGGACGGGAGCCAGTTATCATATCTCCCTGAATTATACGCATCCACCTGACTTGCTCTGGAGTGTGGTAAATCGCCCGTCCAGGTGCTTTTGCTGTCTTTAATATTTAATCGGAAAGGGGCATAGGTATTACCCGAGGAATCAGTCTGGAACCATACCGGTTTTTTATCTGGAAGTATAACTGCACGCGGATCATTGAAGCCACGCACCCCTGATAAAGAACCAAAAGCGTGATCAAAAGATCTATTCTCTTGCATGAGTATAACTACATGTTCCGCATCGAGATAAGTACTTCCTGGAGCCGGATCAATAGCCATTGCTTTTTGTATAGCAGAGGGCATTACATTCACCAATCCGCTCGCTCCTGAAAGCATAATTGCTTTTCGCAAGAATTCTCTTCTAGTATCCATAAGCTGATAATATTTTGTTTAGGTTTAACTAAATTAAATCTTTTTAAATAAATGATAAGACTTATAAAGTAGAGTTGTGTTAAGTAGATAAAATTGTTACGAATAAGGTCCCATGAATAAAACTCAAACCAATTAGCATGATGTATTTAATTTGCTGTTCGGGATAATTCTATGCATGACCGAAAGTTCAACGAGTATCATGTGTACCATTAAAAGGCCTCATGTCGAAACGAAAGTATCGAAGAGCTTATATTTTTTAAATAGTTTATTGGTAAAATATCTATTTTAATGTTGACTTATTGTTTTCATTGCTTATTGAGCTTCTTTTGAGAAGCTTCATCCGATTAAGAACGATCCTAATTTTTAAATTATGATGCAATATGCCAATGATTGAAGGGAATAAAAATAATAAATTATAAAATATTGATAATCAATTATAATGATTATATTTGAAAGTAAAGCTAATACTATTAATAATTAATAGATCTGCTTTACTGATAATGCAGCATTGATTTTAATTTGAAAAAAATCCCATTTCGAATGTTAGAATTGGATTCAATCATATTGAAATGTGTAACATTTTAATTCCAAGAGAGAACCACTCCCAAAATTATCAAAATTGAATACTCGATTTTGCTCGCTTAGAGAGCAAATAACTAGTAGATAATCTATAGGAACTCATTTATAATAGAAATTAAAATTTTGCGAATGTTCTTAGAAAAAGGTTAAGAAAGAGTAAGGGTAATTGAACATATTTTAAAATTAAATAATATTATTATGAGTAGAGATCAGAAAAAAACAAAAAGTACCAAGGAAAAAGAGCACTCATCTTATCAGAAAGAAAAAGACGCTTTGCCTACGGATTTAAAGCCTAACAACTTTAGCAAAAAGAAGAAGTAACATTAAATTTTATCTATGAAATTTAATACGATAATACATGAAAAAATAAGGGCTTTGATTGTTTCATTATCAAAGCCCTTATTTTTTGTATAAAACCTTATTATTGGTGGATTATTGTAAGTTCTATTAATTTGTTGTGTATTGTGTTATTCCCCATGTATAATTTTTACAATATATTATTAAGTTGAATTTACTCAAATCTTATTCAATTAGATTTAAGCATTTTTAGAATGAATTCTTCCAAAATCCGATTTCCATGGTCGGGCTTGTATATAAAACCATGACCAATATCTGAGATTGATTCAAAGTACCAATCTTTTGCCTTAGATCTTTCTTTTAAATAAATTGATTCTACATCTTCAAATTTAAAAACTTGATCATTCCTGTCATGAAGAGAGTAAAATGGTTTTCCTTGAGATAAATTGTTAAAATTTATTTCCCCAATATTCAGTTTAGGTATAGCTGATATAGCGTAAAATCCTTTGAAAATATTTGGTTTTTTAGAAGCATACCAAAAAGCTGCTGTTCCTCCATTTGACATTCCTCCTAAATAAATTTGACTTTCATCAATCGAATATAGATTTTGAACGTTTCTGATAATACCTAACACATTTTCGAAAGCTTTGACCTGATTTACCCATCCAAAATCTTTCTTAGCAAATGGATAAATTATCAATATATTTAATGATTCCGCAACTTCAAAAATTGGTTCTTTTGCTATTTCGGGGTTTTTATAATTAAAACTGTCCGCGTTAACAACCCCGCCATGAAGAAAAACAATAGCTTTAGTTTTATTGGATGTTGAATAGGCACTTGGTATAAAAACTAAATATGGCACCTCAATATTATCCACTTTATTAAAATACAATGCGAATCCAGGTTCGATTGAATTATTTGTAGGATTGTTAATTTTTATTCTATTTCTCTTCAACTCATTTGCCCATTTCATGGAGTCTGCTTTTAGTTTTTGTTGCTCCTTTAAATAGTTTGAATTAATATTAATTACGATATTTTTCCACCTAATCTCTTGATGTAAAGAAGAATAGATACTGTCGTTTAATATATATTCCAACTCCTCTTTATTCTTTCCTAATCCCTTTTCTACACTTAACTCAAGCCATATTATAGCTTGTGCCTTATCATTGATTTTGGTGGCAGAAAATGCTGCACTTGTTAAATCATAAATGCCAATTGATGAATTATCTTGAAATGCTTTTAAGAAAATGGAATAAGCATTTTGATAATCTTCTGTCTGTAAAGCATCTGAAGCTTGCTTAATAAGGTCATTATATGACTGTGCTAATGTAAAATTGGAGATTAACATAGCTATGCTTAGAAGTTTTGTACTCATTTTGATCCATTTTATACCAAAATTAGTCGACAAAATAAATAGTATGTTACAGCTTTATTTAATAGTTTTTTTACAGAACAAGTTAGTGTTTAAATGTTCATAGGGAGAGAAAGCAATATTATTATGCTTTATACGTTAGGGGGCACAATTACATCGTATAAACTGTCATGTTGATAAATTATTTAACCGGTTGATTTTGTAAATTACTTGCATTACTAATAGAAAAACTCTTACTTCATATATCAGTCTAAATTAGCTAAATTTAGTATTGTCAATTTAAACTGCTAGAGTTGAAATAAATGCCGGAAAATATTTTAAAAGGAATCTTCTTTTGGGAATATCAATTCGCGTCTATGTTTTTTTTAATGGTCGGATGAGGTAATAGCTTACTTGATGACGTTATTAAAACAGATAACCTAATACGTTAGAATTTATGAATAATATTACTTCAAATCAGACGCCTGCAAATCGATTGCTATCTCTAGATTTCATGCGAGGTTTAATTATGTTTTTACTTGCTTTAGAAGCTTGTGAATTCTATAGCCACATTTATGAAGCGACTAATCCAAATAGTTTTGGGTATAAGATTATTGGTCAATTTTTCCATATAGGTTGGCAAGGATTAAATTTTTGGGATATTATACAACCAGCCTTTATGTTCATGGCAGGAATTGCCATGAACTATTCCCTTAACAAACAAACAGAAAATGGAATTCCCAGGCAGCAACAATTCATTAAAGTCCTAAAACGGAGTGGATGGTTATTGTTTTGGGGTATTTTAAAACGGATTAATAGTCCTGACTGGTTAACTTGGGAAGCATTGGATGTTACGGATATTTTAACACAATTGGCATTTACTAATATAATTGCCTTTTTACTTTCCAATCTTCAATTGAGGAATCAATTTATAGCTTGTTTCGCAATCTTGCTGTTAACGGAATTGCTGTATCGTTTATGTAATGTGCCTAATTTTGATCATGGTTACTCTCAAGCTGGTAACTTCGGGAATTGGATTGATATGCTGTTATTTCGACAACCAGAGAATACCTACGTTTTTATCAATTGGTTACCAACCGCGGTTCACACAGTAGCCGGCGTAATGGTAGGTAAGTACTTTTTAAAGAATAAAAAAACAACAAATGCATTATTGATGGCTGGAGTCTGTTTGTTAATCGTGGGGTACGGAATGCATTTTTCCGGAGTAACACCAATTATTAAACCCATCGCAACAAGCTCTTTTATTCTTGCTTCATTAGGATATTGTCTTTTAATCGTCAGTCTGCTTTACTGGTGGATAGATGTACGTAAGCACAGAAAGGGATTGTTTTTTTTCCAAGTATTGGGGGTTAACTCAATTTTTATATACTTATTTTTTGATATCCTCGGTAGAAATTGGTTGAATGATTATAT
Organism: Sphingobacterium mizutaii; assembly: GCA_040394615.1. GTDB lineage: Bacteria > Bacteroidota > Bacteroidia > Sphingobacteriales > Sphingobacteriaceae > Sphingobacterium > Sphingobacterium mizutaii_A. The sequence continues at coordinate 21,100 of JBEBRZ010000017.1, forward strand.
TGACATGTTAGTAAATCCCATATTTAGCTTATTTGGCTTAAACGAAGTAATGATATTAATTCTTTCATCAATTTGTGTGTTTCTCGTCGAGTGGTTTATTTGCTTTTTTCTATTCCGCAAAAAGATATTTTTTAAAGTTTGATAAGCTTTAAAGAGGAATGTTTTATGAAAATATACACTATATTTATTGTCCGGTTTTTTAGGTTTTCCTAGAGCTGAATTTAATAAATTAACATCGTCCTATTTGATAAGGTCAAGCAGGATGTAAACCTAAACTCAATTCAAAATGTTAAAACGTTTCAATTTAATAAATTATCGATTGTGGATGCTATTAGTCGTTTTTTTAATCGGAAATCAATCTTTTTCCTTTTCAAAAGCAAACACCATGTACTTTCAGTTGAAGGTATATCATTTTCAAAACTCTGAACAAGAAAAGACCATTGATCAATTTCTAGAAAAGGCATACATACCTGCAATGCATAAGCTTGGCTTTAAGGAGCTTGGTGTATTTAAACCGATAGATAATAAGGAAGTTATTGATAAGGTAATTTACGTTTTATCCTCTGCAAATACGCTCGAAAAATTTGCGAGTTTGGATGCGAATTTATTAAAAGATAACCTGTATCTAGAAGCAGGTAAACCATACTTAGATGTAGTTCATCATGAAGCTCCGTTTTCAAGAATAGAGACCATTCTATTAAGGGCATTTGAGGGAATGCCATATATGTCTATTCCAAAGCTTAGTTCTGAAAAGAGTCAACGGATTTATGAATTAAGAAGTTATGAAGCTGCAACTGAGAAATTATCTGCCAATAAAATTTCGATGTTTAATAATGGGGAGATTGATATTTTTAAGAAATTAAATTTCAATGCAGTTTTCTATGGTCAGGTCATTGCAGGTAGTACGATGCCAAACCTTATGTACTTGACTACGTTTGAAAATATGTCTGATCGAGATGATCACTGGAAAGCGTTTGGTCCACTATATAAACCGATGAGTGAGCTCCCAGAGTACCAAAATAATGTTTCTAAAAACGTAACTGTCCTTTGTACCCCTGCTTCTTATTCAGATTTTTAAGTGGGATTTTTTATTTTAGTTTAAGTAAATTATAAACAAACATCAGAAACAATAGGAAGGAGCATAAATTTTTTATGAACATGAAAATTCCTTCCATGAATATATCGCTTTTATTTCAAGCAATAGTTAATCGATTTCAATTGGATGATATCAAGACAACTTATACGCATGGAAAATTTTAGGTAAAATAGAAAGGAGATGATTTCATGTGTTTTGCTAGGTTGAATTAAAGAAAATTTAGTGAATATAATTGTTGATTTTTATTTTCCATAAGAAGAAGACACTCTCCTTAAATTTCTGCTATAACTGGTGGGAAATTCCTTCAAAAATATCTTGATAAGGAGAAAATAATTAATTTAAACATCTAATACATTAAATAGATTATGAAAACTACTCCCGAGCACGATGCAAAAATTGCGAAAATGATATTTGCATCTGTTTACCCGCATTATGTCACAAAAGTTGAGAGTAAGGGTAGAACTAAAGAAGAATTATATCAGGTAATAGAATGGTTAACTGGTTTTGATGAGAAAAAACTACAGGAGCTTATTGATGAGAAAGTAACGTTTGAAACATTTTTTCAAAAAGCAAAATTAAATCCGAATGCAAATCTTATCAAAGGAGTCATTTGTGGCTACCGCATAGAAGAAATCGAAACACCCTTAACGAAAAAGGCTAGATACTTGGACAAATTGATAGATGAATTAGCTAAAGGAAAAAAAATGGAAAAAATTTTAAGGGCATAAGGGATTTTGTTAATTATTCTTAAAAATCGATCATCAAGGATCCCATTTATAATTCATCGATTTATTTTACTTAATTTCATTCTTTAGTAAATGGAAAAATTTAAGTCAAAATCGATTGAATGCTCAAAATTGAAAATTTAAAGAAGTCTTTCGTGAAGAATTTAGTGCTTCAAATAGATAATCTAGAATTCTATAGACAGATTTATTGGCTGAAAGGTGAAAACGGATGTGGAAAGAGCACTCTTTTGAAATGTTTGGCAGGAATACTTTCCTTTCATGGAGAAATTAGTTATAATTCAATCTCTTTAAAAAGATCTCCGGAGAAGTACTTGAAATATGTGAATTATTCAGATACTGAGGCTGTTTATCCGGACTTTTTATCGGGGATGCAATTAATAAAATTTTTTGCCGAAAGCAAAGAGGGTAGTATTGCTGAAATTGAGGAATTAATAGATGATTTTGAAATGATCAATTATATTAACTATCAACCCATTTCAAGCTATTCAAGCGGAATGCTTAAAAAACTTTCATTGGTTCTGGCATTTATTGGGAACCCAGAAATTTTACTGCTTGATGAGCCCTATATTACTCTTGATCAAAGTGCAATCTTAGTTTTAAATGATAGGATTGTAAAACAACATAGTCATGGTAGTACAATATTATTGACCTCCCATTTAAACGCTCTTCCATTTCACACAGAAGTCATTGATTTAAGTAGGATATAAATTTGAGGATGACTAAAATGCTTATAAACATATTTGTAACAGACTTTTATAAGAAATATGCTAAGTTATTTTTCTTTAGTTTTTGTTTGTTTGTAAGCTATTTTCTATTCATACAAATTGCCGGTGTATTCCTTGATCACTCTCGAGATTTTTGGACATTATTTCTATCCTTACAATTCGCAACTGAACCAATTTTTATTTTGATATTTTGGATATTAGCATTTTTATACATTCTTCTTTCGATCAGATACTTAATGACTGAGCTTGTTTCCAGAAAACTTGAGTTTTTAAGATATACTTTCTTCACAAAAAACATTCAAAGAAGATATACAGCATGGCTAATAGTAATTGCTTTAATTAATTTCCCAATTCTCTTTTACAGTCTATATTCCTTTACCATTGCCTTTGTAATTCTGGGAAAATTTAGTGGTTTATGGACCATACTATTTGTAATATTTTTATGTTTATTATCTGTGGTTAGTATCGATTTTTCAAGCAGAAGGCCAATATCTGAAAGGCCAATCAGTAATATTGTATTGTCCCTAAATATCCAGAGGTATTTTTTTGCAATAAACTTGATTAACTTATTTAAGAACAAATTTCATCTAATTGTGGCGGTAAAAACTCTTTGCTTTTTGGCAATTTTCATCACAAGCAATTATATGGAATATGAAAGTGATGAGATAAATTTCAAAATTCTGCTGTTTTTATCATTGACAATTTCCAGTTTCACCACAGTTATCTTATATAATGATTTCTTATTTGAGGGTAGCAAGTTAATTTTTAGCCTCAATTTTCCTCTTTCTAGAATTGAAAGATTCTTAAAATGCATACCGTTCTTCTTGGTCTTGATGATTCCAGAAGAGATTTTTTCAATTACTCAATTTGGTTTATTGCGTTCTATTATCATCACCCTAACTTTATTGGTATTTCTTCTTATGATAAGATCAGGAATACTTGCAATCGGTAATCGACCAATGCTAATTTTAAAAACATTAACGGTATTTTATTTTATCTCTCTTCTTCTTTTGTTATACAATCTGCTTTATACTGTTCTGGTATTGTCTTTCCTAATAGCTCTGATTTTGTTTATAAGAAATTATAAGTTTGAAAAATTAATAGGAAAAAATGAAAATTGAAGAACAGAATACTGGATATCGTATCATTAGCTCAATGCGTCGTGAAAAATAACACCTAGAGTATAGCGTTCACCGCTACGAATTTCACTTACTCCATGCTTCATTGCAACTCGATAATATCCCTTGGTTCCTTTTACGGGTCTAAAATTGGTCGTGAAGATCAACATATCACCTTTGCGGGGCTTCAAAACAATGGCTTTGGATTGAGCCCTTGGGATTTGTTGAGTCAATATAAATTCTCCACCAGAATAGTCCTGATCCGGTTCGCTCAAAAATAATACCGCTTGTATGGGAAAATAAACATCTCCATATAAATCTTGATGTAAAGTATTGTACCCATTTTTTCCATATTTCAAAATTAAAAGAGTTGCTTTATGTTGATGCTTCTCACGGCATTGTTGTAAGAAATCATTGTGCTCAATGGGAAACTTTTGTTCAATCCTTAATACTTTAAACCATTCATTGGCAATTGGAACTAGTTTGGGATAAGTGTTTTTTCGAATTTGTTGAATTAAGTTTGGCAATGGATAACTGAAATATTTGTATTCACCATTTCCAAAACGATGTTGTTCCATTCGTACTGTTTTTCTGTAAATGTGAGGATTGTGGTATTCCCCAATCAGTTCGTTGCATTGCCCGTGAGTCAATAATTTTGGAATAATCGAATAACCTTTCGTGTTCATTTCGCTTATTACAAAATCCCAGTTGATTTGATCAATAACTTTCTTCATTACCTGATGATTGAGAGACCTGCATCTATGGTTAATTCGGTTCCATGTATATAGGAGGCCTGCTGGGAAGCCAAAAAGAGGACAGCGTTTGCAATTTCTGTTGGCTCTCCTAATCTTTTGAAAGGAATACTAGGTATGATTCCGTGGACTGCCTCTTCAATCTGATCTGCATTCAAACCTATGTTATTAAAAATATTTGTTTTAATGTGCCCTGGATTTATACCATTCACGCGAATTTCTCTTTTCACGAGTTCTGCAGCAAATGTTTTGATAAAAGATTGTACCGCTGATTTAGCGGCTGAATAGATGGAGAAATTAGCCATTCCAAATCCGGTCACAATAGAAGTGTTTAGAACTATAGAGCTTCCTGATTTCATTAGAGGTAACAATTGTTGCAGAGTAAAAAATGTTCCTTTTACAAGAAGATTAAAGAGTTCATCAAAGAGCGTTTCATCGGTATATTCAATCGGAGCAAACTTTCCATAACCCGCATTGGCAAAAAGCAAATCAATCTTATCTGCATAATTTTTTACGTGCGTTTGTAAAAGAAAAATATCTCGTATGTTTCCGACATCTGAAACTATACCAAAGGCATTTTTGCCTAATTTTTCCAGTGCTTTATTTACTGTTTTTGAACTTCTTCCAGTAATAATAACTTTACCACCTTCGATGATGAACTGCTGGGCGGTGGCAAATCCCATTCCGCTTGTTCCTCCGGATATGAATGCGAACTTGTTTTTAAATCTTTGCATTATTTTCAATTTAATTTTCTAATACAAAGTTTGGGAATAATAATAGGGTGGAAAATCCGAAACTTGCTCAATTTATATCAATTTTGTACCTCACTTGGCGTCTGATCCAACTCAGTTATTAATAATTTCTATGAGACAGAATTTGCCATCTTTTCTTTAACTTATGGAATATCATTAATCTTTGCATCTCCGTAATAAGGTTTGGATTATTTGATAAATGAAATTATATCATTTTATACTTAAAATTATGAAGCTTTCAAAGATTTTAATAATTATCCCCATGATCGGTTTCGCTTCCGGATTGCTTGGACAAAGCAAGTTCAATCCCAGAGAGTTAATGAAATTAAATTCCGATACGATCGAGAAATTGAGCGAGGTGAATGCTGTTGTTTTTAGACCAATTGGTTATGAATTACTAAATATACCTAGAATTCCTGATTCTCTATTTAGTTATACTACGAACGATCCTCAAAAAAAAATTGAGTTAACTAACAAAAGATTGAAATTGAATCCTTATCTCACTTTTGGAGGGGATATTAAGTTTAAGAAAGATGATATTTTTATTAGTTACACACATTCATGGATACGCTTGAGTAGTTATTATAAATATAATAATGAGGATATTACAGAAGAAGAATTCAGATTGAAAGTGAATGGAACAGCTATTGACTTGAAAAAGATTCCATCATATTATGGGCATTTTGATCTTTTGGATAGTGTAGGAAATAAACCTTTGAAACTAATAAATGCTGATGCTGTTAACATTTATGACACAAACGTCAAATATAAATTTAAAGACAGTATCGAAAATTATGAAAGTATTTTGTTGACTTTGGTTAAGTATGATTTAGGAAGTATTCATGTAATGTTTTTCTTTCCTTTAGGACAAAGAGAAAAGGCAATAAAAGAGATCAATGGTACCTGGGGGCTTGTTCAATTTAAAAAAGATGAGGAATTTAGGCATCCAGATCGAAGCGGGGTGATACCTAAACCGGAGCATCCAGAGCTGTATTTTGGAAAGTTTTCCCATTTGAATAATCCGGACCAGGAACAAAGCGAAAGGGAGCAATATAAGAATAGAATGATAAGGCGAAAATCTGGGGCTATCGCTATGGAGGGTATCCGTTTATCAGAAAGAAAGAAATTCAATGAAGCAAAAAGCAAGTTTGAAGAGGCTCTGAGGATTGACAGCACGGATACAAGACCGTATACCCATTTATTTTTAATCTCATTGGAAGAAGATCAAAAAGAACTTGCACTGACGTATTGGAATAAATTAGATATGCTTCAACCAGCTCACAAAGAAAATTATTTTTTAAAGGGATTGTATCATAAGCGATTTAATGAGTTAGACAGTGCTAATCATAACTTTGAATATCTAGTAGAAAATTTAGATACTATAAATTATCGAGCTTTTCAAGAATTAGCCTTTATTAAACAAGGGCAAAATAATTTTGGTGCTGCCGAAGGTTTTTATTTAAAAGCCCTAAATATATTTGAAAAAGAGAGAGAAAAGGCAAGAAGAGATCTGGGGCACCGAATGCTGAATATTAATGAACTTTTTATGGTCCGGATAAATTATGCACGAATGCTCATTAGTATTAATGAACCCAAAAAAGCGATTGATCTATTACAAGAGACATTAAAAGACGACCAAGAGAATAAGGAATTTTTGGAAAAAAAACAGATGTTAAACATCTATGGACGTTTAATACCAATGAATCTTGCTGATTTGAATTTTACGCTATCAAGAGCTTACGCACATTTAAGGGATGAAGAAAATATGATAAAATATCTTCAAAAGGCCAAGGAATTTGGGAAAAATATACCAGAAGAGTTGAAACCTTTTTTGAAGAATTAGATCGTTGTATACTGTTAATAAATACTAATATAACTCTATTTGTGCTAATTTATTTTCAGTTTCTCAAAATTCATAGTATTTGCACTTTTTTGATATGCATTGGTGTAAGAGATTAAACCTTAGTATTTTCCTAAAGTCATTTCCCCTAAACTCAATTATTGAGATTTGATAAATCTTACTATATTATAAATAAATGCTGTGGCATTTAAATTTCCCCAAAAAGGGATAAATGTTTAATTATTTATCAAGTCACCTGATTGTGGGAGAGCAGATGTTTTCTAGATACAATAGTATAGAGATAGTACATTATTGTAGAATAATTTAAAAAAGATAAAAAGATTCAGTAAATTATAAAACCCAAGTATTAAACACGATCTAAACTATGCTTCCACAAAAAGCAATTGAAGCTCTAAATACCCCTCTGAATTTGCACGGCGAGGGGCCGATATGGCATTCGGGTCGGCAATCTGCTTTTTGGGTTGATATTCTCTCCGACACGATTTTTGAGTTTTGCTGGAATAAGAACCACGTAAATACTTATCCAAATGCAAAATTTGTCTCAGCCATATTTGAAATTGAAAGTCAAAATGATTCCCTGATTTGCAGTGTTAAAGGGGGACTTGGTATTTATTACTTGTATGATAAGGAATGTCGCATTTTTAATGATTTAGGGATTGATTGGCAAGAACGCCGAGGAAATGATGGCGCGATAGATCCACTGGGGAATATTTGGTTTAGTACTACACATATAGATCATCTGGATGGAGATGGAAATTTATATTGTTTATTGCCAGATGGAGAAATCAAGAAAATGGTTGAACGGGTAAGTATTTCCAATGGGCCTAGTTGGTCGCCAGATGGGAAAACCATGTTTCATACCGATAGTGGTTCAAGAAGTATCAAAAGGTATTTTCAAAATCAGTGGCAACTTACAGAAACCATTCGGCCGATTCATATAGCAGAAGATTTTGGTTATCCAGATGGAATGGCAATGGATGTCAATGGAATTATTTGGGTTGCTATTTGGGGAGGGTTTGCCGTTGGTGGATATGATATAACAACCAGCAGACTTGTACATAAAATAACTGTTCCGGTCCCTCACGTATCCTCATGTGCTTTTGTCGGTTCGAATTTAGATTATCTATTGATTACTACATCTAGAAAAGGTCTTTCCAAGGAGGATCTATTAAAATATCCGGAAAGTGGGAGAACGTTTTTAGTTCAGATGGATACCAAAGGAGTGCAAATGAGAGCATTCAGTAAAAAATTTTAAGCACCTATTTATGAAATTAAGAAGTCAAGAATGGTTTGGACGAAAAGGAAAGGACGGGTTTATCTATCGTGCCTGGATGAAGAACCAAGGAATTCCTTTTGATATGTTTGAGGGAAAACCAGTTGTTGGAATTTGTAATACCTGGTCTGAACTTACTCCTTGTAATGGACACCTAAGGGATCTTGCTGAAGCTGTTAAAAAAGGAGTTTTAGAGGCTGGTGGTTTTCCTGTGGAGTTTCCGGTAATGTCTCTTGGTGAAACATTAATGAAACCTACTGCTATGCTGTTCCGAAATCTTGCAAGTATGGATGTCGAAGAATCGATTCGTGCAAATCCAATTGATGGCGTGATATTATTATGTGGGTGCGATAAAACAACTCCATCTTTAGTTATGGGTGCTTGTAGTGTAAACTTACCAACAATTGTGGTATCGGGAGGGGCTATGCTTACAGGCAAGTTTCAGGGCAAAGATATAGGAACAAGTGATGTTTGGCGTTTTTCCGATGCTTCCAAACAAGGTTCTTTATCGGAAGTTGAAATGAACCTTGCAGAGGCGGGAATGTGCCGAAGTGCTGGTCACTGTGCGGTAATGGGAACAGCATCTTCTATGGCGAGTATGGTAGAATCATTGGGACTTACTTTACCTAATAATGCTGCTATTCCAGCTGTAGACGCCAATAGAAAAGTATTAGCTAGAATGTCAGGCAGAAGAATCGTTGAAATGATCAAAGAGGATTTAAAAATGTCTAAAATCCTGACAGTTGAAGCGTTTGAAAATGCTATTAAAGTGAATGCTGCCATTGGGGGGTCCACAAACTTCGCCATTCACCTTATGGCCATTGCAAGGAGGATAGGCGTGGATCTTCATCTTGATGATTTTGACAGATATTCCACAGGAATTCCATTGGTGGCAAATTTACAACCCTCTGGAAAATTCTTTATGGAGGATCTTTATTATGCAGGAGGGATACCCGCTGTAATGAACAGTATTCAAAAATTTTTGAATATTAATGCTCGAACTATAAATGGAAAAACTATTGGGGAAAATACTTCAGATCAAAAAAGTCTTAACGAAAATGTAATTTCAACCGTTGATAATCCTTTCAACCTTTTATCTGGAATATTTGTTTTAAAAGGAAATCTGTGTGAAAATGGTGCGGTTATCAAACCATCAGCTGCTACTCCCGCTTTAATGAAGCATACCGGAAAGGCCGTAGTCTTTGAAAATATTGAGGATTATAAGCAAAGAATTGATTCTCCGGAATTAGAAGTAAATGAAAACAGTGTGTTAGTCTTGAAAAATGTAGGTCCAAAAGGATACCCCGGTATGCCTGAAGTAGGTAATATGGGCATTCCTAAAAAGCTTTTAGAAAAGGGAATCACCGATATGGTAAGAATTTCTGACGGACGAATGAGTGGAACAGGATTTGGAACAGTAGTCCTACATATTTCTCCCGAATCAGCCGTTGGTGGTATGTTAGCTTTGGTACAAAATGGAGATTTGATTGAATTGGATGTAAAGGCCCGCCAGCTTAATCTGCGGGTATCTGAAGAGCAATTACATCAGAGAAAACAAAGCTTAAAGTTAAATCTTAATAAGTATACTAGAGGATATTGCAAATTATATATGGATCATGTTGAACAGGCTCACTTAGGAGCTGATTTAGATTTTTTAATCGGTAATTCCGGCAGCGAAGTATTGAGAGATTCACATTAAATAATGAAGAAAATGGAGAGAAAAAGGTTTGTCAAAAAAACAGCAATTGTCACGGGAGCAGGAAAAGGTATAGGATTTGAAATAGCAAAGAGTTTAGTGCTTGAGGGTGCTATAGTTATTCTGAATGATTTAGATAGGGAGTTAAGCGAAAAAGCGGCCATTGAACTGTCCCAATTAGGCGAATGTTTGCCGTTCCCTGGGGACGTTGCTGAGCCAAATTTCAATAAAGAATTGGTTGACTTTGCTATTTCACGTACTGGAACCCTAGATATTGTCATGGCGAATGCTGGCATCACTTTATTTGGAAGTTTTTTAGACTATCAACCTGAAGACCTATATAAAGTATTACAGGTTAATATTGGAGGTGCGTTTTTCTTAGCGCAAGCTGCTGGAAAATATCTAATAGCAAATAAGAAAAAGGGCGCAATATTATTTACCTCTTCTGTTACTGGCCATCAAGCTCATAAAGATCTTGCAGCTTATGGAATGACAAAAGCTGCGGTTGAGTTGCTTGCGAAGCATCTTGTTTTAGAGTTATCACCGTATGGAATTAATGTTAATGCGATCGCACCTGGAGCAACTTTGACTGAAAGGACTTTAGAAGATCCGACTTATGTCAAAACTTGGGCAAATTTGACACCTATAGGCTCTGCAGCAAAACCAAACGATATCGCACAAGCGGCCCTGTTCTTGGTTAGTGACGATGCGAGTCACATTACCGGACAAACATTGGTGGTAGATGGAGGCTGGTCATCCGTGAGCCCTTCACCTTTTTAATTGAATATATAAATTTCTGTAGAGGCAAAACTAAGGTGCGGGATACAGTATCTTATTAAGAGACATATCCTAAGAGGGAGAGTCACCATCTAAAATTTAAGATTTAGTTCTTAAATTATTTGCAATCTTTGCTACTACCGTTGACATTGCTACATCAAAACGTTTTTCAACTTTCTCTCGGGATTCAGAAGTAAAAACTCGGTTTACAGATTGTCTTGACAAATTTTTAATCCAGATCCAATTCCTCGGTATTCTCTTACTGAAACCGTTAGCTCGAGATAACTCAACGGTTGTGGAAATGAGGAGCCGTTTATCACAGCCTGATATTTTTCATAAGAATTGAAATCAGCTCGCTGATAATCACGAAAGATAACATGAAGGAAATTGAATCGCCAAATCTATAAAGCCAAAGAAGTGCAGGATCAACCTGTTATTTCGGGTGTTAATTTAAATATTAATTTTATACTTTTAGTGGTATCAAATGAAAATAGCTATGGAGAGTGAAATTTTAAAGTTAGAAGCACAACTCATTAAAGCGATCTTAAACAGGGATTTAAAGGTACTGGATCAGTTGCTACACGATGAGCTGATATTTGTTAATCACCTTGGAATGGTGCTTTCTAAAAAAGATGATTTGGCCCCTCATATCAGTGGGGATTTAAAAATCACCGGACTAGTTGCCTCAGAGCAGCAGTTGCACTTATTCTGCGATACCTGCACGGTCGTGGTCACCAAAGAGATCGGGGGCATTTATCAGAACCAGCCATTTGAAAGCCGTGTCAAATTTACAAGAGTCTGGAAGCTATTTAACGAGGGCTGGAAAGTCATTACCGCAAGCAGCGTCCCATGCTGAGCACATAAATGACTTTAACCTGGGGGTACAACACCTTGTTTCTGTCCGATGAAGAACAAACCATAGATGCCATATTTCAAAATATCAATAACGAGATAGTACAGAAAATACAATAACACAGTACGACACGTACATTACAAAACACCTATTTAATGGGAAACATAACAATCAAAAAAGTTACACTTGACGATATCGATCAATTACAAAAGATAGGAAGACAGACATTTTACCAAACGTTTTTTACCGGGAATTCAGAAGAAAATATGAAAAAATATCTCGATGTAGGTTTCTCGAAAGATAAATTGATTACTGAACTTAATGATAGCAATTCAGTCTTTTATTTTGCAATACTTGATGATAATGCCATAGGTTATCTCAAACTCAATTTCGGTCAATCACAAACGGAGTTAAAGGGTGAACACTCTGTAGAAATAGAACGGATATACGTGCTGCAGGAATTTCACGGAAAAAAAGTGGGACAAATGCTTTATGACAAAACGATTGAAATAGCAAAAGAGGAGAACGCCGAATATGTATGGTTGGGTGTCTGGGAAGAAAACCCCAGGGCTATCCGTTTTTATAAGAAAAACGGGTTCGTGGAATTCGATAAGCATATCTTCAAATTAGGTGATGATGAGCAAACGGATATTATGATGAAACTAAGGCTTATATAAACAAACAACAACTAACAAAGTTGTTACCTGCAGCCCTAAAGCAACGCAACAAGATGAAACAGGAAAATGTACAACCAAACAAATGGGAAATATTCAGTCCTTATTTCAAAGAAATTGAGGTTCCTGCTAAAACCATCCTACTACACGAAGGCAAAGTATCCAAAACGATGTACTTCATAGAAAAGGGATGTTTGCGAACCTGGGTGAACAATGACGGAAAAGAAATTACCACCCAATTTTTCTTTGAAGACCAAAGTGTATCTTCCATAGAAAGTTTCAGGACCAATCAACCAAGCCTTTACAGTATCGAAAGCCTGGAGCCTTGTATTTTACAGACCCTTTCGCAGAAAGACTTTAAAACGGTTGTTGAAAATACACCTGGAATACGAGCAGTATTTGAAGAACATTTGTTCAATAGGCTCCTTCAGGGACAAAAACTTTTTTACTCCTATCTGAAAAACACGCCACAGCAACGATACGAAGAATTGATCGAAACCTATCCACATATTGTTCAGCGTGTCCCACAACACTACATCGCTTCTTATTTAGGAATTACTTCTGTTTCATTGAGCCGAATCCGAAACAGACGGTAATAATCTACTGGTCTATATATTCTGGTAAGCGAGCAGGTATCGACCAGTTAGCAATTCTACTTCAAGACACGTTACACTTTCAATGCAGCCAAACAAACATTTACAATATCATCGAACATTCTTTTGCTTGCATCAAATTTTATCGTAACACGCAAGCCATTTAATGAATTGAAAGCAAACCTTGCCAACGAGCGTGCGGAATGAACTGTGGTAAATAATCCTTGTTGCTGTCCCTTCTTTATGGCTTTCGTTATAGCGTTTTCTGTATCCCGCATTATTGAATTAGCAATCGTTGCAACTTCATCATCAACCGGTGCTAATTCTACGGCTGCATTTACCATAAAACAACCCTTTGAGCGTTCTTCGCTAAGTGCTTCTATTTTGACAACTTCAAAAACATTGCGGATATACGCTTCAATATCTTCGGCTTTGTCCACTCCATTTATTACAGGGTCAATGCGTTCTTTGCGGTATTGTTTCAACGCCTTTACAAAAAGTGAATGTTTGTCTCCATAGGTATCATACAAGCTTGAACGACTTATGCCAAGATAATCAACCAAATCTTGGGCAGATGTGGCATTATACCCTTTTTTCCAAAACAAATTCATTGCTTTTTCTAAAATCAAATCTTCATCAAATACTTTGGTGCGTGCCATAAGAAATCTTTGCGAGATAATTATATCTCACAAAGATAATATATTTGGAATATTCGTTCCTGATTTAGTCAAAAAAATTACAACTTCATTGGTACGTTTATAGAGGCTCCGCTGTCAATTGTTATTTCGCTACCCGAAATAAATGAAGCATCATCAGAAGCCAAAAACGTAATTAATTTGGCAACTTCTTCGGGTTGTCCGTAACGTTTAAACGGCATTAAGGTTTTGACGTGTGTGTGAATTTCGTCATTTGCAAAGGCTCCTTTGTGAATGCCAGGAGTTTCCGTCAAAGCAGGTTCTACAACGTTCACTCGGATTTTTCTGTCCGCCAATTCAATTGCTGCATTTTTGCTGTACGCCACGAGAGCCGCTTTACTTGCCGAATAAATGGCATTTCCTGCATTGAATGAAAAAGCAGACACGGAAGCCAAATGAATGACTGAAGCACCGTCAGAAAGAAGCGAAACAAATTTTTCGGTAGTAAAAACCGCACCTTTGAAATTGACCCCTGCAACCGTATCAAACGTTTCTTCCGTAATTTGACCAATTGGCTCAAACACTTCTACACCTCCTGCATTCACGAGCAAAATGTCGATTTTTCCGAATATTGATTTCGCTTGTTCTGCCAATTTTTCGGATTCTATTACATTAGAAGCATCAGCACGAATTCCAATGGCGTTTTCGCCCAATTCTTTCACTGCTTTGTCAAGCGATTCTTGATTTCTACCTGTAATCACGACTTTCGCACCTTGATTGATAAATTCTTGTGCAGTTGCAAAACCAATTCCTGAGCTTCCGCCTGTAACGACAGCGACTTTACCTTTTAGTTTCCTCATTTTTTTACTTTTAAAATTAAACAAACGCTCCCTTTATCGGAACAATCATTCCACAAATGTATTAAATGCGGAACAAACATTCCAAATTTAATTTCAGTAATGTTGAAAAAAGATAACTTTATTGGGTAAGACAGACGCCTGGAAGAAACAACAGCAGCTAATTATAAAGAAGTAGAAAAATGGATGTAGTGATAACGGATTGATTGAAAATTATTTATTAACAATTGTTATCTTCCGATAGCTAACTTCCTTCTCAATTTTGTACTGTAATAAAACAGTAAAAAATGAGAACAGTCATCGTATTCAATCACCCTAACGAAGGGAGTTATTGCAATGCTATTTTACAATCTGTGACCAAAGGACTTCAAAACGCCAACCACGAGGTTGACCTGATGCACCTTGACCATGACGGATTTAATCCCGCAATGTCAAAGGCAGACTTAAAGGCATTTGTAGATCACCGGCCCATTGACCCACAGGTGATCGATTATAACGAGCGTTTGAAAAAAGCCGACCACCTGATTTTCATTTTCCCTATATGGTGGGACATTATGCCGGCAACAACCAAAGGTTTTGTTGACCGGGTGCTGAGTCCGGGAGTCATGTATGACCATCACCCCAGAGGTTTTGGATTGGTTCCGCTCTTGAAAAACCTGAAAAGCATAACCATTATCACCACAATGAACAAACCGGGAATATTGTATTCCCTGCTCATCGGAAATTTAATCCGAAAAACAATGTTAAGAAGCGTTTTTAAAACGATGGGCTACAAAAACCGTCATTGGATCAGTTTTACTTCGGTAAAATCAGTAAGCCGGGAAAAGCGTGTAAAATGGCTTACAAGCCTTGAAAACAGATTTTCAAAACTCCATTAACTAAATCCTTGTATTATGAAACTGAACAGAAATTACGTCACCCCTTTTATCTCCTTAATTTTCTTTGTCCTTGGAATTTCGGGTATGCTCATGTTTTTTCATTTATTTGACGGCTATACAGAAGTCGTACACGAGTTTTTTGGCCTTTTCTTTTTTATTTGCGCCATTTTTCATGTTATACTCAATTGGAAAGCCTTGAAAATCCATTTCAAAAAAGGTGTTTTCCTTCCTGCTGCACTAGCTCTGGCAGTCATATCCATATTCTTTATCGTGGAGCAGCAATCCAGCCCAACAGTGGATACCATTCTTTTGGAAAGAATATCAAAAGCACCGATTGATGATGCCTTCAAAGCATTACAGGTGGATTCTTTAGCAGCTGTTAAGAGATTGGAAGCAAACGGCATATCAATCGAAGGTGCTGCGAGTTTGGAGGAAATCTGGACGAACAACGAGACAAATATTATGGAAGTATTTGATTTGATTACGGACAATTAAATTGAAAAAAGATGAGCAATAAAACCGTATTATACATTCGGGAGATTGTGCAGGAAACTGCCGATACCATAACGATACATTTTGCCCAACCCGAGCACCAATTTGATTATCTGTCCGGTCAATTCCTAACCTTGATTTCCGAAATTGACGGAAAAGAAGAGCGACGTGCCTATTCGCTTTGTTCTTCGCCTTATATCGATAAAGACTTGTCCGTAACGATAAAAAGGGTGAAAAATGGCAAAATGTCAAATCATCTCAATGATAATCTGAAAGCCGGAGATAAAATAGGGGTGCTGCCCCCTACAGGAAATTTCAACTTTAAGCCCACAAACGGTCAGCGCCATATTGTGCTTATTGGAGGCGGAAGTGGGATTACTCCTTTATTTTCGATTATCAAGTCAGCTCTTACAAAAGAACCTGCTTCCATATTATCCTTGATATATGTGAATGCCAACAGAGAAAACACGATATTTTATAAACAATTAGAGCAATGGTCTTCTCAAGTCCCTTCACGTTTTCGTATCATCCATTATTGGGGTGATGAATGGAAGAACGAACAACCAAAACCAGGTTTTTGGTCAAGAATTTTCACAAGGAGAGATGTTAATACCCACAGAATAAATCCAGTACGACTAAAAACCATTTTCAGCGATTTGCAGCTTGCAAAAGACACAGACAGCGAGTTTTATATCTGTGGCCCACAGGGGCTTATGGAAATGACAACAGCAACGATACAGGGAATTGGGTTTTCTAAAGAAGTTGTTCATAAAGAAAGTTTTTATACTGCCGCAAAAACAACGCATAAACCAATTAAGACACAACAGGAAGATCAGGTAAAAATACTTTTTAAGGGAAAAGAACACCAAGTAAACGTAGCTGCGGGAAAGTCCATTTTATTTGCCGGGCTTGAATCGGGGATCGATTTGCCTTTTTCCTGTCAAAGTGGAAATTGTACAAGCTGTGCGGGTAAGTGCGTATCGGGGCAAGTAGAAATGTCCACAACTGAAGGGCTTACGGAGCAGCAGATAATGGACGGATATGTACTTGCCTGTGTAGGGTTTCCCAAATCGGATGATGTGGTCATCGAATATAATTGAACAACAGGAATACTATATCAATAGTACAAAAAGGTTGGTGAATAAAAACAACAGCGTTATGATTTACGTATTTAAAACATCGGTTTTTGCGGATGATGATATTGAGTTGCTAAAGCCCACTCTGGAAGAACTTCCGCTCACGAGATGGAACTTCGACTTTGAAGGCTGTGATAACATTTTTCGCATTGACACTCCTACAGAGATTTCAGAAATAGTCATCAAGCTCTTGCATGACAAAGGTTTTGATTGCGAAGAACTGACCGACTGACTAAAAAGGCCGCAAGGCTAAACGGTCGCACAGTCCGATACTTGAAAAGTACTTCGACAGACAACCGTTCAGACTTATCGACAACAATCACTTTCCACGAACCTTTTTCTGATGTTTTTTGCCCCAACTTTCCAATGGTTTTGCAATTTCTTCAAGTCCCAACCCATAGGAAGTTACAGCATGTTCAATCCTAACAGGATAATCGTCAATTACCTTTCTTATAATCAATAAGTTTTCTTCCAAATGCTTCAACTCTTTGGACAAAACGCGATTGGTAATTTTCGGGATAGAATTTGAAATGTCATTAAAACGCTTGTTGCCACTGTATATAGACAGGATAATCGGTATTTTCCATTTTCCGCCAATCACAAACATTGTGTCTTGAATTGCCCTTATTTTTTCCTGGAACCGTTTTTCTTCTTTTGTCATAATACTAAGTATCCTTTTGGATACAAGTATCAAATATATACTCTTTTCTTTTTACTTTGGCATCGTAATCAAAAAATTAAGTAAAATGCAAACAATATTCATTACAGGAGCTTCGTCAGGCATCGGAAAATCAACTGCAAAATTGTTTCAATCAAAAGGTTGGAATGTAATCGCTACGATGCGAAATCCCGAAAAAGAAACGGAATTAACAAAACTTGAAAACATAATTGTTTTGCCGTTAGACGTTACAAACATTGAACAGATAAAATCAACGGTAACAAAAGCAATTTCATTATTCCAAATAGACGTAGTATTGAACAATGCCGGCTATGGTTTGATGAGTTCGTTGGAATCCTTTTCCGACGAAAATATTGTGAAGCAAGTGGACACAAACTTTTTAGGAACAGTGCGTGTTACACAAGCATTCATTCCTTCTTTCAGAGAGAATAAAAATGGTTTATTTATTAATGTAACCTCTATTGGCGGGCACACAGGTTTCCCTTTTACAAGCATTTACAACGGCACAAAATGGGCAGTTGAAGGTTGGAGCGAATGTCTGTCAATTGAATTATCAATGTTTGGAATTGGTGTTAAAACTGTTTCACCAAGTGCTACAAATACTGATTTGTTTAGCCACAATTCGGACGTGAAACCGCTTCCGTTTTATGAAGCAGTCGAAGAGAAAATGTTGAGTATGATTAAACCTGCCTCTACACCCGGGGAGATTGCGGAGGTTATTTACGAAGCAGCAACGGACAATAAAGACCAACTACGCTACTTTGCAGGCAAAAGTTCACAAGCGATTTACGACAGACGTATGGAAATAGGTGCGGAAGCATCAAGGAAGGAAATCAAAAAAATCTACTTTGACGGATTAAACGCTTAACAATGGAAAAACGGACGATAAAAAGCCCATGTCGGTAATAATGGTTGACATTGAAATACTTTGGGGCAGGTTTTGAGGAGAAAACATAGGTGACAAAATACCAAACAAAGTAAGTAACGAATTTTACGCTGTTTATACAGACTACAAAAGTGATTATGCAGGAAAACATACCTTAATCATTGGCTTTCCTGTGACAACACTGGACAATATTCCTGATGGTTTTGTGGGACGGGAAATTTCCCTTGGTAAAGCGGAAAAATACATTTCAAAAGGAAAAATGCCGGAAGCAATTTTGAAAACGTGGACGGAAATATAGCAGGATAGTCAACTAAAATGAGCTTATCGAGCTGATGTAACTGTTCACGGAAAAAAATATTTTGATGGAGATAATGCAGAAATAGAAACCTATGTTTCTATTTTTGAATAATAGCAACGTATAGAGATAAAGAGAAAATGACATTGCAACAATTACAACGCATCACATTAGAAAATCAGGGGTTACTTCAGGCATCGCCATTCGGAAAAGGAAAAAAGGCAGTTCTGAGTGCCTTGGAACATCTTGGATATTTACAGATAGATACATTGTCAATCGTTGAACGCGCACATCATCACACGCTTTGGACAAGAATTCCGGATTATAAACCGGAACATTTAAATGAATTGGTAAAAGAACGCAATGTGTTTGAATATTGGTTTCACGCGGCCTCATATCTTCCTATGAAAGATTTTCGCTTTGCTTTACCTCAAATGATGGAAGTAAAACAAAATGAAACGCATCATTACAATGCTGACCCCAAGGTTATGCAATATGTAATGGACACAATCCGTACAGAAGGTCCAAAAAAGGCAAGAGATTTTGAGAACGAAACTAAGAAAAAAGGAAGTTGGTGGAATTGGAAACCAACAAAAGCAGCCCTTGAAAGACTTTTTTTGCAAGGAGATCTGATGGTTAGCGGTCGAAATGGGATGCAAAAAACGTATGACATTAGAGAGAGAGTATTGCCCCTAAATGTTAATACTACTGTTCCAACCGACTTTGAATTTGCAGAATATTTAGTAAACACCTATTTACGAGCCTACGGGTTTACAACAGTAAAGCAAATTACACACCTTAAAACAGGGAAATTAATAAGAAAAAATGTTGATGAAGTATTGAACTCAATGCTTCAAAATGGTACAATACAACAAATAAATATTGAGAATTTGCCTTCCGTTTTTGTGCCAAATGATTTACTTGAAAAATCGATAAGCAAAGTGAGTCCGACCATTCGGCTTTTATCACCGTTTGACAATTCAATTATTCATCGAGACAGGGTAAAACAGCTTTTTGACTTTGATTATAAAATTGAGTGCTACACACCAAAAGAAAAAAGGCAATACGGTTATTTCTGTTTACCAATCTTGTTTGGCGATACATTTATAGGCAGAGCGGACTGCAAAGCACATCGAAAAGAGAAACAATTTGAGATAATACATCTGCATATTGAACATCAAAGTCCGGACATTGAATTATGGAAAAAACCTTTTGTAGATACCATAAGAAGGTTTGCGACTTTTAACGGCTGTGATTCGATAAAATTGACAACAGTAAGTCCGCCCAAATTAGCAGGCACATTAAAGAGAGCATTAAAGAATGATGGCAAATCAAATCAGGAAAATAAATACCATTTCAGAATATCATAGGTTAAGGTGCCTGGAGAAACACAAGCACCCACTTATTAGCTTAGTGGACTATGCTCAAATAGTAGATTTGCCCAAAGACGACAACGTCAATTGGCTGCACAATTTCAACTCGATAGCAATGAAAAGACATTTGGATGCCAAACTGATCCATTGGCACAGACAATCAAAAACTATGAGTTTTTCAATTATGCGATAAACGAAGCCTTGTTTCTTTCAGATAAAGAAGAACAAACCATAGACGCCATATTTCAAAATATCAATAACGAGATAGCTACCAATATTGATGTGTATAGCCAAAAAATAATTATTTCCCACGTCGAGACCTTACTCAACTATGCCGAACGTTTTTATAACCGGCAGTTTATCACCCGAAAGAAAAGCAGTCACCAAATTTTGACGCAGTTAGAAGCATTATTGGATGATTATTTCAATAGCGAAAATTTGATGGACAAAGGTTTGCCAACTGTTCAGTCCATTGCCGGTTCTTTGAATGTTTCGCCCAACTATTTAAGTGGATTACTCAAAGCGCTCACAGGGCTGAACACGCGACAGCACATACACCAAAAGCTCATTGAAAAAGCGAAAGAGAAGCTTTCCACCACAAAACTAACCGTGAGTGAAATAGCCTATGAATTGGGCTTTGAACACGTACAGTCATTCAACAAATTATTCAAGACCAAAACCAATCTATCGTCTTTGGCGTTTCGGCAATCGTTTAATTGAAAAAGTAAACAATAAAGCCTACCCTCCATCCCAAATAATTAGACCGTTCACAAAGCCATTTCATTTAGACTACAACAACAGTCGTTTTGGATACATCTGTTTTTTAACTGTTTCGGATCTTTGGGCCAACAAAAAAGCGAAATATGAATATAGTTTTAACAGGCTCATTGGGCAACATCAGCAAGCCCCTTGCAACAGCATTGATTGCAAAAGGACATTCGGTAACGGTTATCAGCAGCAAAGCCGACAGACAGAAAGACATTGAAACCATTGGTGCAAAAGCAGCAATCGGTTCATTAGGAGACATGAGTTTTCTAACAACCGCTTTTGCCGGCGCAGACGCTGTGTATTGCATGATCCCTTTCAATTTTATGGAAGAAGACCAAACGGCTTATTTCAGTAAAATGGAAACGAACTATGTGCAGGCGATCAGGCAAAATGAAATTGAAAAAGTTGTATTTCTAACCGGTTGGGCGGCTGATACGGCAGACTCTCCGCTGCTTAATCAGCTATCAGACAAAACGATTATCGAACTACGTCCTGGTTCTTTTTATACCAATTTTTATAATGATATTCAAACCATAAAAGAACACGGTGTACTTATGGCCGGTTATGGCGGAGATGATAAAATCGCTTTTGTCTCGCCAAATGATATTGCCGATGCGGCTTTTGAAGAACTGACCACTCCATTTCCGGAAAAAAAAGTCCGCTATGTGGTAAGTGAAGAATTGACCTGTAATGAGGCCGCAACAATTTTGGGCGAAGCCATTGGCAAGCCTGACCTGAAATGGATAGCCTTACCGGAAGAGCAACTGTTAAACGGCTTGATCCAATCGGGCTTTCCACAACAGCTGGCACACGATTTCGTAAGAATGCAGATGGAGACCCACAGCGGAAAAACATTTGAGAATTATCTCAAAAACAGACCTATCTTAGGTAAAACAAAATTAAAAGCGTTTGCAAAGGAATTCGCAA
Organism: Sphingobacterium mizutaii; assembly: GCA_040394615.1. Lineage (GTDB taxonomy): Bacteria > Bacteroidota > Bacteroidia > Sphingobacteriales > Sphingobacteriaceae > Sphingobacterium > Sphingobacterium mizutaii_A. The sequence goes on from JBEBRZ010000017.1 coordinate 42,942, forward strand.
AAGCATACCATCCACAATAAGTATCTTTGTATATGGTACATACAAAACCACATAGGATAAAAACAATCAGCGAATTTCATAAGTTGAGAGGTTTGCCTAAGTCTGAGCATCCGTTGATTAGCGTAGTCTCAACGGATGATTTTACCAAATTTCCCGACCAAACCGCTATGAGCGTGGTATTTGATTTTTATTTTATTGCTTTGAAGCGTATGAAAGGTGTGAAGTATAAATACGGGCAACTGCATTACGATTTTGATGATGATGGTGTACTGTTCTTTATGTCGCCGAATCAGGTGCTCGAGCTCGAAATTAGTGAAGAAGAAAATGGTGAAAAGCAATCAGGTTGGATGTTGCTTATTCACCCTGATTTTATCTGGAACACGCCATTGGCAAAAACCATTAAGCAATATG
>JBEBRZ010000018.1:0-42371 GCA_040394615.1 Sphingobacterium mizutaii
AGACGAACGGGCCGTTTTGTTTTCCGGTGTGCAAATATAGAATTTACTTTTATTATCACAAAATAATTTTCATAATAATTGCTGGTTAACTATTTAGTGTCTATTTTTAGACTATAAACAGAAACATATGAAACTAATTAAACACCTAGCTCTCTGCGTATTCTTATTAGCTTATTGCCATTCGAACGCTCAAGAGAAAAACATAGAGATAAAATGGGACTTCAATGATGACTATAATCCGAAGGATAATATTGCATTGAAATTAACGCTGATTAATCATGACTCAAAAGTGCTGAACTTAAAAGATTATGATTTGTGGTTTAATTCCATGTACCCAATAGAGGAAAAAAGTGAAGGGAATTTTTCTATTCATAACAGAAACGGAAATCTATATGAAATTGAGTTAGCTGATAACTCAATGATTAATCCGAAAGATTCAATCGTTATCCATTATAAATCACCGTATCCTCTAACCCATACCTCATTGACGCCAAACGGTTTTTACCTTCAAAGCAAGCAGAATCCAAGGGACATTATTTCATTAGGACATCCTACAATTTCTCCTTTACAAGTTTCTATTGCAGATCAAAATAAATTCTTGAATGAATTATTTGAAAAAAATGCTGTGAGAAATAACGATGGGGAGCAATTGATCTTGCCAACACCTGCCAATTTAAGTATAGGGAAGGGGACCTATAAGTTTTCTAAGCAATTAAGTTATTTTATCCATGAACATTTTAACTTTTCATTGCAGACCTTTCAGGAATTCTCCGAACAGCTAAGTCAATATAGCTTTGTCAGTCAGCCTGAAAAGGATGCTAACATCAAAATTCTTTATGATAAAAATTTAGCGTCTGAAGAATACAAGATGAAAGTTGATGGTAAAGGTGTTACTATTGAAGCTTCTAATCCAGCCGGGGCTTTTTATGCATTACAATCAATAAAATCATTATTAACAGCTTCTCAGCTTAAAGGAGAAGGTGAAATATCGCTTCCATATCTGATTGTCAATGATAAACCAAGATTTGAATATCGTGGCTTTATGATGGATATCTCCAGAAATTTTAAGGATCTCAATACGATTAAGAAATACATTGATCTGATGGCTCAGTATAAAATTAATAAACTACATCTTCACCTGATAGATGATGAGGGCTGGCGATTAGAGATTCCATCTTTACCGGAGTTAACAGCGATTGGATCAAAGAGGTCACCATTTTTTGCAGATGGAAGTAGTATTCAGCCGGCATACGGATCGGGATCAGAAATTACCGAAGGACAGTATTTTACAAAAGCTCAATTTCAGGACTTATTAAAATATGCCGCATCCAGATTTATCACGATTATTCCGGAGATTGAAACTCCAGGTCATGGTCGGGCAGCAATAAAGGCTATGGAAACACGCTATAACCGATTGATGAAAGAAGGAAAGAAGAAAGAAGCAGAAGAATTCTTATTATATGAGGCCGAAGATAAGTCTGTTTACAGTTCAGCTCAATATTGGGATGACAATGTTATGAACCCTGCATTACCTTCGGTTTACCATTTTTTAGACGTTGTACTGGAAGATATTAAGAAGATGTATACAGAAGCGGGTTTAACCTTGAGTGTTGTTTCTATGGGAGGTGATGAGGTTCCTGCCGGTTCCTGGGAGAAATCACCGGCTATCAAAGAGCTGATGGAACGTGAAGGTTTAAAATCTGTGTATGAGGTATGGCCTTATTATGTTCAGAAGTTAAATGCAATCTGTGAATCTAAAGGAATACAAATGGCTGGTTGGGAAGAGTTTGGTATGGTTAATAAAGGTTCTGGTATGGTTGTTAATGAAGATCTTTCTCATTTGAATATGTTATTGGATGTCTGGAATAATGTTATTGGCGGAGGACATGAGGATCTCGCTTATAAATTAGCCAATGCAGGATACAAAACTGTATTTACAAGCAGTGCTAACTTTTATTTAGACATGACCTGGGATAAAGACTTTAGAGAACCGGGGCTGAAATGGGCTTCTATAACGGATCTATACCATTCTTTTACGTTATTGCCTGAGAATTTTTTTGCCAATATGCATATGACAGAATCCGGTAAGAAGTTAGAAAAGGAATATTTAGCAAGTAAAGTAAGACTTACCGAAAAAGGAAAGTCAAACCTCGTGGGTATTAAAGCAGCTTTATGGGCAGAAACCGTATTGACACCTGAACGCATGGATTATATGGTGCTTCCTCGTTTATATGCCTTAGCGGAGAGAGCCTGGGCTCCGAAACGCTCTTGGGAAGATGATTATAAGTTTAATAAGGAAACTTTTGACAAATCTTATGCTGACTTTATCAATAAAGTAGGTATTAGTGAATTACCAAAACTTGACCTTATTGGCAATGGTTTTAATTACCGTCTGCCATCAGTAGGGGTGTCTCAAAAAGCTGATAAACTACTTGCTAATATAGAGTATCCGGGTTTTACCATCTATTATACACTTGATGGAACTGATCCAGACCAGAGTTCCGAACAATTCCCTATTCAGAGTGGACTTACTGTTAAAAAAGGTGATAAAATTAATCTTGCAGTAATTGATGATAAAGGTAGAGTAGGGCGTATCAGTACTTATTCCGTAGAGTAATCAATAAAAAAAATAATAGCGTATCCGCCTGAGGTAACTTAAGCGGATACTTTTTTTATTTAAATCCGATAAAGGAAGCGAAGCAAAGATGTTTATGTAAAACATCCACCTTTTTAAAACCAACTTTTTCTAGTAGATGTAATTGATACATAATTGGTCGAGGTGAATCTTCTTTCTGTATATAATTAAAAACATGTTCCTGATAGTTTTTATCTTTCAACTGAATTAAGAAATCAGCATATTTTTCCTGATACATAAATTGTTGCAATTCGGGACTGTTTTGTTCTACCATGTCAAAAATCCAGATGCTTCCGCCTTTGTTCAACAAACTATATAATTTGCTAAAGGCTGTTTCCCAATCTGCATCATCCCTAAGGTGATGCAAAACCATCGTGGCGATAATTACATCATACTTTCCTTCTTGTAGTTTTACTGTTCGAAAATCTCCTTTAACAGTTTGTATCTCTCCTTTAGTGTACTCTTTTACCCGACTTTCAGCTCTTTCTAACATAGCTTTACTTAAATCAACTAAATCAACATTTACCTGATTGTTTGTTTTCATCAATGTTTTTATAGCATAATTTCCAGCGCCACATCCGATGTCCAGTATGTTTTTTAAATTGGGATACGTTCTACTTATACCATCCGTGATCAATTCCATATTTAATACGGCATCGATAGTGTTTGCCTGACTTGTTTCTAAAGTAGAGAAACGTTCTACATCGGCATCAAAACGCTGTTCTATTTCTTCAATACTCGATTTATCCATTTTGTCTTTATTTGTGTAAATCAAATTTAGTAGATTCATTTATACCTGAAAAATACTATTTTTATCATGTATCAATACTTTATAGGTATTATGGAACTAAGGCATATTCAATATTTTAAGGTTTTGGCAGAGGAACTGCATTTTGGGAATGCTGCTAAGAAACTATTTATTTCCCAACCCCCTTTAAGCCGACAAATCAAAGAATTGGAAAATGAACTGAAGGCTGAGCTTTTTTTAAGAAATAATAAAAAGGTGGAGTTAACAGAAGCAGGAAGGTATTTTTATGAGCGAACCGCTGTTATAATTCAAGAACTTGATCAAATAAAGAATTCGACCAAATTAATACATGATCATATATCCGGTGAGATTAAGTTAGGTTATATTAGCTCTACACCGAAGCAAATTATTGCTAAAATATTAAATGATTTAAAGATTGCTTTCCCGTTATTACAGGTTAATCTGATTGAATCATCCAGTCAGGATCAAATACAAGATTTATGTAGTGGAAAATTGGATATATCAATTATCAGAGGGAGATTTCCTTCTAAGGACATCTTGCAACGCTTGTTTTTTCAAGATGAACTATGTGTGGTGGGGCCTAATAATGTAGAAATGAATAAGGAAAAAATTACACGAGCAGACTATATATCTTTCAACAGAGATTATGCGCCTGAATTCTACAGGTTGAGTCTGGATTTTTGTAAAGAAATTGGATTTGAGCCAAAGGTTAAACACCATTGTAATAACATGAATGCCATTCTTGAGCTTGTCAAATTAGGACTGGGTTATACTATTGCACCCTTAAGTACCGTGGAGGAGAGAGAAGATGTGAATTATATAAGTTCTTCTATGCTGGGTAAGATGTTTTATAATGATGTCTATCTGGCGATTCATTCCGATAATTATAAGTCCAGTTTAAAAGATATTATAGATCAGATGTTGAAATCTGCGGATAAAAAAAAAGGAAACCGGGAATCTTTATAAATTCCCGGTTTCCTTTTAAGATGTTTTATTAGAATTCTTTAAACTTTTCAGGTTCCATCTCTGTAAATGAAGCTACTTTTTCATAAGTTATACTATCAGCGCTACTCTTAAAATTGGTTGGTAATACTAATCCATTACCAATATCTTTATAGTTGCTGACTAAATAACTTTTATTGTTTAAATCCAGTCGTTTTATAAAGCCCGATTCATCACTTACGTATATGCTTCCTGATAAACCCAAGAAATTAGAGAAGTCTAATTTTTGCAGTTTTTCGGCATTGATAATCTTACTTGAGGATTGTCCGCTCAAGTTGGCTGACAAAATGCTTATCGGTAAGGATAATACTTTTAAGTCAATACTATATTGATCGATTAAATTCGGTAACACCTCTTTATATTCCTGTAGTGATATATCGGCACCATTCTCATCATACAAATGACTGAACTTCTGGCTTTGTACATTTAAGATAGCTACTACATTTTCATTATTAAGCGTGCCCTCAAACCTTACGTTTCCGGACTGTTTGTCCAGAAGAAACTTTCTAGCACCTGAAATGGCCGGGTATTTACTGTTTCCTGAAACGGTAAACATGATGTATTTAGTGCTATCCCATTTAGATTTACCACCAACAGCATTCCATATTTTATCCGATATGCTATTCGATTGAGCTAACAAGATAGATGGTGAAATTGTTAAGACGGCAAATATTAAATAGATATAGTAAACTATATTCTTTTTTTGATTCATAATACTATTAATTTTGTGATAATAAGAGAGGATTGTGCAACAATATCCTGCTACCCCTAATCAAATTGGGTTAGATAGAATAACAGTTTGTTGTGAATATGTTGCTAGTTTCATCACCTCCATTTATCAAAAACAATACCACTAATGATTTTTATGGATATTGGCCATTTGTATTGCCGTAATGGCAGCTTCTTCGCCCTTATTTCCATGTTTTCCCCCCGCACGATCTAAAGCCTGCTCTTGATTGTCTGTAGTCAATACGCCAAAGATAATGGGTTTATTGTATTTAATGCCAACTTGTGCAATGCCATTTGCGACCGCATCACAGATAAAGTCGAAATGTCTGGTTTCTCCTTGTATAACACAGCCTAAAGTAATAACGGCATCTAATTCTTGATTGCGTAAGGCAATATCACTTCCGGAAATTAATTCGTAGCTACCTGGAACCTCGATCAATTCTATATTTTCCTCTTTAGCGCCATGATCTAAAAGACCCTTATAGGCTCCATTTAATAATGCCCCTGTAATTTGAGCATTCCATTGTGAAACAACAATCGCAAACTTTAAATTTTCAGCATTCCCTACTTGTAGATGAGAGAAATCAGATAGATTTTTTAAGGTACTTGACATAAGTTTGTATTAAATAAAAAGGCTACCATTTGGTAGCCCTCAAAGTTAATTAAAATATTTTTGATGAAAAGCTTTGAATCTTTTGATCCTTAAAAACAACTATTGTTGTTTAGCTTGAACACGTGCTAGGAAGCTGTCAATTGTTGTCGATTCAGCACTCTCAGGATATTCATCTCTTATTTTTTGATAAGTAGATTCAGCGTTTTTATAGTCCTGAAGTTCTTCATAAACTAAACCTAATTTCTTTAAGAAAATTGGAGAAGTATAAGTGTTTTTACTGTTTTCAGCTGCTTTTTTGTAGAAGTTAGCTGCTTTATCATAGATTTTCTCTTCTGAATAGGCATCTCCTAATAATCCAATAACTAATGGATCAAGGATATTACTACCAGTTTCTGAATACTGCTCTAAATATTTGATAGCTTCTTTAAAGTTCTTTTGACGTAAATAAAGACCTCCTAAATAAGCATTAGCGATATTAGCAGATTTGGTGTTTGAGTATTCATCAGCGATTTCTTTAAATCCCGGATAAGAACCATCACCACCTATTGCTTTCTGTAATGAATCAATTGTAGCATAATGCTCTGCTTGAAACATTTGATTAGCAGCTTTCTCTGCTCTAGGTGCTAAATATAATTTTTGGTATCCAAAATATAGTAGGATCAATACAACGATACCTACAACAATAAAGATGATACTCTTTTCATTTTCTTGTAAAAATGATTTCTTCGGCCCTGTTTTTAACGCTGAAGAACCCTTTTGATTATTTTGTGACATTCTTAGTTTTAATAGATTACGGAACGCAAAAATACACTTTTAAAGAATACTTGCAATAATTATAGAAAAATATTTAATGGTATTATGGATTGATATTAACCATCTTTTCTTTATCCAGTTGTTCGTAAATAGAATTCTGACTTTTAAATTCAGGAACCATGACCTTCATTTGTCTAACGATATTCATGCTATTGTTGTTCTCTAACTCCTTCAATAATAGGTGAAATTCATTCTTTACTAACTCCAGATCATTCTCTCTGACCTTAGCAATCATGATCTTTTCATGGTGCGTAGGGAGTGTGTTTTCAAGGTCATTTAACAACTCTTCATAGAGCTTCTCACCAGGTCTTAAACCTGTAAATTTAATATCAATGTCCTTGAATGGGGTAAAACCGGATAAACGGATCATTTTCTTTGCCAGATCCACAATTTTGACAGATTTACCCATGTCAAATACAAAGATTTCTCCGCCATTACCCATATTTCCAGCTTCAATTACTAATTGACATGCCTCTGGAATAGTCATAAAATACCTTGTAATATCCGGATGGGTTACCGTAACTGGTCCTCCCTTTTCAATTTGATCCTTAAATCTTGGGATAACAGAACCATTAGATCCTAAAACATTCCCAAAACGTGTGGTTATAAAACGAGTAGATTTAATTCCATTGACAGAAGTCAAATAATTATTTAACGATTGAACATATTTCTCTGCTATCCTTTTAGTGGCACCCATTACATTAGTAGGGTTCACAGCTTTGTCAGTAGAAACAAATACAAATTTTTGTACATCAAATTCTACTGCCAAGTTAGATAATAAATAAGTTCCGAATACATTGGTTTTGACTCCTTCACTAGGATGGTTTTCCATCATAGGAACATGTTTATAAGCTGCAGCATGATAAACATAATGCGGTTTAAAAGTTTCAAATAACAAACGCATACGATCTTCGCTTCTGATATCGGCAATAAAAGTATGATAAATCTGATTTTTAAACTGATCTTGTAAATCTAATTGTAGGTTATGTAAAGGTGACTCTGCCTGATCACATAAAATGATCATCTGGGGTTCATACCTGCCAAGTTGCTTAGAAATCTCACTACCGATAGATCCTGCAGCACCTGTTACTAATACCCGTTTGCCCTTTAGCTGACCTAATAAACTTTCATTTGAGATCTGAATAGGAGCACGTTCTAATAAATCTTCGATTTTTATTTGCTTAATCTGTGCCGGAGAAAGGTCTCCGTTGATGATTTTGCTTACCGGTGGTAGTGTGAGTACGGTAACATTATGTTCCAAAGCCTGATCAATAATGTTGTTTTTTATTTCAATATCAATATTGGAAGAAGCGATAATTAGCTCATCAACACCAAATTTGTGAACAGCCCTTAAGAAGTCTTTGGAGCCATATATCTTTAATCCGTCAATAGATTTACCTATTTTCTCTTCATTATCATCAATGTAAGCAACAATGGTTTTCTCTGACCGGAAATCATGCTCAAAGGTGCGTTTTACGGCAATTCCTAAGTCACCCGCACCATATACAACTGCATTTTTTCGGCCATTCTTTGTGGATTTTGTATACTGAAAGAATATCTTAATACATGTCCTATAAGTGGTTAGTCCTGTAAATGCAAACAGCGCATAAATAATAATTAAGTTGGTAGGTATATTAAGAGGTATTTGTAACGCAATAAAGATCAGTTTTACGATAAACATCACAATTGAAGTAAACACAATTGTTGATAAGATTCGAATAGAATCAACTGCAGAAGTATATCTTACAATTCCACTATATAACTTAAAAACTAAGAAGGAAATTGCTGTTATAGTCAGACAGAATAAAAATCCTACAGAGAAGTCAGTTTTAGAGAAAGAATCTACATTAAAGTTGTTATAGAGTGTAAAAGCAAGTAAGAAAGCACAGGCAGACACAGCTATATCAAACATAAAAATAATCCATCTAGGGACTATCTTAATGTGATTCAACGGCTTAATTATTTTCATCGGAACAGGTTAATATGCAAACTTACAATTAATAGAATTTAATTATCCAATAATTAACAAATATAATCGTTTACGGTTTATTTGTTGTAATAATATTACGTATTTTTAGCATACATTATATTTACGTAAATGATAAATGTATCCAAGTTAGCCCAAGAAGGCGTATTACAACCTAAAGAAGCATTACTGTCAAAGGAACGCAAAAAAGACCGTTTAACCATTGGAATCCCCAAGGAAAACACGTTCCAGGAGAACCGTGTTGCCTTAACCCCACTTTCGGTAGGTTTATTAGTGGAGAATGGTCATGAAATCGTTCTTGAATCTGGTGCCGGTAAAGCCTCCAATTTCTTGGATCACCATTATAGTGAGCAAGGAGCAAGAATAGTTTATGATAAAAAGGAAGTATATAGATCTGATATTATCATCAAAATATCAAGTCCTACTCTTAAAGAGGTGGATCTAATGAAAAACCGACAGGTGCTTTTTAGTTCTCAGCAACCTACCTTAATGAAATTAGAGGTTCTTAAAGCACTAACGAAAAAGCAAATTACCGCACTATCATTTGAATATTTACAAGATGAGGGCGGACATCTTTCTGTTGTACGTGCTATGAGTGAAATTGTCGGTGCGACTTCTGTATTGATCGCTGCAGAGTACCTTTCCAACGTATTTGATGGAAAGGGACTGATGTTAGGTGGAGTAACAGGAGTGCCTCCTACCGAAATGGTCATCATTGGAGCAGGTACTGTAGGGGAGTTTGCCGCCAGAACCGCAATAGCTTTAGGAGCTCAGGTGAAAGTATTTGATAGTTCAGTATACAGATTAAGACGCCTACAAAGTAATGTAGGAAGTAGGGTTTTTACCTCGGTAATTCAACCTATAGTCCTGAATAAGGCTGTTCGTACCTGTGATGTAGTTATCGGAGCTGTACGTGCAAAAAATGGTCGTACACCTTGTCTTATTTCCGAGGAAACAGTGTCTAAAATGAAGCCTAATTCAGTTCTGATTGATGTAAGCATAGATCAAGGGGGATGTTTTGAAACTTCTGAAGTAACCAATCATGAAAAGCCAACTTTTCGTAAATATGATGTCATTCACTACTGTGTTCCCAATATTGCTTCCCGAGTGGCAAGAACAGCAACCTATGCACTAACTAATATCTTTACTCCCATACTCATTGAGATAGGTGAGGCCGGGGGAATGAATAATATGATTTGGGCCAACCAAGGCATTCGAAGTGCTATTTACCTATACCACGGAAATTTAACTAACAAAGACATGAGTGAAAAGTTTAACATCCCCTGCAAGGATTTAAATCTGATCGTCATGGCAAACCTATAACTATGAAAAACCTAATCCTATTTATTTTAAGCATGATTGCATTGCATTCCAAAGCCCAGGATACCGGGCAAATGAGGTATTTATATGAAGGTCGTGAAATTCCGAATGCTGTAAAAGCAGTCTCAGAACTTGACGAACTGGATAAGCCGAAATTATATATCCATAAAGCTGGACAGGAGAAAAAAGATTTAGTATTCTTAATTATTCCGGGGGGCGGATATTCAGGAGTAGCAATTAACCATGAAGGACATGATGTTGCGAAAAGATTGAATGAGATAGGTTATTCAGCATATGTTCTTTTATATAGAATCCCAAAGATAGAAACGATGAAAGATAAACGTTTTGGGCCACTTCAAGACGCGCAATATGCTTTATCCCAGACTCGGGAAGAAAATCCTGACAAACAGGTTGTTGTTATTGGTTTTTCTGCCGGAGGTCACTTGGCTGCATCGCTTTCTAATTTATTTGAAAGACCCCAAACCGAAGAGTTAAAGAAGTCTAATCTACGACCTGACTACTCCGTGTTATGTTATCCTGTTATTTCAATGGATTCAACGATTACACATGGAGGCTCTAAACAAAACTTAATAGGACCGGACTTTACAGATGAGGATGTTGAATTATTCTCTTTGGAGAAACAGGTAGACGAAACCAATCAACCGACCTTTTTAATGAGTGCAAAAGACGATAAGGTGGTTCCTATTGAAAATAGTTATAACTATCAGAAAGCCTTAAACGCTTATCATATTCCAAACACTTTATTCACATATGAGGAAGGAGGGCATGGGTTTGGCTTAATTAATAAAACCGACAGTAGAGATTGGTTTTCTGCGATGATAGAATGGCTTAATACGGTAAAGAAATAAGTGTTTTATTCTCTTACGAGAATATATGAAAAGAAGATACGAGGATGTTAATTCTCGTATTTTTTTTAATCTCATCTTTAGGGAATTGTATGGTATGAAGAGTCAACTCATCATTACCCACAATCAATTCATTATAAAACCCCCGAAATCGAATGTCTTTTACCCAAAATTCACCTAGATTTTCTTCCTTTATCGAAATGTTTTCCTGTAATATGGAGATAAAGTTCTCCGTTTTTATACCTAAAACCTCCGCCTGTTGCGGTGTTAAGATATTGCTCTTCGATAATAATCTGGCGGTATAAGATGTGTGAGGTCTTAAATATAAGTCTTTAGGATCACCATAATCAGAAATCTTTCCTGCTTTCATTACCAGCAAGTAATCTGCCATAGCCAGTACTTCTGAGGGATCATGGGAAACAAGAATAACGGTTAGACCTGTATTAGTAACAATGGATTGAATATCTTGTTGTAATTCGTCACGGAAGGCTGCATCAACTTGATTAAAGGGTTCATCCATTAACAGAACTTCCGGATCATTTATCAAAGCCCGGGATATAGCTACACGTTGTTTCTCTCCTCCACTTAAATCCGCCACACGTTTTTGTGCTAAATGATCAATTCTTAATTGTTCCAGAACTTCTTGTGTTCGTGTCCTTTTTAAATCAAGATTGGTGTTAGAAAGTTGAGAGGCAACATTGTCCCACACTTTAGCATATAGATTAAGGTCATCAAAGCCTTGAGAAACTAATTTCATAGAATCATGACCGGGAATTAATTTATCTTTCCGGGTAGGAACTAACCATCCTCTATATCTTACCTCCCCTGAATTAGGTTCCAATAGACCATAAATTAACTTTAAAAGTGTGCTTTTTCCGCTTCCCGATTCTCCAATGATCGCAGTTATCTTTCCCTCTTCTATTTCGAAATCTACATGGTCTACTGCCGTAACCCTTATATTTCCCTCAAAAATACTGGAAACATCACTTCCATGAATCAATGGTAGATCCGGTTTTTGAACATCCGAGAAAATGTATTGACAAGAGTTAGATTGTTGAGCCATAAAAAATGTCGGGTTTTTTGAACCCGACACAAAAATACATTTTACTAATCGTTTTTGCTATTAAAAACCTAGAGTCAGACCAAATGCAATATTTCTTACACCTTCTTGAGCCGGGCTTTTCTCGAATAGGTCATTTATATAGTATTTACCAAAAATTCCAAAATTGTCATAACCTAGTCGCACAAAAGGTCCGTATTGAAAGGTCGCCAAATTGTAGGTGTCCTTGAATTTCTGCTTACCATTTTCCTCGCTTTTCAAACGTTGAGTTCCTTTTAATAATACCCCTGTCATTGCTCCAAAAGCTAGTTTAACCCGCTTACCATTGTTCAATGGTTTACTTCTTAACTCAAATGAAAGAGGTAGACGTAAATAAGTTGAAGTAAAAACATTTTTTGAATAGTTTGCGTTTTCATCCAGCGGTCTGTAATCTAATGGAGTTACATTTTCCAGCAGTAGATTATTCTGTTTTAACCGCCAATAATTCCATTCAAATCCAGCGGCCAAATAAACTTTAAATTGATCGCTAAAGCGTATTCCGAATTGTGCAATGTCAAAACCAAAATTAGAGGCTTTTTTATAGCTCAAAAATTGATTCTCATCGGATAGGGTAAAACTTCCATCATCAGATAATCTTGAAAATCCCCAATCAACACGTGTAAATGTAATACCACCATAAGTGCGTGGATAGGTAATCTTCTTGTGATCTTTACTATTTTCATCTTCCTTTCCAATACTTATAGAAATATTTGTGTTGTCTGTAGAGTCTACTTTCTCTTTTTTGTAGATGATTTGTGCAGACGCGGAATTGCTAGCTAAAGCGAAAGCAATCAGAATAAATAATTGGTTTCTAATTTTCATGTTATTTTCGAGTTTTTGCAATACTGTTATATAAATCTATTCTAATGGTACCCTCATCGTCACTGCTGAACTTTACAGATTTGCTGGAAGGGTTAATGTTTTCGGTGATGGTATTTAAAATATTAGTAAATATATTCTGCTTTTGTTTAGGTTCTACCTTAGCTTCAGCATACATTACCTCTTCTTGTTCGATAACATTCACCAAAGGCTGAATGGGCGATACTTCAATTCCACTTAACTGAGCCTTGTCATGATTCGGTTCATCCAGATCAATCTGGTTAACCAAATTCATTTCTTTGGTAGGTGATACTTTTTCAAAAGATCCTTTCGACGGATGGTCTGTCAAATCAGTGTTGTTATTTTTTTGAACTATCGGTTCAATGGAAGAATTTGTCTTCTTTTTGATGGTTGTAGCAACTTTAACTTTTCCAGGAAGTGTTTTAATTTCTTTATTCTCTGATTCCGGAATTGAATGCTTAGGTTCTATTACTTTCTCAGAGACTACTTCTTGAACAGGATTGATTTCTGATTGAATAATTTGAGTCAGTTCCTGATTTTCCTCCTCTACAACATTTGTCTGCCAAAAGAATAATTTTATTGATATGCCTAATACTAAAACCAGAGAAGCTGCAATAGCCCATACCTGCCAATTGAAAACCTTCTTTTCCGGAACGATTGTTTCTGAATCAAGTTTAGCTTCAATTCCTTTCCAAACTGAGGCGGGTGGATTTACTTCCTGGTCACTAAAACCATCAGCAAATAACTTGTCTATATCTTGATCTTTCATATTCCTAATTCCTCCATTTTAATAATTCTCTCCTTTAACCAAGTTCTAGCTCTAGAGAGTTGAGATTTTGAACTGCCTTCACTTATATTCAGCATTTCTGCAATTTCTTTATGATTAAATCCTTCAATAGCATACAGATTGAATACCGTACGATACCCCAACGGTAATTTTTTTATCAGGGCAAGGAGGTCCTTATAATCCAAATGATTGAGAGAAAAAGAATCTGTTTTTTCAAATTCATTAGGATTCAATTCTTCCGTTGAAAGAAATCGGATTTTGTTCTTCCGATGATTCTCAATCGCCGTATTGACCATGACTTTTCGAATCCAACCTTCTAAAGAACCTTTACCTTCAAATAGCTCACACTTAGTGAAGACCTTGATAAAACCATTTTGAAGAATATCATTAGCTTCATCCTGATCACGGGCGTACCTTAAACATACTGCATACATTTTAGGTGCAAATAATTGATAAAGCTCGGTTTGCGCTTGTCTGTCTTTTGATTTGCATTTTTCCCATATATGTATCATTCTGTTAGGCTCCAATGTGATCTGGTTTATTGTAAAGACGGGGCTTTGCCTAAAAGGGTTGCAAGTGAAATAGAAATTATTTCAATTTTATTATTCTGCTCTGATCCTCAGATACTTTTATTTCAATAATTGCTGCATCTTCAGGAATTAAGTTTGGGATTTTCTCCGGCCACTCAATAAAGCAGTAATTTCCGGAGTAAAAATATTCTTCATAACCAAGGTCAAAAGCTTCCTGTTCATTTTTTAATCTGTAAAAATCAAAATGAAAAATAGGTCCCTGAGTAGAGCTATATTCGTTGACAATGGAAAATGTAGGACTTGAGGTACTGTCTGTTACTTTTAAGAATTCACAGATAGCCTTGATAAAAGTAGTTTTTCCGGCACCCATAGGTGCTTGGAATACAAAAACTCTTTTATTATCAGCGTTTTTTATTAGCCATTCTGCCGCTTCGGCAAGAGCTTCGGGATTAGCAACTTTAAATTCCATGCTCAATTGCTTATTTTATTTTGGACTGTAAGTAATAAACGGAATAATCATTTCTTCTAAGGAGATGCCCCCATGCTGGAAAGTCCCATTAAAATAATTGACAAACTGATTGTAATTGTTGGGATAAACAAAATAACTATCTTCTTTGGCAAAAACGTAGGTAGAGCTCACATGCACCTTTGGTAATTGGGCATCAGAGGGGTTCTTAATGACAAATACATCTTTATCAATATAATTTAAGTTTTTACCTTGTTTATACCTCAGGTTGGTATTGGTGTTTCTATCTCCGATAATTTTGCTTGGTTTCTTAACCCGAATGGTTCCGTGATCTGTTGTCATGATCACACGTACATTCTTTTGGGATAGCCATTTTAAAACATCTAACAAAGGAGAATGTTCAAACCAAGATAGGGTTAAGGAGCGATAGGCCGCTTCATCATTAGCCAGTTCCCGAATCATCGCCATGTCCGTGCGTGCGTGGGATAGCATGTCGACAAAGTTATATACCAAAATATTTAAGTCATACAGCATATATTTATTGATGTTTTCCAAAACATCTTTCCCTTTTTCCATAGTTATTACTTTGGTATAACTATGTTTGATATCACGTCGGTATAAACGCTTGATCTGATCGGAAAGAAAAACATCTTCATAAAGGTTTTTTCCACCTTCGTCATCATCATTCTGCCATTGATTGGGAAAACGTTTCTCCATTTCAAGAGGTGTCAGCCCACTGAAAATAGCATTTCGGGCATACTGAGTTGCCGTGGGAAGTATGCTGTAATAACTGTCTTCTTCTTCTACACGATAATAATCGGTCATTACCTCATTGATGATTTTCCACTGGTCGTACCTTAAATTATCAATCAAAAAGAAAAATGTAGGTTTTTCCTGTTCCATTTTAGGGAATACCTTTTTCTTAAATAATTGATGAGATAAAACTGGTCCCTCTTCCGGATTTTTAATCCATTTAAGGTATTCCTTTTCTATGAACTTCGAGAACAGTAAATTAGCTTCTGACTTTTGCATGGTCAGAATCTCATGCATACCGGCGTCCTCTAGCTTTTCCAGCGAAAGTTCCCAGTATAATAATTTCTTATAAGCTTCCACCCATTGCTCATGATTGAGATCATCGTTCATTTGCATTCCAAGTTCCCGAAAGTCTTGTTGGTAGGCCATGGAGGTACGCTCAGATACTAAACGTTTGTTTTCGGTGAATTTCTTAATGGTCAGTAAAATCTGTTTTGGATTGACCGGCTTAATCAAATAATCATCGATTTTAGCACCTATGGCATCCTCCATTAAATGTTCCTCTTCATTTTTTGTCACTAAAACAGTAGGAATAGAAGGGTTAATGGCCTTCAGTTTATCTAAGGTCTCTAAGCCTGTGAGTCCAGGCATGTTTTCATCTAAAAATACTAAGTCAAAAGGTTCATTTTGAAAAGCTTCAACAGCATCAGAACCGTTATTGACTGTTTTTACTTTATAATCTTTTTGTTCTAATAATAGAATATGAGGTTTTAAAAACTCAATTTCATCATCAGCCCAAAGTATATGAATTTTTCGCATGATTGCTTGTTGTGTAAGCTAATTTACAGCTTTTAATTAGATATGTAAGAAATGAAATTTTTCACACAGCGTATCGACTTTGTGTTCTGACTTTATATCTTTTTATTTCATCCGTTTGTTGTTCGCTGAAAAACGAGTTTTAATTGGGTGAGATGCGGGGAAGTTATGGAAAAGCTAGGGGCAAAGTTCTTTGGGTTTCGTATTAGTTTTGACCTTGATATTTGAGAGATTTACGAATTTTGTTTTTAAGAAACCTTCACAAAGTTTAGGTCGTCGATTAAAGTTTAAGGGTTGGGCTTTTAATAAATCATTTTGTTTGATAATCGTGCTGCTGTCATGGCTTTGACTTGAAAAATAACGTCAATTACCTGAGGTAAATAAATATTCTTAAGATAGAATTCCGCTAAATACTGATGTTTTGACGCTTTTTGGATATTTTTTAACATTAATTAAGTACCATGTGTGTATCTTTGCCCGTATCTTAGCCTTAGGTACCAGCATAAAGTATGTTTTTGGGCAAGATATTTATCACTTATTTAGGCACTTGAACAAGAAAAAAATAATAAATGACCCTGTTTACGGTTTTGTTTCAATACCGTCGGGGTTTATTTATGATCTGATTCAACACCCCTATCTTCAAAGGCTGCGTTACATAAAACAGGTTAGTATGACCCACTTGGTATATCCGGGGGCTTTACATACTCGCTTTCAGCATGTTGTCGGTGCAATGCATTTAATGAGCTTGGCTATTGAAACATTGCGAGGGAAAGAAGTTGAAATTTCTGAGGAGGAAGAAGAAGCTGTATTAGCTGCTATTCTTTTACATGATGTTGGACATGGGCCTTTTTCTCATTCGTTGGAACATACTTTGGTGGAAGGAGTCTCTCATGAACTTATTTCAGAATTATTGATGGATAAGTTAAATGAGGAGTTTGGCGGAAAATTGGATCTGGCTATTACTATTTTCAATGATCAGTACCATCGTAAGTTTTTGCATCAGTTGGTGTCTAGTCAATTGGATACTGATCGCATGGATTATCTGAATAGGGATAGTTTTTTTACAGGGGTCTCGGAAGGTGTTATTTCTTTTGATCGCATCATCAAAATGCTGAATATTAAGGATGATGAATTAGTGGTAGAGGCAAAGGGTATTTATTCCGTAGAGAAATTTTTGATAGCAAGAAGATTAATGTATTGGCAAGTATATTTGCATAAGACAGTAATTGCTGCTGAGCAAATGCTCATAAAAGCACTTGCACGGGCTAAGGAATTGAATAATAAAGGTGTTAAATTATTTGCTACACCGGCCTTAGATCACTTCTTAAATAATAAGATTAATAAGGAAACATTTCTGTCAGATGAGTCGCATTTAGTATGGTTTACCCGTTTAGACGATACGGATATTATGTCTGCGATAAAAATTTGGGCAGATCATGAAGATCTGATTTTGAGTATGTTGTGTTCAAAGATAATGTGTAGGGATTTATTCCGTACGGAATTGAGCACTACCCCATTCTCGGAAGATTATGTTTCTGAAGTAAGGGAAAAAGTAATTGGGCGATTTGGTATTGAAGAAAGCGATTTAAAGTATTTCCTATATCAACAAGTGGTAGGAAATAATGCATACGATTCTTCGGAGAGTAAGATTTGTGTATTATTTAAGGATGGCCAATTGAAAGATATAGCGGAAGCCTCTGATTTATCTAATATCGGGGCATTGTCCAGGAGAGTTGAGAAGTATGCAATAACTTATCCTAAGGAAATAGGATTGATTTTTTCGAACCAACAAACAATTATTAACATATAAAAGTAAGATTTATTTAATGCAATTTAACGCGGAACAAATAGCGACATTATTAAAAGGACAAGTAGAAGGGAATCCGGAAGTCTTAGTTGACCAGCTTTCAAAGATTGAGGAAGCAGGGCAACAGAGTTTGACTTTTTTGTCTAATCCTAAATACGAACACTTTATATACGAATCGGAAGCGGGAATAATCGTTATCAATGAACAGCTTATCTTACAAAAACCTGTAAAATCTACTCTTATCAGGGTAAAAAATGCTTATACAGCATTCACAGAGCTTTTGAAGATTTACGATGAAATCAGAAATGAAATCAAAGGAATTGATGAACAGGTTTATATTCATGAGACTTCCAAAATAGGTAATAATCCATACATTGGGGCATTTGCTTATATCGGTAAAAATGTCGAAATCGGAGATAATGTAAAGATTTATCCTCAGGTATATGTGGGTGATAATGTGAAGATTGGAGATAATGTAATTTTATTTCCGGGTGCTAAGGTATATCGTGAATGTATTATTGGAAACAGGGTGATTATTCATGCTGGTTCGGTAATTGGGAGTGATGGATTTGGTTTTGCGCCACAGGAGAATGGTACGTATGATAAAATTCCTCAGATCGGAAATGTTATTATAGAAGATGATGTGGAAATAGGGGCTAATACTGTTGTAGATCGGGCAACATTGGGTTCTACCAAAATCAGCAAGGGCGTTAAGCTGGATAATTTAATTCAGATTGCGCATAATGTTGAGATAGGGAACAATACGGTGATTGCTGCGCAAACAGGAATCTCAGGAAGTACGAAGATTGGGGAGCAGGTAGTTTTAGGAGGTCAGGTTGGTGTTGTAGGGCATATTACTATTGCTAAGGGAAGTCAGGTTCAAGCTCAATCAGGTGTGAATAGATCGATCTTAGAAGATAATAAGAAATGGGGAGGTAGTCCGGCATTTCCATATAATAATGAGCTTCGCTCTCAAGTTTTGTATTCTAAGCTTCCGGAGCTTGAAAAACGCATTGCAGAGTTAGAGAAGCAATTAAATGATAAAAATAATAGCTAACTTTACAGGATAATTTTTTGCAAAATACTGATGCTAGATATGAATGTAAAACAGAGAACCATTAAATCTGATGTCCAATTTTCGGGCGTAGGGCTTCATACGGGTAAACAAGTAATTGTTACTCTTAAGCCGGCACCTGAAAATCACTGGTATAAATTTAAGCGCGTAGATTTAGATGGTCAACCAATTGTAAATGTAGATGTTGACAATGTCACGAACACCGCCAGAGGTACGACAATTTCTCAAAACGGAGCGTCAGTAAGTACCATTGAACATTTAATGGCTGCCTTAGTGGGCTTGCAATTGGATAATGTATTAATCGAAATCGATGGACCTGAGGTTCCTATTCTAGATGGTAGCTCTGCTATTTTTATTGAAAAAATACAAGAGGTTGGTTTCCAGGATCAAGAAGCTGATCGTGAGTTTTTTGAAGTAACAGATAACATTCATTATACAGATCCTGAAAATAAAGTAGAGATTGTTGCTATGCCTGTGGATGGCTATCGCATTACTTGTATGATAGACTTTAATTCTCCGGTTTTAGGCAGCCAACATGCTTCTATTTCTGATTTGGATGAATTTAGTAAAGAGATCGCCGGTTCACGTACTTTTTGTTTTTTACATGAACTTGAAGCTTTGGTAAGCCAGAATTTAATTAAAGGCGGAGATTTATCCAATGCTATCGTAATTGTAGATAAAGAGGTTTCGGAAGGTGAACTTGATAAATTACAGGGTTTATTTCACAAACGTGTAGAAGTAGCTCAGGAAGGGATTTTAAATAACATCTCTTTGCGTTATCAAAATGAGCCTGCCAGACATAAATTGCTGGATATGATTGGGGATTTAGCTTTAGTTGGAAAACCGATCAAAGGGCATATCATGGCAGCCAGACCCGGACATGCTGCAAACGTAGCATTTGCAAAACGTATTAAAGCGCAAATGAAACGTGAAAAAAATAAAAAGAATGTAAAAGTTTATGATCCGAATACACCACCGGTTTATGATACTGTTCAAATAATGAATATTTTGCCTCATCGTCAGCCTTTTTTGATGATTGACAAAATTCTTGAGCTATCACAAACTCATGTTGTAGGATTAAAAAATGTAACCATGAATGAAGATTTATTTATGGGACATTTTCCGGGAGCACCTTTGTTTCCTGGGGTATTACAAATAGAAGCAATGGCACAAACAGGAGGGATTTTGGTTTTAAACACTGTTCCTGATCCTGAGAACTGGTTGACTTTATTCTTGAAAATTGAGAATGCAAGGTTTAAGAATCAGGTTGTACCGGGAGATACTGTTATTTTCAGTTGTGAATTATTAGAACCAATCCGTCGTGGAATTGCCCGTATGAAAGGTGTAGGAATGGTAGGGGATAAAGTGGTTAGTGAAGCTGAATTGATGGCCCAGATAGTTAAGGTCAAATGATAATTTAAAGAAGAATGATACAACCTTTATCATATATACATCCTGAAGCAAAGATTGCGCAGAATGTGGTTATTGAGCCTTTTTCGACAATTCATAAGGATGTTGTGATCGGTGAAGGAACCTGGATAGGTTCAAATGTAACCATCATGAATGGTGCGCGAATAGGAAAGAATTGCAAGATTTTTCCGGGAGCTGTTATTTCCGGTGAGCCTCAGGATTTAAAATTCGAAGGAGAGATTACTACCGCTGAGATTGGTGATAATACAACAATTCGAGAGTGTGTTACTATAAACAGAGGTACTCAAGATAGATACCGTACAGTAATTGGAAAGAATTGTTTAATACAAGCATATAGTCATATTGCTCATGACTGTTTTATTGGAGATAATTGTATTTTCTCAAACTCCAGTACTTTAGCAGGACATATTACAGTTGGAGACTATGTTGTTTTGGCAGGGATGGTTGCTGTGCATCAATTTTGTAAGATTGGTTCACACGCCTTTGTAACAGGTGGTACATTGGTAAGAAAAGACGTTCCTCCGTATATTAAAGCTGCTAGAGAGCCTATATCTTATGCCGGTATTAACTCAGTTGGTTTAAGAAGAAGAGGGTTTACTAATGAACAAATCAATGAGATCCAGAACATTTACCGCGTACTGTTTGTACAACACAGTAACTTAGGGAAAGCACTGGATATTGTTGAGGCAGAGTTTGAAGCAACAGAATTGAGAGATGAAATCATAGGTTTTGTCAGAGCCTCTAATCGCGGTGTGGTTAAAGGATTTGGACAGGGAAAATCAAGTATTTAATCAGCATAAAAAGCAATTTATTTGAATATAACTTTACAAGATATTGGTAGAAGGTATAATAGGGAATGGATTTTTAGGCATCTCGATTATACCTTTTCTTTTGGGAACAGCTATGCTATTCTTGGACCAAACGGTTCAGGTAAATCAACGCTTCTCAAAGTATTAACAGGATCCTTAACTCCCAGTGAAGGAGATTTGAGGTATCTTGTTGATAGTAAAGAGCAGGATGTAGAGCATGTTTTTCAAAAGATAAGCCTTGCGGCGCCATATGTAGAGTTAATTGAAGAATTTACATTGGAAGAGATGTTGAATTTTCATTTTAAATTCAAGACTCTATTAGTAAATTATGATTTAGAAAAGGTTAAAGAAACGCTAGGTTTTAGCAAGGCTACTTTTCAAAAAGAAATCAGACATTTTTCTTCAGGTATGAAACAAAGAGTCAAATTAATTTTAGCCTGTTGTTCGGAAAGTCAGGTTTTATTTCTGGATGAACCGACAAGCAATTTAGATAAAGACGGAGAAGGATGGTATTTGGATTTACTAGCTAATACGAAGACGGATAGAATATTAATAATTGGTTCTAATCAGGAACATGAATATTCATTTTGTAATGAATATCTACAAATTATGGATTTTAAATAATTATAATTAACGTGAAACTCACGTTTTTTTATATTTTTGTGTTAGAAATTAAGAATAAATATGGCAAAGGCTTCAGACGTTAAAAGTGGGAATATACTTCGTTTCAATGGGGAATTAGTTTCGGTAGACGAATATATTCATCGTACTCCCGGAAACTTACGTGCATTTTATCAAGCGAAAATGCGTAATGTTAAAACCGGAAAATTAGTAGAATATAGATTTAGAACAGACGAAGAAGTAGAAATTGCTCGTGTTGAAACAAATGATTACCAATATTTATATGAAGATGGGGAATTTTTTGTGGTCATGGACAACAATACTTATGAACAGTTTAATATTCCTAAAGCTCTTTTTGGTGATTCAGCACGTTTCTTAAAAGAGGGAATGAACGTAATTGTTGCTTTTGAGAGTGAGGAGGCTATTATGGCACAAGCTCCGGCCAGTGTAGAATTGGAAATTACCTACACAGAGCCAGCAGTAAAAGGAGATACTTCTACCAATGCGTTGAAAAGCGCCACTGTAGAGACCGGGGTTGAGATTCGGGTTCCTTTATTTATTAATCAAGGTGATAAAGTAAAAGTAGATACACAGACCGGTGCATACATGGAACGTGTAAAATAAGAATTTAGGTTTAGGTTGATTATTCGGTCTTGTTTGCTCCCAAGCATCAAGGCCGTTTTTTGTTAAGCATGAAGAAAGCAGATCTTAGAGCTGAATATAGAAGCAGAAGGAACGAACTTACCCAGGCACAAGTTCGAGAGATGGACTCCTTACTCTTTAGGGAGTTAACTTCCTATGATTGGTCTAACATTAAATACCTACATGTTTATTTGGCTATTGCCAAGTTTAAGGAGTATGATACCATTCCGTTTATTCAATGGATTTGGGACAATTATCCTGAAATTGAAATTGTAATTTCCAAATCCGACTTTAATACCCATTTGCTTAAGCATTTTATTTATAAATCAGATACCCCATTAGAGCACAACTCATGGGGAATTCCTGAACCATCTGGTTCTATAGAAATTGAAGCATCAGAAATAGATTTTGTCCTGGCGCCGTTGCTAGTGGTAGATGAAAGAGGAAATCGAATAGGTTATGGGAAAGGTTTCTATGATCGATTCTTCGCTGCCTGTAAGCCTAACGTTAGTAAAGGAGGGATTTCTTATTTCAAGCCGGTACCTGAAATTGAGGATATTTCTCAATGGGATGTTCCAATAGGTATTGTTTTTACTCCTGAAAAAACTTATTTCCTATAAATGTTTAAACAGCTATGTGTAGAGATTTTATAGGAGTTATACAATTTTATTAATTACAATCTCGTTTCTATAGTATAGCATGTTGAAAATATATTTTTTTTCAGAAATTAAAGTTTTGTCTAAAAAGCTAAGGAAATAAAAATCGTTATTTACTCCCTGTAATGCTATAAAAAGCAAAAAGTTTTGGGGTTTAATCCAAAACTTTTTCCAATAAGCTTTTTAGACATAAACTTTTAGTCTATTTATATAGAATCCTAAATTTAATAGTGTTATCTATTTGCTTTAAGTGCTTTAGCATTTGTTTGTCGTAAGCAGCATCAATATCGGTAACAGCATATCCAATATCCCCTCTAGTCATTAAGAATTGGGAAAAAATATTAATGTTATTTTCCGCATATATATAGTTGATCTGCGCCATTACTCCCGGCACATTCTTATGAATATGTAATAATCTATGTGCTCGTGTTAAATTAGGTAAGGTCAGATTAGGGAAGTTTCGGCTTTGATTGGTATCGCCATTATTGATAAAATCAGCCATACGTCTTGGAATAAATTCAGAACTACGTTTTTTATTCTTTTTATCATCAAATACGACAATTCCTTTTTCATTACAGATCGATCGGGAGATATGTCCTTTAATATCACCTAAATAACCTATTGTTTTCAGTTTGTCAGCTCTTGAAAGAACGGAGTCGTCAATTTTTTCTCCAGAACCTAAAAGTAACATTCCCACATCTTTTACATATTTTTCTTCTAGGGTCTCCTTAATCCTGATAGAAAAACCATCTCGTTTTAAGATATGTGCTGCTATTTCCGGAACATCCCCGACAATTAAGCATAGGATACGGTTTTTAGGATAGGAGATCGCTCTGGGTAGATCGTTTACATATAAGAACTCATCAAAGCTGGGAGCGATATGATCCGCTTTATCCGTAACAGATTGTCTGGAAATATTTTCAGTGAAAGCATAAAACTTTTCAATTAAGCCTGATTCTTTTAATTGGAAGTCCGAATAGCCGTCGCCAATACCGAAAATTCTTCCGTCAATATTTAATTGCTTTAACAATTTTACTTTTCCACCCTCATCGGAAAGTGGATTTGCCTCATCATAACCTATAATATTGCCTTCTTTGTCAAATTTAAAGGTATTCGCATAGATATTTTCTTTTTTGATATGGTATGGGCTCACTACAGGTGTAATGAATTCTTTAAATCCACCTGAGACAATCCATGCCGTATCGGCGTGTTCTCTAAAGAAATCTTTATTTCTACTGAAAGATTTGGAAACTTTCTTTTTGAGATGGGTAATTAATTTATCAAGGTGCGTACGATTAGCTTGTAAAAGATTGACGCGCCCTGCCAAACTTTCTCGGAAAGAGATTTTGCCCTCCATAGCGAGGTTTGTAAATCGTTCAATTTCGTTATAAATCTTTTCTTGGTCAGGGTGATTTTCCAATGAAATCCTAGCTAACTCGTCTAAGGCCTCGACTTGGGTGAATGTGCTGTCGAAGTCTATGATGTAATAATTTTTCACTGTTTATTTTAGTTTAGTTTGTTTACACGTAATAGGCGTCGCAAACTTCTTTCAATGTCTGGTCTAGAGGTTTGAAAGTATACCCTAATCGCTCCCTTACCTTGCTATTGTCGTATTCCAGTTTGCTGTTTGCTGCTCTTGCAGATTCAGCCGTAATAGCAGGTTTCTTACCATTGAAAATAGATGCTAACTTTGCCGCTCTCCAAGCTATAGATAAAAGCATAGGTGTTGCTTTTATCGTTGGTGCAGGCTTATCCATCAGCACAGAAATCTTTGTTAGCAATTCCTGATTGCTGATGTTTTCCGTATTTAAAATAAAACGTTCTCCAGTGATGTTGCTGTTCATAAGTAGAATCATAATCTTAGCGACATCACTTACATCCACAATTCCAACAGAACCTAAAGGGTAAATTTTATTTCCTTTATTGACAAGATTAAAGATTGCTCTGGACCCTTTCTCACTCCATCCTATACCCATTATGACAGAAGGATTCACAATTACAGCATCTAATCCCTCAGCAATTCCTCGCCAGACTTCCATCTCGCTTTCATATTTTGCTAGAGAATATTTCGAGATTTTAGGTTGATGTTCCCACTTATCTTTCTCCGTTACCGGAAGCCCCTTTTTATTGATACCCAATGCTGCAATTGAACTTACATGAAGCAGTCTTTTTTGATGTTCTAAGCAAAGATTAACAATGTTTTTGGTGCCTTCAATATTGGTTCTTAATACCTCAGTGGCATCTTCTTTCTGATAGGAAATTTTAGCAGCGCAATGATAAACTTGTTCTGCTTTACAAACAAATTCTTCTAAAGCAAAATAATCGGTTATATCAGCGTCAACCCATTGGATAAGTGAGGAAGATTTCAGAGGGTCGGGTATAGTAGAGCTAGTCCTTTTTAGGGCAATTACGCTCCGACCCTCATCAATTAGGTATTGTAATAATGTAGATCCTAAAAAACCTGTGCCTCCTGTAACTAAAATCACTTCCTAACTTATTGTTGAAAAATTGTGTACCTCAAAAGTAAGTTAATAAATGCATATTTGCTAGATACAAGAGGATAATCTCAATAAAATTTGAGGATTTAGACAATCAATATGACTTTAGCTGATTTTTTATCACCCATCTTAATCAAAGAACTAGGCTTAACAAGCGAATACTATAACTCACAGTTCGGGAAATCGTTAGAAAAATACACAGAAACCTTCCCGAACTGGGAAGAAGAAGGGGTATATCCTCAGATAGCAATTTTCGGTGTGGAAGAGGGTAGGGCTGCGGTCAATAATAATGGTACCCAAAAAGGTCCTGATATGGTGAGAAAGCATCTTTACGATCTCTACCAGGGAGATTACAATGTGAGAGTGGCTGATCTCGGAAATATTAAAGCCGGTGCTACAGTAAAAGATACTTATATAGCTGTTAAGTTGGTAATGGAAGAACTGATGAAAAAAGATATTCTTCCGATAGTGATTGGGGGTGGACAAGACTTAACCTATGCACAATATTCGGCTTATGAGAGTCTGGAACAAAGGGTAGATGTTGCAGTAATTGATTCTAGGTTTGATTTGGATCAGGAGAATGCAGAAGATATGCCTTTGAACTCTCAAACTTATTTAAATCATTTAATTCTGCATCAGCCTGACTATCTGTTTAATCTTAGTAATATTGGCTATCAGACTTATCTGGTGAGTAAGGAGTCTATCAATATGTATGATAAGCTGTTTTTCAATGCTATGCGTTTGGGATCTTTTTCCGGAAAATTAGATCAAGCAGAGCCGATTATTCGTTCTGCAGATATGGTAAGTTTTGATATAGGTGCTATTCGTGCCGCTGAGGCTTGTGGGAATGCGAACGCTGGCCCTAATGGCTTATATGGTGACGAAGCCTGTCAGTTAGCTCGATATGCCGGTATGTCGGATAAATGTTCTTCATTTGGTATATATGAATATAATCCAACTTTCGATCCCATGGGACAGACCGGAATGTTGATTGCGCAAATGATATGGTGTTTTATTGATGGTTTTTATAACCGTAAAAAAGATGCGCCAATGTATCCGAAATCAAATTATATTATTTACAGAACGAGTTTGGAAACAGAGGACTATGAATTGGTATTTGTGAAAAGTAAAAAGTCAGATCGCTGGTGGATGCAGGTGCCTTATTTTGGTTCTAAATCGGTAAATGAGCGCTTTTACTTAGTTCCTTGTCGTTATGAAGATTATCAACTAGCGGTTTCAGGAGAAATGCCTGACTTATGGTGGAAGACACATCAAAAACTCCAGTAAAAAATATTAAATACAGCTCCTGATGGAAATCAGCTACCTTATTTCTTTGATTATCCTTTTAATTGTTTGTGCAGTTTTAATTTGGCGCAATGGAAAAGCGGTATCCAAGGAGGAGCACGTTAGGTTGCAAGACTCCCTGAAGGATCTTCAAGTGGAGTATGCGAAGATTCAGGAACGTGAGAAGTTACTGATATCTGATAGAGAAAGGTTGACTTCAGAATTGAAATCTGAATCCCAGGAAAGGCAACGCGTTGAAAGAAGCCTGGAAGGTACAAATGCATATTTACAGGCCCAACAGGAAAAGTTTGCGGAACAGCGTCTGGAGATAGAAGGTATGAGGACTCAATTCAATAATGAATTTGAGGTGCTAGCCAATAAGATTCTTGAAGAGAAGTCTGCCAAATTTACTTTATTAAATCAACAAAATATTTCTCTGGTTTTGGATCCGTTGAAAGAAAAAATTAAGACTTTCGAGGAGAAGGTAGAAAAATCCTACCAACAGGAATCTGCCGAACGAAATGTGTTAAAGGGAGTTGTTGAGCAGTTGATGCAACAAAGTATGCAAATTAAAGATGAAGCCAATAACTTAGCAAAAGCCTTAAAAGGTGATAATAAAAAACAAGGGAACTGGGGTGAAGTTATTTTAGAACGTGTTTTAGAGCGATCCGGATTGCTAAAGGATCAAGAATATAAGCTACAGGCATCGATTCAGGAGATCGATGGTAAGAGGTTTCAACCGGATGCTATTATTTACCTTCCGGATGAAAAACATCTTATTGTTGATGCTAAACTTTCTTTAGTAGCCTATGACAGAGCAGTAAATGCAGATACGGAGGAAGATAGGACTGTTTTTATAAAACAACATGTGCAATCTATTGAAAACCATGTTAGGGAACTTTCCGCTAAGGATTATCATTCGCTATATAATATCCAATCACCGGATTTCGTATTACTATTTATTCCTATTGAATCATCATTAAGTCTGGCAGTTAATTTTAAACCAGAACTGTTTAGTGAAGCTTGGGACAGAAAGGTTGTAATTGTCAGTCCATCGACGCTTTTGGCCACTCTAAGGACTATTGCCAGTGTGTGGAAGCAAGAAAGACAAAACAAAAATGTCTTAGAAATTGCTAAGGAAGCAGGTTTATTGTATGATAAATTTGTTGGCTTTTTACAAGACATGGATCAGCTACACGCAATCATTCAAAAGGCATCGGAAAAACACGAAGATGCAATGAAGAAATTAAGCTCAGGATCCGGCAATGTCATTCGTAAAATTGAACAATTAAAGACCCTGGGGGCTAAAGCTAATAAGCAAATCGGGGATAATCATTTGGAATAGTCTATTAGTCTATTAGACTTTTAGACACCAGACAATAGACAGCAGACTTTTAAGGAAGCGTCTGTTGTCTATTGTCTCAACGTCTATTATCTATTCTCTTAATACCCTACAGCTTTATCATCTCCTCGATGATCGGCTCCTGTTTGTAGCTTGCCATTTTTTAAGATAACAATATTTTCCACCCGGCCTATAGGTCCTCTTTTCTCAATTTTATAGCCATCTTCTGATAGACTCTTTCTAGTAGCATCGTTGATAGCGCCTTCTTCAACATCAACCTGATCGGGTTTCCATTGGTGATGAAAGCGAGCAGCTGATACGGATTCCTGAGCAGACATATTGAATTCTATAACATTTAATATGGTTTGAAATACTGAAGTAATAATCGTGGATCCCCCCGGCGTACCAACAACCATTTTTAACTGACCATCTTCTTCGACAATGGTTGGTGTCATTGCACTTAACATCCGTTTTCCTGGTTGTATAGAATTAGCTTTACCACCTAAAAGGCCATACATATTAGGAGATCCAGGTTTTACTGAAAAATCATCCATTTCATTGTTCAATAAGAATCCTGCGCCATTAACCC
Organism: Sphingobacterium mizutaii; assembly: GCA_040394615.1. Classification (GTDB taxonomy): domain Bacteria; phylum Bacteroidota; class Bacteroidia; order Sphingobacteriales; family Sphingobacteriaceae; genus Sphingobacterium; species Sphingobacterium mizutaii_A. The sequence goes on from JBEBRZ010000018.1 coordinate 28,780, forward strand.
AAACTAAAGAACCGTAAGATCCATTAATGGTTGTGGTTAGAGAGACTGCATTGCCATCTTTGTCAACAATGCTATAGTGTGTTGTTTCTTCAGATTCATAACCGGGAAACTTGCTTGCTTTAACTTCGTCGCTAGGTGTGGCTTTTTCAAGACTTATTTTAGCCATACGATCTTGATTGAATTTAGCATCGGTAAGGTTAGCAATCGGGACACGATAAAAGTCAGGGTCGCCTAAATGTGTAGCTCTGTCTGCATACACTCTGCGTTCTGCTTCCACCATCGCACGTACAGTACTATCGCTTTGGAATCCCCATTTTGCTAAAGGATACTTTTCGACAGATTGTAATAAAGCCATCAATGCAACACCGCCACTAGAGGATGGGGGCATAGAAATAATTTTGTAATTTTTATAGGTGCCAATAATAGGTTCTCTCCACGCTGCCTGGTAGTCTTCTAAATCTTTTAAAGACATGATTCCGTTGCCTCTTTTCATTTCTGCAACGATTAGTTCGGCAGTTTTTCCTTTATAAAAGCCATCACGGCCTTCATTGGCAATGCGGGTTAATGCTTCGGCTAAATCAGTCTGCACAAATACATCACCTTCTTTCCATTCGGCCTCACGGATAATAGCAGCACCGTCAGGATTAAATTTCTTAAAGCGTTCTTGATAACGATTGAATTCTCCTGCTTGTTTTTTTGTGATCGGGAAACCTTTAGCGGCTAAGTCTATTGCCGGTTGTACTAAATCTTTCCAAGCTAACGTTCCATATTTTTTATAAGCTGCATCCATTCCGGCAACCGAACCAGGTACGCCAGATGCTAAATGACCATAAAGACTTAAATCTGTTATCGGATTTCCGTCTTTATCGAGATACATATCTGTAAAAGCCTTTTCAGGGGCTTTCTCTCGGAAATCAAGGGCAGAAACAGATCCGTCTTTTCCGCGGTATATCATAAAGCCGCCACCCCCAAGGTTGCCGGCATTTGGATAAACGACAGCAAGGGCAAACTTAACAGCAATTGCCGCGTCAACGGCATTCCCTCCCTTTTTTAGTATCTCAACACCTACTTCTGATGCGATGGGATGAGCCGTAATAACAGCTCCATTATCAAATTCAGTTTGATTAGAACCTGTATGTTGTTTGACTGAGCAGGAGCCCAGAAAGAAAACTATGATGAATAAATAAAGATAATTAGGTTTTTTCATAAGGTTAAAGATAATAATTTGGTATATATAGTTGAATAATATTAACTTCAATCAAAAATATTGATATGAGAGTCCTAAGCCTATTTCTATTATTGTTTGTGTCTATTCAATTAAAAGCTCAAACGGTCAAGATTCTGACCTACAACATTCATCATGCGAATCCTCCATCTACCCCTGATAAAATTGATATTGAGGCAATTGCCAAAGTAATAAATGAATCAGGTGCTGAGGTTGTTGGGATTCAGGAAGTTGATATTCATGTTTCACGTTCTGAAATGATGAACCAAGCAGAGAAGCTTTCTGAACTTACGGGAATGGATTATTTCTTTTCTAAAGGAATTGATTTGGAAAAGGGATTTTATGGAACATTAATTCTGAGTAAACATAAGATTGTTGGAAAGAGAAGATATGATTTGCCTATGCCTGTAAAGAGCGAAAACAGATCATTGGCCATTGTAGATGTAGAATTACCGGGTGGGAAAACTATTTCGTTAGCTAATACTCATTTGGATCTTAAAGAAGAGAATAGAATAGCACAAGCTGAATTCATCAATGAATTGGGAGAATTATATAGCAAGCCGCTGATTCTTGTCGGTGATCTGAATGCTAAGCCGGAATCTAAGCCTATTCAGATTCTCGAGGAGTATTTTGAAAGAAATAAGATTTCAAATCAACCTACCTCTCCAAACGTAAACACGAAAAATGAAATTGATTACATTATGGTCTTGAAGAATGTGGATTTCAATTGGAGGAGTTATCGTGTTATCCAGGAAGAATATGCTTCTGATCATCTACCTTTATTCGCAGAGATTGAATTTAAGTAAATAGAACCGAATACATGAAATTGTATAACTCCTCGATTTAGAGGAGTTTTTTATTGTTCTTATGTCGGTCAGCATCGCGAATACTTTTCTTCTCTAAATTCTTTTCCAGTGCCTCCGTCAGGTTAATCCCGGTTTGATTAGCAAGGCAAATCAATACAAAAAGAACATCTGCCATCTCATCTGCTAGATTTACTTCTTCATCTGATTTTTTGAAAGATTGTTCCCCATATTTTCGTGCCATAATTCGAGCAACTTCACCCACTTCCTCCATGAGGATGGCCGTATTCGTCAACTCATTGAAATATCTAATACCTGTTGTATTGATCCATTTATCTACTACTTCTTGCGCTTCTTGAATTGTCATCTTGATTGGTTTTAGAAATTATCCTTGTCTTTGGTATTCATAATAATGGTAACAGGACCATCATTTCGGAGGTCTATTTTCATGTCTGCTCCGAAAACTCCTAATTGAACTTTTTTGCCGAGAGAATCAGAAAGATATTTCGACATCTTCTCATAGAGTGGTTTTGCTTTATCAGGTTTACCGGCACGAATAAAGGAAGGTCTATTGCCTTTTTTGGTTTGAGCAAATAAAGTGAATTGGGAAATTAATAAAATATTGCCAGCAACGTCCTGGATGGATTTGTTCATTAATCCCTGTTCATCAGAAAAAATACGGAGATTAACCAATTTCTGTCCTAACCAGGTTAAATCTTCTTCATTATCCTCTTCTTCTATTCCTAATAAAACTAAAAGTCCTTGATCTATTTTACCTGTCACCTGATCGTCAACTGTGCATGAAGCACTACTTACTCTTTGAATAACTGCTCGCATGTACTAAAAGTAGAAAGTTTATTTGGAATGGCTAAGGGTAATTTGAAATTTTGGTGGGTGAGAACACCCACCATTTATTAAAATCGGATATTGAGTCCTAACATCGCATTTGTTTCCGCTTGTGGGTAATAGAAATTAAAATAATCTCTTTGCCCAACAGATTCCATGATCATGCTATAGGTATATCCTGAAGTTGCATATTTTTCATTAAAAATATTGTTGACCATTAAGTTTAAATCAATTCTTTCGATACCAAACGCAGAGAAGCTATACACTGCCTGGAAATTATTCACAAAAGAAGGGGCAATGCTTCGATTTTTCTCAGATGTATTGTCCAAATATATTCTGGATATATATTTACTTAGGAAGCTAAAACTAAGTGCATCAATGGGTCTGTAAGTTAAATTATTGGAAAGAACGACAGCTGGTGATTTTGCAATATCAGTTGATTTATGCGTGGTTAATTCGTCGCGGACAACATCAAAATCATCATTATAAACCGGGATATGCTCTACAAAGTCCTGGATTTTGTTTTGACTTAATGCTGCGGTTGCACTCCAAATAAATTTAGGGTGGATTCTCCAACTAGCATCCAATTCAAATCCTAAACGATAACTTTTATCTACATTAATACGTACAGCAGAACCAACATCATTTAATGCTCCGGTTGGAATTAATTGATCCCGATAAAGCATCGCATAAAGATTTGCCCCAACATTGATGTTTTCATTTCTGAATCTATATCCAGCTTCGATATCTTGCATTTTCTCGGTCTTTGGGAAAACACCAATCGGATTCTCTACATAATCGTTTCTGGTAGGTTCCTTACTTGCAAATGCATAAGACGCATATAGATTGGAATTGTTATTTAGGAAATAGGTAATACCTGCTTTCGGATTGAAGAAATTTAAGTTGTCTTTAAATTCGAAATCTTTTATCTTATCATCATCTCCTTTGCCATTATAGACAATATTTCTGTATTGAAGATCAAGATTAAATAAGAAGTTCTCTAGTCTATAGTCTGCTTTTGCGAAGAAATTAAAGTCATTTTTATTGGCATGACTTAGGTAGTATTTATCACCTAGTTTGTCTTCCGGAACCAAGTCTGCCCAAATTACTTCGCCATAATGATCGCCCTTGTACTGGTTATAGGCACCTCCAAATGTGAAGTTTAATGCAGAATTCGGCTTGTAAAGTAATGAATAGGTCAATCCATAAAAGTGATTATCCAACCATCTTCTGCGAACCAAATCGGTATCCTCAATAGTTTCACCATTAGATTGTACTGGGGAAATACCATAATGATCCAATCCATCTGCAGGTCTGAATTCTTCATAATATCCAGCACCGCGTGTGTAATGTAAAGCAGTGTTAAAAGTTATTTTTTCATTAGGGCGGAATGAATAATTTAAATGTGTATGTGTTTGGGTATAATTATCAGTTTGATTATCATAAGTGTAATAATTATACTTTCTGTCCCCGTTTAAGAACCTTTCTCTCTCTTCGCCAAATAACCATAGATTATCGGCATATTCTTCTAATCTTTCCTTGTTTCCTGTGAATAAAGGTTCGGCTAAACCATACCATGCCTGATATGTTTTTTCTTTACCCGAAAAGACCGTTGCTTTTAAAGTATGCTTTTCAGTGTACAGGCCTCCGTCAACATAAAATGACTTTAAATTGGATGAAGCCCGATCTACATAACCATCAGAGCTAATTCTAGATAATCTTGCATTGAAAGCGAACTTATCATTGATGAGTCCTGATCCGACTTTCATTGTATTTTTCCATGAATTATAGGAACCAAAAGAATTGTTGAATTCAACATAAGGTTTCACTTCTAATGCATCAGTTTGAAAATTTAAGGAAGCTCCAAAAGCGGCAGGTCCATTGGTAGATGTACCGATACCTCTTTGTATTTGTATACTTTCAGTATTTGAAGCGAAGTCAGGTAGGTTTACGAAAAAGGATCCCATACTTTCAGGATTATTAAGGGGAATACCGTTTAAGGTGACGTTTATTCGTTCATTATCAGAACCACGAATGGTCATATTGGTATATCCTATACCCGCACCTGCATCAGATCCAATAACAACACCGGGAGTTTGATCAAGGAGATAGGGAATATCTTGCCCAAGGTTTACTTTCTTAATATCGTCTTTATTCAGTGTCTTGAAAGTTGTAGCTGAATTTTCTTTAGCACGTGTAGCAGAAACATACAATTCTTCGAATTGATAAACTTGAGGAATTAATTGAACAGAAAAATTAGCTTGTTTTGAGGGATTGATTCTTATTGTCTCGGATTTATAACCAATAAAAGAAATATTTAAGTTATAAAACCGGTTTTGCAGATTATCGAATTGAACAAAACCTTTTTCATCGGTACTTTTGGATTGACCGTCAATAGTTACTGTAGCAGCATTTATTGGCTTTCCCGACTTTTCTAATACTTCTACCGTGAACATTTGTTGTGCAAAGCTTGACAATGCTAGCAAACAAAAGGCTATCGTAGCCAAAAGCTTGTGTGACATAATAATTAATGTGTTAATGAGTTAAACTTTCTTATTGCAAGGGGTCACAACAAGTATTATTTAACCGCCCTATCCCTACGCTGGCATTATCCAGATCAGGTATGTGTTTCTGTAAAACATTGAAACACAGGGTATAATCTCAGCCTTTTTTTGTGTTTAATTAACAAGGCACCCCTATTCGATAGCGCAAATCTATGCTTTTGGATAATTAAAACAAAATATTAATATTATTGTAACAAATTCGTAATTATTATTTTATTAGTTAAACTCATTGTTATTTTTTGTAAATTGCTCCACATGTGCTCGATAGCCATAAATTACGCTAACTTTTAAAAACGGAACTATTAATTTCTTATGAAGTATTACGCTGCTGATGTCGTGTTTCCTATTGCTGGTCCTGCAATTAAAAAAGGAGTTGTTGCAATGGATGATCAAGGGATAGTAAAAGGTGTTTTCAATCCTGGTGAAATTGATGATTCGCTGGTTGAGCACTTTAAAGGTGCTTTGATACCGGGTTTTATTAATTCACATTGCCATTTGGAACTTTCTAATCTAATAGGAGTTGTGCCAAGGAATACCGGTTTGCCAACCTTTCTTTCTACAGTAATCAATGAACGTGGTAATTACGACACAAAATTAGAAGAAGCTATGGCTGAAGCTGATAAACGAATGTATGAAAATGGAATTCAGGCTGTCGGGGACCATGTTAATTCTACCGTGACTGCAAAGATAAAGGAGGAGAGCCCTATAACATACCATACGTTCGTAGAAGTTATGGCTATGAATAAGGATGATGTAGTTTCCAGAATAGATAATGCGAAGGAAATAGAGTTTCATTTTGATTATAAACACTCGTCAATTACTCCTCATGCTCCGTATTCAGGATCAAAATTTCTCTTTAAGACATTAAAAAAGGCTATTAGTGAGGATAATATTATCAGTATTCATAATCAGGAAAGTGATGAAGAAAATAAGCTTTTCCGATATAAAAAAGGTGAATTTCTGGACTTCTTTGATCGAATGAATTTTGTGATGGAAGATTTCAGAGCGCAAGCTAGAAATTCGCTACAGTCCTTTTTACCATATATACCTTCTAAGAATACGCTTATCCTTGTTCATAATACCTATACGTCCATAAAAGATTTAGACTTTGTTGATAGAATGGGAAGATCTGTTTACTTCTGTTTCTGTCCAAAAGCAAATCTTTATATTGAGAATAGAATCCCTAAAATCGATAATTTCTTATTGGGTGGGCATGATATTATTATCGGAACGGATAGTTTAGCCTCCAATGATACCTTAGATATTTTGGAAGAATTGAAAGTTATTCATCAGGAGTTTCCGGATTTAGATTTTAATGAAACGATTAAATGGGCGACCTTAAACGGCGCTAAAGCCTTGAATTTAGATCATGAATTGGGATCATTAGAGGTTGGTAAAAAACCAGGATTGGTTTTGCTAGAAGGAATGGATACCTTCAAATTAAATCCGAAAGTAACTGTAAGAAGAATTAGATAGTTTTTAATTCTAATACTTCTTCTACCTTTGTATTCATGAAACATTGGGATATTAAGGTCATAGGCAAAGTTCAAGGTGTCTTTTTTAGGGCATCTACAAAAGCTGTTGCTGATCATTTGAACGTTAAAGGGTTTGTTATGAATCAACCCGATGGTTCTGTATATATTGAGGCTGAAGGTGATAACTTCGGCCTTGATGCATTAATGGAGTTTTGTCAAGAAGGTCCGGAAAATTCAGAAGTGACCCATGTAGAGTGTAAGGAATCTGATCAATTGAAAGGATTCAAAAACTTTGAAATCATCAAGAAAATTAAATAAGCGTGTCAGCAATTAAGAAATTTGTTAGCGATACAATGATTTATGGTTTGTCCACCATTCTATCGCGTATGTTGGGTTTCTTGATGACTCCATTTTTTACCGGGCAGTTTGTTAAGTCAGTTTACGGAATATTTACTAGTCTTTTTGCCTATGCCTCCATGTTGAATGCAGTTTTAGCATTTGGTATGGAGACTACTTTTTTTAGATACCTGCAAAAAGTAGAAGGAGATAAAAGCCGTGTTTTCGACAGTAGTTTCTTTATTACACTAATCACCACCGCAATTTTTCTGTTAACTGTCTTTACATTCACAGATCCAATTGCATTATGGTTGAGTGAAGGTGTTAATACACCTGATTATATCTTGTATGTCAAGTTGTTTGCAATAATTATTGCAGCTGATGCGCTAGCAGTAGTTCCGTTTGCGAAATTAAGGGCTGAAGGGAGACCGATTCGCTATGGTGCTGTTAAACTGATAAATATTTTTGTTTTTATTGCAGGGAATTTATTTTTACTGTCCTGGTTACCTGAGCTTAATAAGTCTTCTGAGTTTTGGCGTGAAATAAGTGCCGGATGGTTCAGAGAAGGCTGGCTAGGAAATGTTTTTATAGCAAATGTAATAGCCAGTATTGCTACGCTGCTTTTATTAACCCCACAGATTATAGGTTTTAGATTTAGGGTTGACTCTAAATTGATGAGAAACATGATCGCTTATTCTTTTCCCATTTTAATAGCAAATATCTCCTTTATTATCAATGAGCATCTAGATAAGATGATGATACCCCGGTTGATTCCTGGTGTGCAAGGTGAAGAAGATAACGGGGTTTATGGAGCTGTTGCTAAAATAGCTGTCTTCTTAAATTTATTTGTTACAGCATTCCGTTTAGGAGCAGAACCATTTTTCTTCTCTTATTCCAAAAATGAAAATGCTCGTAAAACTTATGCGATGATCATGGAGTACTTTGTAATTGCCATGGTTGTTGTGATGATCGGTTTATGTGCTAATTTAGATTGGTTGAAGCATTTTATTAATGAAAACTATTGGTCAGGTCTTGTAATTGTCCCAATTCTACTGTTTAATTATGTGTTATTGGGTGTATATATGAATTTATCGGTGTGGTATAAATTATCTGATCAGACGAGGTATGGTTTATATATTTCAGGGATAGGTGCTATTATTACGATCGTTTTGAATTTTTCATTAATTCCTCATTTTTCGTATGTAGGTGCTGCTCTTTCGACCACAGTTACATATATTGTCATGGTGGTACTCTCTTATACCTGGGGGCAACAAAATTATACGATTCCCTATAATAATAGGAAGATCATTGCTTATTTATTAAGTGGATTGGCTGTTTCTTGGTTAGCCTATTATGGAAACTTTTGGGTTGGAAATTTAGTGTTGATCGCGTTTCTGGCAGGAGTTGCTTACCTGGAGAAGGACTCTGTTCTAAAAATTTTGAGAAGAGGGAAATAAGTATTAGGAAATAAAAAAGTCGCTTTTATTAAGCGACTTCTTCAGCAAAGTTATATCTTATTTCTTCTAGTACTTCCACAATTTCATGTACATCCTGTAGACTTACCAATTTCATTCTATATTCTTTGAAGTTGGGGATTCCTTTAAAATAATTGGCATAATGCCTTCTCATTTCAAATATTCCGGTTTTCTCGCCTTTCCATTCTATGGATTTGGTTAGATGGGTGTAACATACATCAACCCGTTCAGAGACCGTTGGGCCTTCCAAACGTTCTCCGGTTTGAAAGAAGTGTTTTACCTCACGGAAGATCCATGGATATCCTATTGATGCTCTACCAATCATAATGCCATCTACCTCATATTCCTGGCGCCATGCAGCTGCTTTTTCAACGGAGTCCACATCCCCATTGCCAAAAATAGGAATCTTGATTCTAGGATTTCTTTTAATGTCCCGGATCATTGACCAATCCGCTTGTCCTTTATACATCTGAGCTCTTGTTCTTCCATGAATAGACAATGCCTTTATTCCGATATCTTGAAGACGTTCTGCTACCTCGTAAACGTTTTTTGTGTTATCGTCCCATCCTAATCTGGTTTTAACAGTAACAGGGAGATGAGTGGCCTCTACAACTGCTTTAGTCATAGCTACCATCTTGTCTATATCTTGCAATAAGCTTGCGCCTGCACCACGACAAGCAACGTTTTTAACAGGACAACCGTAATTAATATCAATTAAATCCGGATTTGCGGCAGAACAGATCTCTGCTGATTGACGCATGTGTTCAATATCAGAACCAAAAATCTGAATGCCAATCGGTCTTTCATATTCAAATATATCTAGTTTCTGACGGGATTTAGCAGCATCACGGATTAATCCTTCTGAGGAAATGAATTCAGTGTACATCATATCCACACTGTTCTGTTTACAAACGTAACGGAATGGAGGATCACTTACGTCTTCCATAGGAGCTAATAATAATGGAAACTCCCCTAAATCAATATGTTCACCAATCTTAACAGACATCTATTTGAAAATTTTTACAAAGATAAGTAAATAGAATTTAGAATTAAGTATCTGCTAATGAGCCTACGGATCCTTCTATCCGATACATAGCATCTAATTATCTATGTTTAAATCTCTATTTTCTTCACGAAGTCCATAATAGCCTTTTGTGGATCTTCTGTTTTCATAAAGTTTTCTCCGATTAAGAAGGCGTTAAATCCAGCCTTTTTAAGCTCTTTGATCGTCTCGGGATCAGAAATTCCACTTTCAGATACTTTGATAAATCGATCGGGAATCTTGTTTACTAAATCGTATGACGCATCCAAAGAAACAATAAAGTCTTTTAGGTTTCTGTTATTTACACCAATTGCATCAATGCTTTCGAAGATGCTGCGGTTCAGTTCTTCCTCATTATGTACTTCCAAGAGTACGTTTAATCCTAAGGATTTTGCGTATGCTGATAAGTTTTGAATTTCTTCTGAGCTTAAACATGCCGCGATTAATAAAATAATATCCGCACCATAAGCTTTTGCCTCTGCAATTTGATAACTGTCAACAATGAACTCTTTGCGCAGTAATGGAATTTCAAGTACTTCACGGGCTGCAATAAGATCTTCTAAGGATCCCTGAAAGAAATCTTTATCAGTTAAAACTGATATAGCAGAAGCCCCTGCTTCTTGATATCCTTTTACGACTTCCTGAACAGTAGAGGTCCCATTAATAAGTCCTTTGGAAGGAGAGGCTCTTTTGTACTCAGCAATGATCCCTGTTTTACTCGGGTCTAATATGCTGTTTTTAAGATTGTAACAAGATCTTAAAAATAATTTGCTCTCCTGAAGTTGGGCAATACTTGTTTTTGCTTTTGTTTCCGCTACTTCTTCCTTTTTTCTTGCTACAATTTTATCTAGTATGGTCATGAATAATAATCAGTAATATGAAATAATGCTATTTATCTCCTTTAATCCAGTTAGCTATTAAGGTTTTTCCATTGTCGGTAAGGATAGATTCAGGGTGAAACTGTACGCCTTTTACATCATATTCTGTATGGGTAAGCGCCATGATAACACCATCAGGATCTAACGCAGTAATTTTTAAATGTTCAGTCAAAGAATCCGGAGCTACTGCCCAGGAGTGATACCTTCCTATTTTTGAATCATCTGGAAAATTTGCAAAAATGGGTTCAGAATGATCAGTTATCGTAATACTGGTAGCAACACCATGTAATGGTTTGGGCATATTATACAATTTGGCACCAAATACCTCTGCAATAGCTTGTTGACCAAGACAGATTCCCAGAATGCTTTTAGTTGGAGCGTATTTGCGGATAACCTCCATTAAAAGTCCGGCCTCTTCCGGTATTCCTGGACCTGGTGAAAGTAAAATCTTGTCGAAGTTATCGACATAATCTAATTCGAACTTATCATTTCTAACGACTTCATATTGCTCGTTCAATTCCTGTAGAAGGTGAACCAAATTATAAGTAAATGAATCGTAGTTGTCGATCACTAATATTGGCTTGCTCATTTTATATATTTTCTGCTAATTCTAATGCTCTGCGAAGGGCAGAAATTTTGTTGTTTACTTCTTGTAATTCTTTTTCAGGATCAGAATCTAATACGATTCCTGCGCCGGCTTGGTAATGTAATACATTTTGTTTACTCAGGAAGGAACGGATCATAATAGCATGATTGAAATCTCCGTTAAAACCCATGAAGCCAATTGCACCTGAATAGAAAGATCGTTGTAATCCTTCGTATCGGTCAATTAATGTAATAGCCATATGTTTTGGTGCTCCTGACAAAGTTCCGGCAGGGAAAGTATCTCCCACGACATCATAAGGGTTTGTGTTTGGATTCATGATTCCGCTTACTTTGGATACCAAATGAATCACATGAGAGTAATATTGTGCTTCTTTATAGGATTTTACCTGAACATTTGTACAATGTCTACTCAAATCATTACGAGCCAGATCAACCAGCATAACATGTTCTGCACTTTCTTTTGGATCGTTTTTTAGTTCTTCGGCGATTCTTTCATCTTGCTCCATGTTTCCTGTTCGTTTGAATGTTCCGGCGATAGGGTAAATCGTAGCAACATCATTTTTAATGGTTAACTGCGCCTCCGGAGATGATCCGAAAAGTTTGAAATCACCGTAATCAAAGTAGAAGAGGTAAGGGGAGGGATTAATAGAGCGTAAAGCCCTGTAAACATTGAACTCATCTCCTGAGAATGAAGTTTCAAATGCCCTGGAAGGAACTATTTGAAACACATCACCTCGTTGAATATGTTCTTTCATTTTATTTACTAATGCCTTGAAATCTTCATCTTGCATATTAGAAGACTCTTCTCCTTTTATTTGAAAAGTATATTCTGGAAAATTCTTGTTTTGAATAAGGAATTGCAATCTATCTAATTCGCTCTGTTCATCATCCAATAAGTGTTCAAAAATATAAAGTTGATTTCTAAAGTGATCTATTGCAATTACGTATTTATAAATATGATATTGTAACGTGGGAATACTTCTTCTGGGATTATCTTCTGCTGTTAATTTAATATCTTCAAAATGTTCAACGGCCTCAAAAGTAAAGTATCCGAATAATCCGTTGGAGATAACGTTTACCTCCGGGATAGGGTCAGAATGAAATGATTTTCTGAAGTTAGAGACTTCTTCACGGAGGTTTAGACCTTCCGCTTTCTTTTGGATTTTCTTTTGATTAGGTAAGGTAATGTTCAGCCCCTCGTCTTCAAGAATAATGCTGGCGACTGGTTGACAACAGATGTAACTGATGTTATTATCTCGACTGTGATATTCGGAGCTTTCCAATAAGAGGCTATTGGGAAAAGTGTCACGGAGCCTTAAATAAATACTGACAGGTGTCGTGGTATCTGCCAAGATCTTTTTATGGTTTGTCCTGAAATTATAGTTCATATGTGTAATTTAAAATTGTTCAAAAATAAAAAAAGCCCGACGATTATCGTCGGGCTTACCATCTTGTGGTTTTGGTTGATTATGAAAATTTTTATCTAATAATATACCACCTTCCCGACTTATTTAGTCAGAAGCCACCAACGGTTAGTATATTGTCTAGTTGTCATCATTTCATGACAAAATTAAAAGAAAAATTGAATATTCAAACTTTATTTGTTAAAAAAGCAAAGATTTGTTAAATTATTTAGTCATTTAGCAAATCAGGCCTACGATCTTTTGTTCGTTGAAGTTGTTGTTCATGGCGCCAAGCAGTTATTTTGGCTTCATGTCCGCTTAGTAAAATTTCCGGTACTTTATGACCTTTCCAATCTACAGGCCTTGTGTAAATAGGGGCGTCTAACAATCCGTCTTGGAAAGAATCCGAAAGAGCTGAGGTCTCATCCGATAAAACTCCGGGGATGAGACGGACGATTGCATCCACTAAAATAGCAGCAGGTAATTCACCTCCCGATAACACATAATCTCCGATAGAAATTTCTTTTGTAACATAGATGTCTCTGATTCTCTGATCTATTCCTTTGTAATGACCACAGAGAATAATTACATTTTTTGCTGACGTCAATCCGTTGGCAATATCCTGATTTAATGTTTCACCATCAGGGGTCATGTAAATTATCTCATCATATTCTCGTTCGGCTTTTAATTTCTCGATACAAGCTGCAAAGGGTGCAATTTGCATCACCATTCCTGACCCGCCACCATAAGGGTAATCATCGACCGACTTATGCTTATTATCTGCATATTCTCTTAAGTTGTGTACGTGAATAGCACAAAGGTTCTTTTTTTGAGCTCTTTGGAGGATGGAATGAGCAAAAGGGCTATCCAAAAGTTGTGGTAATACGGTAATAATATCAAAACGCATAGACAAAGGTACATGATTATTAAGGATTTTTT
>JBEBRZ010000019.1:0-42049 GCA_040394615.1 Sphingobacterium mizutaii
ATTAGTGGCGGTGGTTTCAATCTCTTCTTGTATGAAGGATGACAATAATTATGATGGTCCATCTTGGGAAGAAGAACAAGCAAGAATAGATTCTGTATTAGATAAGCAAAAGTCAATAGTTGAAGCTTATGCAAGAGAACACCTTTCAGAAGAAAAGATCATGAAAAATGACTCTTTAGGAATATGGTATGAAGTTCTTCCGTCTACAGTTGATAGTACATTTGAATATGTACAATCCGGCAATTCATTTATGACTGTATCAGCTTCTGTAAAATATTCAGAAAAAGGTATCACTGGAGATTATTCTAAAGAAGTAACAACAGCAACCAGAGCTTCAATACTTCAAGGATATGTTCCTACAGCATGGCTTGTTGCATTTTACCCCGACAACATCAATGGAAAATATTATCCAGGCTTGTTAGGAAAAGGATTGCTTAAAGGATCCAAAATCAGAGTGATTGCTCCATCTCCTTATTATTATGACAATAATGAAGTAAAAGATGCTGATGGTAATGTTCTCCCAGCTAATACTCCAGTAGATTTCACTATTGAAGTAATTGATATTAGCAGATAACAAGATCCTAAAAATCTAATAGAAAAAGGCAATCGAAAGGTTGCCTTTTTCTATTAGATCTAAGACAAAAGACAATAGACTTTAAGGGTGTGCGGTCGCAGTTCGACGCCGTTCACTGTGACAAGAATGATGAAAAAGAACGACAAACCCTCTGTCAGCCCGAGCAGAGCGGAAGGTTAGACAAAGCGCAGCAGAATCTGGCACCCTCCCCGGCTCATTTTCAGTGTTGGAAAGAAGGAAGGAATTTGCCGTGGCCAGGTGCGTAGGGATTGGCCTTGCGATGGTCTTTATTCTTTATCCAATCTAAAAAGGATAAAGAATGGAATCCCTCCTCGCCATCAAAGGAAATTCCTTCCTGAGCCAAGGCCTTGCGGGAAAAGCCACCTTAAATGAGCCAAGCGTTTTGGTTACTTTTGCGCCTCAAAAGTGACAAGAATGAGAATAGTATTTAGTAAATTTAGATAATAGACAAAAGACGCAAAAAAAAACTTGGCATCTCGGAAATAAAACCACCTCCTTCCCACTAGCGATTCTCTCGTTAATTATCCATCTCTCACCCGTATCTTACCCGTTACTCACCCAATTAAAACCCACTTTTTATCGAAGAAATATAGGGTAAGATATGAATACAATTTACATCAGCAAGCCAACAGTCTCAAGCAATTTTTGATAAATTCAAAATTGGCTTTAACTAAATATTATTTCTATTTTTACAATAAAAGTTAGTATATGAAGATTGCTTTATCACAGCTCAACTACCATATCGGAAATTTCGAAAAGAACAATCAAAAAATTATAGATAGTATCCAACAGGCTAAAGAAGCTGGCGCAGAACTTATTGTGTTTGCCGAATTAGCTATCGGGGGTTATCCGGCGAAAGATTTGCTTCGTAATCCGGCCTTCCTTCAAAATTGTTATCAGAGTATAGAACTTATTAAAGAACACTGCCAGGATATCGCATGTATCATCGGGGCACCGGTTCCCAATCAGGATGGTGAGGGAAAATCGCTGTACAATTCGGCAGTTTTAATCGAGGATGGAGAAGTTAAATCAATTACCAAGAAAAGCCTTCTACCCGATTATGATGTCTTTGATGAATACCGGTATTTTGAACCTAATAAAAGTGTTAGCTGTATTAATTTTAAAGGAAAAACAATTGCACTAACAATCTGTGAAGATCTTTGGGATGATGATGGTCCGAATTCATACGTGGGAGATATCATGTTGGAATTGGCTAAAGAGAATCCTGATCTTATTATCAATATTGCGGCTTCACCTTTCTCCTATACACATTTTGAAAGTAGAAAAAATGTATTGGTCCGAAACGTCATCAAAGCGGCTGCACCGTTGATTTATGTGAATCATGTGGGTGCACAGACCGACATCATCTTTGACGGCCGCTCTTTAGTTTTAAATAAAAAGGCAGAAGTTATCATGGAACTAAAAGCCTTTGAAGAAGATTTACAACTAGTTGAATTAGTAAATAATGATCTTCAGTCTTCCTTACCTTTTGAGCAAAAAAATACAACTGAGATATCGTTAATTCACGATGCGCTTGTATTAGGGTTAAAGGATTATTTTCATAAATCCGGCTTTAAAACTGCTGTTTTAGGACTTTCCGGCGGGTTGGATTCTGCCTTAGTTGCGGCTTTAGCCTGCGAAGCATTAGGTGCTGAAAATGTATTAACTATTTTGATGCCTTCTATTTACTCTTCAGATCATTCTTTAAAAGACGCTTTGGACCTAGTGCAAAACACAGGTTGCCAGCACAGAATAATCCCCATTAAAGATATTGCGGCAGCCTTTGAAAATAGCCTGTCAGAAACCTTTGAAGGAAGAGAAACTGACATTACAGAAGAGAACATACAAGCCAGAACAAGAGGCACGCTCTTAATGGCTATTTCAAATAAATTTGGAAACATATTATTGAACACGTCCAATAAAAGTGAGGCAGCTGTAGGTTACGGAACCTTATATGGTGATATGGCCGGATCAATTAGCGTCATTGGTGATGTTTATAAAACTCAAGCCTTTGAGTTAGCGAGATTCATAAATCGTGAAAGGGAAATAATACCGATGAATACAATTGTCAAACCACCTTCTGCGGAATTAAGACCGGATCAAAAAGATTCAGATTCATTACCGGATTATGATTTATTGGATTCGGTATTATTTCAGTTGATTGAAATGGAGAAATCAAGAGAAGATGTTATCAATTTAGGCTTTGAGGAGACTTTAGTAAACCGCGTCTATAAATTACTTTGTAATGCTGAATTTAAACGTTTTCAGGCACCTCCTATGCTGCGAGTTAGCCCCAAAGCTTTTGGTCCGGGCAGATCGATGCCTTTGGTAGCAAAATATTCATTTTAGCATTAAACCTTTTGTGATAAAATGAGTCTAATAAGATAAATTGAGATTTATGAAAAAGTTTTGGTCAATAATGCTTCTTGGAGTTGTCTTAGTTTTAGGCTCCTGTAGCGCATATAAATATAATATGACGAGGGTTCAGTCCCTAGATTTCTCGCAATATAAAACGTACGGTTGGTTACCTCCTGTAGACTCGCTATCAAAGAATTACTTCACGAATGATATTGCTAAGGATAATATTTTATCAACAGCAAATCGCGAACTTGAGGCTAGAGGTCTGACATATAGTAAAGATAATCCTGATATTCTTTTCCGTTACATCACTATTGTTAACAATAGGAGCCGTATGGTATACGGGCATTCCGGTTGGGGATGGGGTGGTCCATGGGGATTTAGTCCTTGGTGGGGCTGGGGATGGAGAGGTCCTTCTTATCCTGTAGGTAAAGAGAAGGTTCGCTATTCACACCTTATCATTGAAGCTACAGATCGCCAAACAAATTCGGTGGTATGGCAAGCCCGAGGTTCTGGTGAAATAAGAAATCCGGAAAGATCGATTAACAAACTCCCTGAAGTTGTTAAGGGAATTTTCAAAGAATTCCCATTGAAATAATTTAAAATATTACCAAACTAATATAACAATAAAAGGTGGACCTGAAATAGGTTCACCTTTTGCTTTTAAACCGGCTTAAGTCAAAGACAATGAGCTGGCTTATTTGGCCTGTATCTTATATCTGCTGATTCTTATATTGACGGTCTTTGATTCAAATAAAAAGGAACTTCGACATGGTCCTTGGACCGATTTTTTATGAGCTCAGCCGCCATTTTCCCCATCATTTCAAAGTCAGTAGAGATGGTCGTAATTCCGTTCAGAATAAATTTCTTAAGCGGGGTTTCATTATAAGAGATGACACCAACATCTTGACCAATCTGAAGATTTTTCTTTATTATTTTATCCAGAAGTTTCACTAAATCATCTTCTGCAATATTGATATAACAAGTACCGATATCAATTTTTTCTTTCTCCAATTCACTCACTAGCGTATGATTAAAGGCATATTGCTGTGCAAATTTATAAAAGCCTTTAATAATTGCTTTTGGATAATCACTGTTATCAGGGAAAATGAGATTTAAGGTATGATATTTACTCAATGCAGGTAAAGCTTCTTCGAGTGCGCCATAAATATCCTTTTCATAATTTTCATATACTGCAGCAAAGTCTCCTTTTATTTCTTCGATATATTTACCTAATAACACCAGTTTATCAGAAGGAATTAGTTTATTGATAATTTCGGGAGCTTGATCTCTACCCTCCTTAAAATGAGGAAAGAGAACATAATAATCATAGGTTTTTGTTAAGCTACCTAAAAGCGTTCTGAGATAAGTAATATCGGAGTTATACACAAAAAGGTCAAGGGCTGCATCATCTTCCAGTTCTTTGGCAAATGAATCATAAACAATCTTTTTGTGTGCACTTAATTTATTGAGTAAAATGGCAATTTTTTGTCTTTGCTTCACATCAATGGTGGCGATGTAGTAACCTTTTCCAGGAATAGAAGCAATAATTTCGGCATTTTTTAAGAACTTATATGCCTTCTCAACGGTATCTCTGGAGATATCAACATATACAGATAGCTCATTGATAGATGGCAACATATCATCCTTCTCTAAAGTACCCACTTTTACGGCATCTATAATGGCACTCGACAACTGCTTATACTTTGGTGTTGCTGAAAAGTCACTAATCTGAATGGTTTTCAAAAAATCAGATACCTTGCTAGTCATAAATTAGTAGAATTACAAAATAGGTTTTTCACTGTTCTGCCTAAGGTAAGTAAAATACTTGTTTTAATGTCCAAGTTTTAGGGGAATAATCAGCATTTACTTCCATAAGATCCTTCATATATTCCCACCATTCCTTCATAATCGGGTGCTCTCGCAAGACAGTCTCTTTATATTGATTATCTATTGTTTGAACAGCAAAGAGATCCAATGTTTCCGGATCCAGGAAAATGGAATAATCTGATATTCCATTTTCTTTTAATAAAGCGGCCAGTTTAGGCCATATCTCCTGGTGTCTACGCAGGTATTCTTCTTCATTACCCGCGTGCAATTTCATTTTAAAAGCGACCTGTTTCATCATGATACTAATAGCTTGTATTGATTTGATACTTCCCGGATCCCAATTCTAATATTACTTTACCATTTTGCTTTTTTACAGATAATACCTGATCTTGTTTATTAAGTGGTTTGCCGTTAACCTGAATAGCACTTTCATCATCTGTATCTATGTAACAGAATGCTTTTACATTTACAGGAATTTCCAATTCCTGGGTTTGAGCATGACTACTTTTTGTCCATGCACTTTTTATATTTCCGGCAATAGATCGGAAAGATCCTGAAGCTTTTTGTATTCCGTAATCACCAATTTCAGGTTGAATATAAATTTCCTGATACCCGTTTTCTTTGGCTTTTATACCTAACATGTTCTCAAACATCCATTCGTTTACAGATCCGAATGCATAATGCGAAAATGAATTCATGGCAGCATTATGAACAAATCCCTGGTCCTTAGTGTAACTATCCCAACGTTCCCAGATAGATGTGGCACCATTCACCACCTCGTAACCAAGAGAAGGGTATTCCGTACTTTGAATTAACTGATAAGCTTTATCAGTAGATCCGGAAGCTGTTAATGCCGGTAATAATGGTTTAAAACCTAAGAATCCGGTGCTTAATTTATTCCCGTTACTTTCTATAAGTTCTCTCAAATACTTACCTGCCAAACCAGCGTCAGATTCATTTAAAATACCAGAATATAGCGCATTGGCATAAGCTGTTTGTGTGTGACCAGCAAAACCATTTTGTCCTTCAACATACCCAGCTCCATTACCATATAATGCTGAATTAGTTTTAAGCTTACCTTCCTTATCCATATAATGGTTTTTGAAACCAGCCTTCACGATTTGCATTTCTGATTCATAGGCTTGTGCTTTAGCATTATCTCCTATTGCCCTACACATCTCTGCCATCAGTTTATTACAATAGAAGTAATACGTTGTAGCTAATAAATCAGGACTTGTTTTTTCACCAACTGAAAGCCAGTCACCAAATCCTCCTTTAGGGTTAACATCTTCAAATGATTTCTCAGGAAGAACTCCATTCTTTGTTCTGGCTTTCAAGAAATCCATAAATTTATTCATGTATGGTATAGATTCCTTCACTATTCTCTGATCGTTATAAGCCTTAAAAATCTCATAGGTACAGATAATTCCCGCTTCTGACCAACCTGGTGAGAATGCGTCGTCAGCACGGATAGCAGCAACACCAGCTGAATTAACGGGCATAGGTGAATAAACAGGATAAGCGCCATTTGGCCACTGAGAATCATGCAGGTCTTTAACCCATTTTTTGTGGAATGGGGCAACATCTGCGTTGAATATGGCTGATCGCATATAAATCTGAGCATCTCCAGTCCATCCTAAACGTTCATCTCGTTGAGGACAATCTGTAGGAACATCCAGGTAGTTAGCCTTTTGGGTCCAAACGATATTACTGTACAGTTGATTTAACATCTTATTATCCGACTCAAAATGACCTACTGACTCCAGGTCTGAGCTTAATACCAATCCTGTTAAAAAATCTAGTTTCGGTTCTTCCTTTAATCCGGAGATTTCTACATATTGAAAGCCATGAAAAGTAAAGCTTGGTGTCCACTCCTCAATCCCATTGCCTGCAAAAATATACGTATCGGTAGCTCTGGCTTTTCTCAGATTATCGGTCATTAATTTTCCATCGGGGAATAACATTTCTCCGTATCGGAAAATTAATTTATCTCCTGAGTTTCCTTTGAGTTTTAAACGAATATTACCAGCGAAATTCTGACCAAAGTCAACAATGTATTTACCCTCTTCTATTTTTGTGATTGATTTAGCTGGTAGTTCTTGAATAATACGTACCGGATTGCTAGGGTACAGCTGCAATTGCTGTTCAGCTTTATCCGGAAATTCATTAACATTTGTCCAAGAGGCGTCGTTAAAACCGACCATATTCCATCCTTTTTGTTCTTTACGTGCATCGTGTGTTTCGCCCTCTAAGAAATCTGATTCTAGTACCGCAGCAGTACTTGTTTTCCAGGTTCCATCAGTAATAATAACCTCCTCTGTACCATCTTCATATTGAACATCAACCTGAGCTTTTAATAGTGGGAATTTACCGTAGAACTGATTAACCTGAGGAGTACCTACTAATAAAGCATAACCCAAATAACCTGCATACCAACCATTGGATAATATGGCTGCAAAGCTATTATCGCCTGATTGAATTTGTTTTGTTACATCATATACATTGTAATACACTCTTTTATTGTAGTCAGTCCAACCTGATGCGAAGTAATCTAATCCAATTTTTTCTCCGTTGATATAGAAGTTATGTAATCCTAAAGAACTGATGTATAACCTGGCTGATTTTACCTTTTTTGCAAGATTAACTTGTTTCCTTAAATAAGGGGAAGGGGGAAGATGGTATTCTCCTTCTTTGGCAAGATGATTTAAATCTACCCCAACCCATTTTGCTTTCCAATCTTGGGTTTGAGGTTTTGCCATTTCCCAATAATTAACATCACTCCATTTACCGGCTTTATCCTTTTCATCCCAAGATTTTACTTTCCAGTAAACCCTCTGCCCGGACTGTAAGGCTTTTCCTGCATATTCGATTTGATTTGTTTGGTTGCTTTTAACCTTTTTACTATCCCATAAATCACCCTGATCTTTCTTTAATAAAGATTCAGAAGATGCTACTAATACTTGATATGCGGATTGAAACCGGTTAAATCCGCTTCCCTCTAATTCCCAGCTCAACCTTGCGGCACTTTCTTCTACAAAGGGATTTACTTTATATTCTGTTCTGAGGTATTTCGGTTGAATGTTCGCAATAACAAATGAATGCATAGCGAAAAGCATGACAGATAAACTAAATACTGACTTTAGATATGGATTAAAATTCATGTTCTATCTTATTATTTTAACTTCTTTAGGTGCTTCAATTTCGGAGATAACCTTACCATTTGCATCCTTTGTATGCTTAACTTTAATAATACCATATTTGGTTGGGAAAGTACCTTCAGCAAAACTTAAGTTTCCAAGATGAGGTTTTACAGTATATGCTTTACCTCCCGGTTCGGCTACCTTTACACCTAATACATGTTCAGACAACCAGATAGTAGGTCCGGAGGCCCATCCATGGGCAAAACTATGACGATGACCAACATAACAATAAGCCCCGAAATCTCCGTGAATATCAACTTTACCCGCAGGCACTAATTCATCAATCCTACTGGCATTAGGTAGCCATTCTATATTGAAATCTTCCCAAAAAGTTGTCGCTCCTAAATCTAACATAGCTCCCCAGTATTCTGAGATTATATCCATAGCCTCATTATACTTGCCTGCCTTTGCCATAGCTTCAAGCATATAATATCCATAAAAAGTAGAAAAATTCTTTGCTCCTCCGACTTTTAACACGTCATCATATGCTTTCTGTTTGTCCATTAATCCGACTAAAGACATTAATGCTGCGGCCTGTTTAGAGTTATTATGTTCAGGTTTTACCTTTCTCATTTTCACAAGTGCATCATCACACAGTTTTTTTGTTTCCTGATCATTTAAAAAAGTACTGATTTGAGATGCTTTTTCAAGAGCAAGAATAGTCATCGCCTGTAATCCTGCATGTACAGCAAGACTATCTTCACTGGAAGGCCAATCTAAGAATCTTGTGCCATCCATTTGTTCTTTGCCATCTTTTACCTTACTCAGAATTTGCTTTACCAAACCTTGTAAGTAAGGTTTTTGCTCAGCCAAATATTCTAGGTTACCATGCGCCATATACCAATCATAATGGAGGACAATCCACCACATGGAATAAGTACTAATTCCACACATCCAGCCTGGTAATGGCGTAGATTCACGAGCTAAATCTAAACTTTTTGGGACAACTTCATTATATCCGAAAACCGTATTAACTGTTGCGACCTCAGGATGTAAATCCCCCACCCAAACTAAACGATCCCTTTTAATGGCATCCCATAGATAATCCTGCATATTAAGATGGACTGTATAAGCTCCAACTTCCCAAATTTTATTTAGTCGTTCGTCACTACTCTTAAATGTTCCCAAATAGGGAATATCACGATATGTCGCAATTGCCCTTACCTCGCGAAGATGTAATTCAGCATTTGCATCTAAAAAATCAATTCTTGCAAAACGAAATCCTGATTCGCCAGTCTGGTTCTTTCCTAACCAAGGTAGTTGTAATTTCATATCACGCATGGCGTGATCATTCGTTGCTCCCTTTGCACCTATTTCAGACATTGCTTCCGATACGGATTCTCCCAAACGAATTCTGACATTCCGCGGTGTATTCTCACCTCCCCACATACCTGTCACAATTTCCAGAGAACCGTTCATCTCTTTTCCGAAATCTAATAACACAGAACTTGTACTGTTACTGTTATTTTTTAAAATGGTAATATTCTCATTGGTAAGATTAGCCTGACCGTCTCCTTCTACTTTCAGATAATCAACACCGTCAATTTGACCCTCATGCCAAACAATCCGGGTGGGGTAAATGTATTCTCTGGTTAAAGGACTGATGTGTTTGGCTCCATCGCTCAACTTATGCTGTCCATAGGAAACAAAATGTGAGAGGCAAATACATAAAAGTATTAGAATAGATTGATGTCTCATGACCGAAATAGGTTATAATTCTGTAAATGTGCTTAAATATAAAAAAGCCTTTGGAAAGCACTATCCTGTTCTTACATGAATGTGCTTTCCAAAGGTCTGGACGAAATTAGACCGCAGTCTAGTCTATCATATAGCTACCTGAGACCAGCTCATAGCATCTGTATTTTTTTTCTGATGGTAACTCTTTGATTTGCTGCTTATACTTTTCTAAATTTATACTCTCATGCCTTGAGACTTTTAAAATAGCTTTCGCATTTGGGGGCACCTGAATTCGCATTTGTAATTTCCCTTCTGTTCTTTTCCAATCGGATACAATGAGACCTACAGGAGAATCGAAACTGGATTGTACCCAATCAATTTCAGTATCCTGTGCCAGAGGAGGTTGAATAATAAAAGTTTTATAACCGGGGCTAGAGGCTTTTATTCCACCCAAGCCCTCAATCATCCAGGCTCCGGGATATAAATAAGAACTATGCAATAAAGAATGACCAGGTAAATCTTTCTCCCACATTTCCCAAATGGTTGTTGCATCATTCTCTTTCATATATCCCCAACTAGGATAATCTTTTTTTGAAGTCATACTGAATATAAGATCATTCCTATTATCCATACGCAACCATTTGAATAATAAGGCTCCTCCGGTTATTCCGGCATGGATATGACCATTCCGATTATTTAGAATCTCTTTATCCAAGCTTAATTTTACTTTCTCTATTTCGGAATTCGGCACTACCCCTGCCAAGAGTGCTGTTGCCAGATTTGCCATTGAACCATCGGCATAGATCGAGGTTTCAGGATGATAAAATCGCGCATGAATAGCTTTTGAAGAAGCTTCAGCTTTATTTTCCCATTCTTTTGCTTGTGACTCATCTCCTAATATTCTGGCCACTTTTGCGGCTGTCCTTAAGTTATAAACTCTATAGGAGTTATTTAATGCCAAGGTTTCTTCTTTATCATTATTCATTCCTTCGGCTGTAGCATTTGGCCATAACCAATCGCCTAGAAAATCCCATTGACCGCCAAACCTTTTCATTAAATCATTTTCCACATGACTATCTAAAAAAGCCAGCCAGCCCTTCATTAGTTCATAATTTTCCTTGAGCACCTGTTTATCTCCATACCGTTCGAACATAAAATAAGGTAAACTTACTACGATACCTCCCCATGAAGGACCACCGCCACCCCAGTATGTTGGCGCAGTATGAGGTAAAATACCATTGTTCAGTATACGACCACTAGTTATCTCTTTTCTTGCATAATTGGTATCACGCATATTACCTACCATCGGTTCTGTTCCTTGTACATCGCGCCAATCCTGCATCCATTTACTGTAAAAAGCCCCCAATTGATAATTCAACATTCCTGTTTCACTAGTAGCATGCGCATCTCCTCCATATCCCATTCGCTCACGCTGTGGACAATCCACAATAAAGCCGCCTATTGAAAGATTTTCAAAAGTCCATCTCACTTTATCATAAATCCAGTTCTGCAAGGAATCCGAACTCTTAAAACTTGAAGCATCTTTAAAATCAGTTCGGATAGCATAGCCACTTATATCTTCTGGTTTTGGTTTTTCCTTTAATCCTTTGATGGTAATCCAACGACCTGACGAATAATTGAATCGATTTTGAAACTCTCCTTCTCCGGATTTACCTATAATAAGAGCAGAATGAAGATTAAAGGTCATTTCATCTTGTGGTCTTTCAGAATATAAAAATCGAATGGTATCACCCTCATTACCTTTTACCTTTACCCTGGTCCATCCTGCGAAATTTTTACCCATATCCACCTTATAACTCCCATCAGTTAAAGCGTCGATACTTACAGGATTCCATTCTTGTTGAATTTTATTTCCTAAGGTATTGGATGCAGTAATCTTGAGGTTCAAATTATATACTTTTGCATCCTCCCACTTGGTATCATCGTATTCAATGGTATTCCATAAATCATCTTTTTTCCTATCGTCCCATAGCTCACCCCCCATTCTTCCAAAATCCCACGAGCCTATTAATTTATTAGGTGAGTCCTTGTGTTTCCAGCTACTGTCTGTAATAATTTTCAGAATAGGCGTTTCATTTATTTGTTTTCCGGGATAAATAGCTAATTGGGCAGTAACCATTGGTAATAAAGGTCTTGATCCCTCTAGATCATAGCCCGGAAAGATAGACCAGGATGTTCCCAACCAGATTGCTATTACATTCTTTCCTTTCTTAAGGTATGGAGCAATATCATATCTGACATACCTCGCTCGTTTAGTATGATCTGTTACAGTAGGTGCTAAGACTTCCTCACCTACTCTATTTCCATTGACATACAGTTCATGATAGCCTATAGATGCTACGTAGATATTAGCTTTTGTACCAAGCTTATTCAGAACAAAAGATTTGCGAAGCCAAGGATCCCAAATATTACAATCAACTTGTTGCGGATCAAACACTTCCTCACCACCTATCCATTTGGCTTCCCATTCATTATCTCTAAAAAAACCTGTTGACCAATTTGCCGTTTCACTCCATTTGGAGGTAGCGTTGTTCTGGTCTTTAATCATAACCTTCCAGAAATAAGATTGATCGGATAATAATGTTGAACCCAAATAGCTGATCTGACTCATTTCATTACTCGTTACCCAATCTGAGTCCCAGATATTACCCTTATCGCTTTTCAATTCATTTTCCGAACTGGACACCAGGATTCTATATGCTATTTGTTTTTGATCGAATAATTCACGCTGTGTATTCTCCAAGGTCCAGCTAAAACGAGGGATAGGTTTATCCAGACCTTGTGGATTATCCATATATTCAATTTTTAAATTAACGGGCTTTAGTGGTGACTTCCCCTGTGCTAAAGCAAAAGAAACCATTATGCAGAGGAGCATCGATAGGACGAAACGTTTATTTTCAAGCATTCGCATAGTACATAAGTTTATCATTTACTTTTATTGATCAATTGTGGAAACCATGTTTGAAAGAAGCTCAAAGGCTTCATGTTTCCTGCTGAAGCATAATCACATAATTGAATTTCTATAGGTGCAGCACCTTGCTCAGAATAAGATTCGGGAATAAATTTCGCTTTAAATGAAAGCCAGCTAGAAGAATTATTATCAGGCGCTAATTCAATTCTATTTTCTTTATTTAATAAAGGGGCAAGAATCGCATTCATAGGAATTCTTTCCTGAAAATAAGCATCTCTGGCAAGGACAATCGGGCCATGTAAGATTGCTAATGATTGAGGTTCATCCCCCACGGATAATAATCGAGGATTCATATCCAGATCAAGTGTTATCTCTTCGCCGTTTTTCCAGGTTTTATTAAAAGAATAATATTCACCTGCATTAACTTCTTCATCTACTTGAGCTCTATTTAACCTAAGTTTAGTATGCTCACTCCATGATGGCACACGAATTTCCAGCGGAACTTCAATAGGCTTCTTCGATTTAACTGTAATGCTAACATTTCCGGAAATCGGGTAATCCGTTTTTATTTCAATTTGCACTTTATCTTTACCAAGCTGTATATCATAGATACCTGGAATAAAGTAATTAATCTGAACACTTTTATTCTCTTGAGTGACCGCATAGAAAGGCATTAGAAATAAGGCTCGAGGGCCACTTGCTTCGCAGCAATTTAACCCCATCCCGCATTGTTCAGAACCTGGTAATCGTTGACCATTCAGAGGTGTGTATTTCGCCCATTGTGCACCATCCTTACTTAAGGATCCTAATAACGCATTATAATACGCATATTCTGCAGCTTCAGCATATTTAGGTTCCCCGGTCAACCGGAAAAGTTGAAGACTAAGTTTGATCCAGGTTACTGTAACACAAACTTCCTGATAATGATGAACCGGATCTGCCTGATGTGATTTTCCAGCAAACCACATCTCTGTAGAAGCTCCTGAACCGGCAATATTGATCTCGGTATTCTGAATATTTTCCCATGTATTAATGACGGCATCCTTATAATCAGAATTTCCCGTTATTCGATACAATTCCAATAGTCCTTCATAACAAGACATCATTTCATAAGCTTTTTGTCCTTGCTCCCAACTATACCAAGAACTTGGTTTCTCAAAACGCTCAGCTACATTGACCTTACTTTTCTCAATCAATTGAGGACCATCTGCACGGCTCCATTGGGATACAATCTTTTGTGCAAAATCAAGATATTTTTTATTATTTGTTTTTAAATATAATTGACAGAAAGGTTCTAATATGGAAGAAGCGGCCATACCTCTATAATTCCCTTTAGTAACGATAATTCCATCAGCTTTATTAAGATCATCTATCAGATTATCGGCCAGTTTTTCCGCTGCCTGAAGAACTTTCTTATCCTGTTTTAATTCATAAAATGATAGTAAGCCAAGCATACAATATTTTCTCCCCCAAATATCCCATTGCTGTAGTCGATGGTCGGGAGCGTAATTTCCGATATACCCATCCGGTGTTTGCTGTTCCATCAAGCCATATACCGCTTTCTCTAGTTTGTGATAAAGTTCATCCGAGGGTTGAAACTTATAAGCTAAAACTGCAGAAGTAAACCATTTTCCCCAAAATTCGGATTGCCACATGCTGGTTTCCGTTCTTTTTTCGGGATTAAATGCATTTACTAACCGATCGGCGTCCTGAGCAAGTATTCTGTTCGTAATAGATGATGATAGACGATCATTAACATAGCCTTCAAGGACAATATGCTGTAAAGGGTTTCTACTATCGGGGATTTTTTGTGCTTGAGCTATTGAATATGCAAAAACTATAAATAAAGATATGAAGAGGTTCTTTTTCATAGATAAGGCGTTGGTTATCTAAAAATAGGAAAGAATATAATGAAATAAGAACAAGGGCGCAGATTTCTAAACAGGACAGTACAGGACGATGCAGCATTCTACAGGACGGTGCAGGATGCTCAAAATTCCTTGTTTATTTATATTTGATTTAATGCTATGATTATATTTTAGCTCCTTTAGAAATAACTAATTTAAACAGTAATCTTCAACCTGGATTACGCAATATAAACCATAAAAAATAAGATTATTAATATGTATTACTTAGAAAAAGTCTGATTCGTTATTGACTAATAACAATGAATAAACCGATAAAAAAACCGATAGTGTTTTTCCCACTATCGGTTATTAACGGTTTAAAAAAAATCAAGAGGGTCGAAACTCTTTAATGTTTAACCATTTAACTATGCAAAGGTATGCAATATGACCAATTAAACAAAACGAAAAACAATCGATTAATTGTCCCTGCAACAACGTTCAGGCGGTTTCTAGGCCATCCTTTCGGTCCGGAACAGAAGAAAAGATTTCTTCAATTATCCCTTATTTTCCCAGCTATTTTATTATCACAATTCGGCTATGCAGAAACGGTAAATTATTCTAATTTGAATGACGACACGTTTCATATCAGTATCAATGGGAGTAAAAACAGTTCTTATTCCGTTTTATTAAAACAGGAAAAAATTAAAGTTACCGGTACTGTTAATGATGCCCAAGGTGTTCCGATTGCGGGGGTTTCCGTACGGGTAAAAGGAACCAGCATTGCTGCAGCAACGGATGCGAATGGTAAGTATGAAATCGAATTGAATAAAGGACAAACCCTAAGTTTTGATAATTTAGGTTACTCCTCCAAAGAAATCGTGGTAAATGCTTCAGGCACTCAAAATATTACCTTGGAGAGCAGTTCAGAGGATATTCATGAGGTAGTAGTTGTAGGATATGGAAGTCAGCAGAAAAAAGATGTTACCGGATCTATTTCTGCGGTCTCTATGAAAAATGTAAGGGGCCAGGCAATTGCAAGTCCGGATCAGGCCCTATCAGGTCAAATTGCAGGTGTACAAGTAAGTACATCTAACGGTACGCCAGGAGGTGGACCGAAAATTCAGGTTAGGGGTATTGGTGCTATTGGTGCCGGAAGTCAGCCGCTATATGTTATCGATGGCTTTCCTGTTCCATCCTCTTCCAGCGAACGGTCAAATCCTTTAGCAACTATTAACCCGAATGATATTGAATCCATGACCGTGTTGAAAGATGCTTCGGCAACTGCCATCTACGGTTCAAGAGGATCCAACGGCGTTATCTTAATCAATACTAAACGCGGTACGGATGGAAAGATGAAAATCGATGTCGCTGCAAGTTCAGGATTACAACAAGTTGCACAGAAAGGCAGACCTAATTTAATGAATGCACAGGAATTTGCTCAATTCCGTAAAGAGGCGATTGAGGATAAAATTCGATTTGAAGAAAATAGAGAACCTACAGTAAATGATATTCCTGAAGATTACAGAAACCCTGAGGCATTAGGTGAAGGAGTAGATTGGTATGATGCTGTGTTGAGAACAGCTGCCATGTCAGATATTAATGTAAGTTTTAGCGGTGGAAATGAGAACGTAAGATCTTTTGTTTCTGCAGGGTATCTGAATCAAGAAGGTGTGATGTTGAACACCGGTTTTGATCGTTTCTCTATCCGTGCCAATGTGGATGGCAATCTGGCAAAAAAGTTAAAGGTAGGGATGAACATTGCTCCGACTTTATCTTATTTAAAGGGAGGCACTAATGGACAGGGACGCGATGAGTTCTTTGAAATTACAACACCTGTGGCTAAGATCTATAATGATGATGGTAGCCTAATACCTTATATTCAATCATCCGGAACGTTCGGGAATCCGAATCCTATTCTGTACATGAATGAACGCACAAACAAGAGTTCAGAGTTAAAACTTTTAATGAGCACTTTTGCGGAATATAGCTTCATGGACAATCTGAAATTTAAAACTACTTTCAACGTAGATTATTTAGATGAAAGTGGCGAAACATTCAGACCTTCTACAATTCCTAATCAGAATGCTCCCGGCCCATCTATTCCTAGCGGAAGTTACTGGAGAGAACAATATCTGAATTGGGCCAATGAGAACACTTTAAACTATGATTATTCCTCAGATAACGGACATACAATTTCCGCATTAGCCGGATATTCTATCCAGATGCAGAAAAATAAAACTGCGGGATTCAATGGCTCACAGTTCCCTGATGATGACATTAAAACAATGAATGCCGCAGCAAGAATCACTGGTGGAACCGGAATAGAGGATTGGGGATTGATTTCATACCTGGCAAGGGTGAACTACTCTTATCTAAGCCGTTATATTCTGACAGCCTCTTACCGTGCTGATGGATCTTCGCGCTTCGGTAAAGATAATCGTTGGGGATCATTCCCTTCCGTTGCAGTAGCATGGCGTCTATCTGAAGAGAATTTTTTAAAGGATAAAGAATGGATAAATGAATTAAAACTAAGAGCTTCTTATGGTCGTAGTGGTAACTTCAATATTGCTAACTACGCCTCTTTAAGTGGAATTGGAACCGCTAATTATGTCTTTGGAGGCAGCCTAGCTCCTGGACGCACGATGAATAGTCTTGGAAATAGTTTCTTAGGATGGGAAAGAATGAAGGAATTAAACGTAGGACTTGATTTCACAACCTGGAATAACCGACTAACCTTTACAGCAAACTATTATAAACGAAATACTTTAGATCTCTTACTGAATACCCCTGTTCCACAATCCTCAGGATTTGGTTCTGTAACCGAAAACCGCGGAAATGTAGAGAACAAAGGTTTTGAATTCTCCATCAGCTCAGCAAATATTGCGCGTGAAGACTTTACCTGGAACACTGATTTTAATATTTCATTTAACAGAAATAAAGTAATTGAATTAGGAAGAAGTACGGATCCTATTTATTCAGGACAAAGTTCAGAAGGTAATTTCACAAACATTACCAGAATTGGTCAACCCGTTGGAATGATTATCGGATATGTGGTTGAGGGTATTTACCAAAATCAAGCTGACTTAGATAAATATCCTTCTTTCCCTGGGGCCATTCCCGGAAACTTAAGAATGCGGGATGTTAATAATGATGGAGAGATTACGCCAAATGATGACTTTGATGTAATTGGTAACCCGTATCCTGATTTCACTTTCGGCATGACCAACACCTTAACATATAAAGCATTTGATTTCCGAATCATGATGACCGGATCTATGGGTCAGGAAATGTTGCATGCAACAAGATTCTACACGGATAATATTGATGGTGTATTCAACGTAAGAAAAGAAGTAGCAGACCGCTGGAGATCTGAATCAGATCCGGGAAGTGGATTAGTACCTACTACCAACGGAACAGGTCGTGGTCGGGTTATGTATCGTGATACGCATTCCCTATTTATTGATAAAACGGATTACTTATGGATCAAGAACATCACTTTTGGATACACATTACCAAAGAGTATCGGTGGAGTAGTGAATAACCTGAGAATATATGCTAATCTTCAAAATCCTTTTGTATTTACAGGTTATGAAGGAAATCCGGAAGGAACGAACATGAATAGAGGTGATACCGGACCTTTAGTACCAGGTATCGATTATTCAGCATATCCGGTGCCTAGGATTTATTCATTGGGATTGAATTTTAATTTTTAAGAAGAAGACTATGAAACTAAAATATATTCTATTAGGTCTAGGGTTATTGAGCATGAGCTCCTGCAACAGTTTATTGGATGTGGATCCTTATACCTTTTCAAGCGGTGATAATTACTATGAAAATGAAGGACAAGTCCTTCGAGCAGTCAATGGCGTATACAGTCAGTTACAATCATTGTACACAAGTGACTTCTGGGCATTAACCGAGATGATTGCAGATAATACAAATTATCAATATGATGAAACCGATCGTGGAGCACAGCAAAGAGAAGAAATCGATGAATTCTTAATTACTTCATCAAATAATTACGTAAATACGGCCTGGGCAACTTTGTTTGGAATTGTTCAGGAGAGTAATGTTATTATATCACGGATAGACGCTGTTCAGTTTTCGGATGAAAAACTTAAACAGCAGTACTTAGCAGAAGCAAAATTCTTAAGAGCATTTGCACACTTTCATCTGGTTCGATTATTCGGAGAAATTCCTTTACATACCGAAGAAATTCTTAATCCGGCAGATGCTTTTTCAGAGGGAAAAGCCACTGTTGAAGAGGTTTATGTAACCATTATACAGGATGCAAAAGACGCCATCGAAAACCTACCGGCAAGTTATGATGCGAACAATGTTGGACGAGTTACAAAAGGCGCCGCCCATACTTTGTTAGGAGAGGTTTATCTGACAAGAAAACAATATGCTGAAGCAGCTTCTAATTTTCTGGAGGTGACTAAATTAGGATATTCGTTAATGCCTGATTACGCCTCTTGTTTCGACCCAAACAGTAAAAACAATGCAGAATCCGTATTTGAAGTTCAATTTGACCAAGCGATAGAAGGCGAAAACAGTAATTTCATCTTTATGTTTGGCCCAAGGAATGCAAAAGTTCAATTAATAGGCTTCTCAGGAAATTTAGGAGGTAGCAATATTCCTACCCCTAGTATTTACAATGCATATGAAACGGGAGATGTTCGTCGTGATAAATCTATTCAATTATTCTCGGATCCCTCCAATGCTTCATTCTCAGAATCAAAAGCTTTTGATGGTAAAATGCCTTTTATAAAGAAATATTACCACGCTCCTTATATTGAAGATGGACGTTCCAATGAAAACTGGCCTGTTTACCGCTATTCGCATGTTTTATTAATGTTGGCCGAAGCGCAAAATGAAACGGGATCAGGAGATCCATATACTCACTTGAATCTAGTTAGAAAACGCGCTGGACTCGCTCCATTATCCGGATTATCAAAAGATGCATTGAGAGAAGCTATTGCGAAGGAACAACGTGTTGAAGTCGCATTTGAAAATCATAGATGGTATCAATTATTGAGAACAGGAAAAGCAATTGAAGTAATGACCGCTCATGGAGTAGAAGAAAAGAAACGTCTCAGCAGACTAAGTAATGCATCTTATGATGTTGAAGCTTATAAGCTTTTGTTCCCAATTCCTCAACGTGAAGTACAAGTAAATGGTATTGAACAAAATGAAGGTTGGTAAACTGAAATAAACTGTTATAAACTAATTCAACAGAATAACCAAATGATAAAAACGAAAAGAACACATTTGTATTTGTTTTCCATGTTTTTGCTCTTAGCGACAGGAGCTTGTAAAAATAGAGAGGAAAAAGAAGAGGTCAAGGGAACAAATCCAAAAACAGAAAAGATCGTATTACCTGAGGGTTTTGAGATAGAACATATCTACAGTCCCTCAGACGATAAAAAAGGATCATGGGTATCGATGACTTTCGATGACAAGGGTAGAATGATTACATCCGATCAATATGGAGGTCTATTCCGTATTGAACTCCCGCCTATAGGTTCTGATACTACTTTAAAGCCAAAGATTGAAGCCTTAGATTTTCCAATTGAAGGCCAAGATCCTGCTGACACGAGCAAAACCAAAGTAGGAATGGGCTTTGCACAAGGCTTATTATGGGCTTATAACAGTTTATATGTAATGGTGAACCATCGTCCAAATGAAAACCTTTCTAAAGGGTCAGGACTTTATCGCCTTCAGGACACCAATAATGACGATAAATTAGATAAAATCACGCAGATTTTAGCATTAGATGGAGAAGGAGAGCATGGCCCCCACAGTATTGTTTTAGGACCAGACTCTGCTATCTACGTTATTGCAGGTAACTTCACAAAAGTTCCTGAAATGGATGCCTAT
Organism: Sphingobacterium mizutaii; assembly: GCA_040394615.1. Taxonomy (GTDB): domain Bacteria; phylum Bacteroidota; class Bacteroidia; order Sphingobacteriales; family Sphingobacteriaceae; genus Sphingobacterium; species Sphingobacterium mizutaii_A. Next base: position 20,320 of record JBEBRZ010000019.1, read on the forward strand.
CGTTTAACACCTAACAACAACGTCGATAATTTAATACCTTATATTTTAGACACCCATGGACATGATTCTGACTCTCATTTACATGGCGGTTGGATTGCAAAAACGGATGAAGAAGGTAAATCATGGGAATTAATTGCTTCCGGCATGCGAAACGGTTTCGACTTAGCTTTCAATAATGACGGAGAATTATTTACCTACGATTCGGATATGGAATGGGATTTCGGTATGCCATGGTACAGACCTACCCGCATACTGCATGTTACAAGCGGTGCAGAATTTGGGTGGAGAAAAGGAGATGCAAAATGGGATGAAAGATTTTTAGATAACCTCCCTGCTGTGCTAAACATTGGTCAAGGCTCACCAACAAATTTTATAAACCCTAGTCAGGCAAAATTCCCGGAGAAATATAGAAATAGCTTATTGGCGTTCGATTGGAGTTTTGGAATTATCTATGCTATCCAATTAAGCCCTAAAGGAGCCAGCTATGAGGCAAAAGCCGAGGAATTTATTTCCGGATCTCCCCTACCTTTAACGGATGGCGCAATTGGTCCGGACGGAGCGCTTTATTTTCTTACCGGTGGACGCCGTTTAGAATCTGATCTTTACCGTGTTTATCATAAAGATCAAGCTAAGATAAATCCTGAAAAAGCAAAGGCAAATGTAACTGACGAGGTTAAATTACGCCGTGAAATTGAGCAATATCATCGTGCTTCAGCCCCTGGTACTGCAGAGAAAGTATGGGAATACCTAGGGCATGATGATCGTCATATTCGTTATGCCGCAAGATTAGCGCTGGAACATCAGCCATTTGAATCATGGAAAGACCTTGTGTTTGCAGAAAAAAATGTAGTCCGTTTAACAGAGGCTATGGTTGCTGTTGCACACGTTGCTGACCCTTCTTTGCAACCACAAATCTTAAATAAATTAGCAACTATACCTGTAGAAAAATTAACTCCTCGTATGTTGGAGAATTTATTACGGGTTTATGAGATCGTCATTGCTCGCACCGGAAAGGTAACAGGTTCTGCTGCTGCATCTTTAGCAAATCGTCTAGAACCATTGTATCCTGCTAAAACAAACTATTTAAATAGACAATTGTCTAAAATTTTAATTTCTCTGGATAGCGAACCGGCAGTAAAAAAATCCCTTGAGCTATTAGCGAACGCTAAGGATGACACCACACAAACCAGCTTTATGAGTTCTTCGGATTTGATTTTAAGAAATCCGCAGTATGGTTTGGATATCGCTGATATGTTGGCAAACATCCCTCCGGCACAACAAATTTTCTTAGCAACAGCTTTAAGTGGAGCAAGTACAGGTTGGACACCGGAATTACATGAAGAATATTTTAAATGGTACTATAAAGCTTTTGGTTATAAGGGTGGAAATAGTTACATAGGTTTCATTGATAATGCCCGTAAAATGGCCTTAGCGCATGTTCCAAAAGATCAGGTGGAGATGTACAGTAAAATGTCAGGTGATTCATTGGTAAACCAAGCAGGGAATCGATTGGCAAGCAATGTGACTCCGCCAAAAGGCCCGGGAAGAAATTGGGAAATTGATACGGCTTTAAAATATCTGGAAGAAAATAAGACTATAGCAGACTTTAATCGCGGTAAAGAGCTATTTATCGCTGTGAAATGTGCATCTTGTCATACTGTGAAGGGAGAAGGCGGATCCGTAGGTCCTGATCTGACTCAACTTGGGACTCGATTCTCAAAAAGAGATATGTTAGAGGCCATTATTGAACCAAATAAAGTTATTTCTGATCAATATGAATCGAAAGTCTTTAACTTAAAAGATGGTACTTCGGTATTAGGGCGCTTAATGAGTGAGGATGAAGCAAATTATGTCATTTCACAAAACCCTTATGCTCCTCAAGTAACGAAAAACGTTCCTAAAAAAGAGGTGCAATCCATCAAACGTTCAGAGGTATCGATTATGCCTCCAGGGACTTTGAATGTGTTGAGTCCGGAAGAATTAAGGGATATCATGGCATTCTTAATGTCAGGAGGAAATGAAAACAGTGATGTCTACAAGAAAAATTAAATAAGAAATTGGAAAACTCAAAAAAAGACTGGTTGAATAAAGTTTCCCATGTTGCACAAATCGGGGGAATTGAAACTTCTGTTTTAGACAATGGAAGAGGTAAAGGAACACGCATAGCATGGATTAACACAGGTGCCGGATTACGATTTAAAGTTGTAATTGACAGGGCAATGGATATTGCAGATGCTTCATTCAACCAGTTTAATTTGAGTTGGCTGAGTCGCCTGGGTGTTACCTCACCGCAACCCTTTTCAGATAAAGGTGTCGACTGGCTCAGAACCTTCGGCGGTGGATTATTAACGACCTGTGGAATGACTCATGTTGGTGGACCTGAGTCTGATGAATTTGGAGAACGTGGATTACATGATCAATTTAGTAATAGCCCGGCAGAACTTATATCAATAAAACAACCGGATATTATGAATGGTGACCCGGAAATGTCCATTACCGGAAAGATATTTCAAGGTCATCCCTTGGGATTCAATATTGAGGTTAAACGCACAATAAGATGTATTCTGGGTAACCCGACTATCTTTATCGATGATGAGGTTATGAATGTTGGAAATATCATTTCTTCCCATATGATTTTATATCATTTCAACTTCGGATGGCCTTTAATTGATAGCGGTACCAAACTGCTTTGGAAAGGAGAATGGATCTCTCGGGAGAGTGGGGATGCCAATAAAATATTTAAGGAAGGACAGGATTTCAGAACTTGTCAGGAACCTAGAGAAGATCATAACGGAACAGGTGAAGAGGCAGCTTTAATTGATATTGAATCCGATTCTTCCGACAGAGCCAATTGTGGTATTTACAATAAAAAACTAGGATTTGCTTTGAAACTAAGTTTCAACAAAAAACAATTGCCATGGCTTACGAATTGGCAACACTGGGGAAAAGGCGAATATGTAACAGGTCTCGAACCTGGAACCAACCCGCCTTTAGGTCAAAAGCTCATGCGAGAGCGAGGAGAACTTATCCAATTGAAACCGGGAGAAAAAAGAAAATACAATTTAGAACTTAATATTCTCTCCAATCCTGACTCGATTAATGAATTTGTAAACAAGTATATAAACCTATAAAAATCAAAAGAATGGAAATAATAGAAAAAGCATTCGACCAAGGAAAAGGAATTTTTAGACTAGCTCCGAATTGGGTGCCTAGGTCATTTTGTGTGCCGGGAAGAAGAATTAAGCTTCATCCTGACGATTATTATGTATTGGGGGGTGAGCGTGGTGGAATAGATGAGCGCTGGTTCTCATCAACAACACCTGCAAAAAATGGCCCGTTAACAGGAGAATTTGAAGGGTTGAGTTTTGTAGTATATGAGGAAAATGGAAAGACAGAGCAAGTATTATTATCTGACTGTGTAGATCATTTAAAAGATAAATTAATAGGAAACCGACTTTGGAATGAATATAAAGGCTGGCCTATGTATTCAAAGTTTTTTGATAATATGGGACCCCTACCCCATCACATTCATCATAATGATGAGAAAGCAGCGTTAATAGATCAACAGGGTAAGCCAGAAGCATATTATTTTCCGCCTCAATTAAACAATCATGGTGGAGACTTTCCATACACATTTATCGGAATTGCTCCGGGAACTCCTAAAGAAACCATAAAAGAATGCTTAGAGAATTTTAGTAAAGGCGACAATAAGATTACCAACTATTCGCAGGCTTATCGGTTGGAACCTGGAACAGGATGGGATGTTCCTCCAGGTTTATTACATGCTCCGGGAAGTTTATGTACTTATGAGCCCCAAAAGGCATCAGATGTTTTTGCAATGTACCAATCTCTAGTTAACGAAGCGATTATTCCGGAGGAATTACTATGGAAAGGTGTACCAGAGGATAAAAAGGGTAATTACGATGCCCTAATGGATATTATTGACTGGGATTTAAACGTAGATCCTGATATGATGAAAAATAGATTTATGGCCCCTCTTCCTGTAAAAGACCAGAAAGAAATGGAAAATGAAGGCTACTCTGAGAAATGGATATGCTATAAATCAACGGCATTTAGTGCGAAAGAACTAACCGTGTTCCCTGGACAAACAGTAACTATTACAGATGCTGCGGCTTATGGATTGATTATGATGCAAGGATATGGAAAAATGAATGAATGGACAATTGAAACACCTGCTTTAATTCGCTACGGGCAATTAACAAATGATGAATTTTTTGTTTCAGAAGAAGCTGCAAAAAGAGGAGTTACTATACAAAATCATTCGCAGACTGATCCTATCGTGATGTTGAAACATTTTGGTCCGGATAATCCTGATCTAGTAGTTAAAGCATAATTTCTAATTAAATAAATTATTATGAGCAAGAACAATTTCCCAAAATTACACAACGCAACCTGGCCGGGTATTGTCGGCAAAGGTGATCATGAGCCTATTATTTCATTAGATGAATTGTTAGAAAAAACAGCAAATGCTGAAGTAAATGGCGTTAAATTCGATGGTGTCGATTTAGGTCTTTTTGATCCACACGTTAAACTTGACCCTTCAGATGATTATATAAAAACAGTAGTTGATAAAATAGGGGGCTATGGCCTTGCAATAGGTACTTTAGTTGCTCCTATTTGGCCACCTGACGGAGGTTCTGCTATGGGATCTCAGGAAGATCGGGATCGCTTTGTAGAAGTTGTAAGAAAAGCATCTGAATTTGGTTATAAACTGAGAAAAGAAGGCATAAGAACCAACAATGTCATCCGTATAGATTCCGCTACCAGTGTGGAAGAATGGGCTAAAAATCCTTTGGAAAACACAAAATTAATTGCTGAGACCTTTCGCCGAGCATGTGATGCGGCTGCAGAATATGGGGAGCGTCTGGCCGCAGAAGGTGAAATCTGTTGGGGAGGAATGCAAAGCTGGAAGACCATGTTGGATACATTAGAACTCGTAGATCGTGATAACATTGGATTTCAAGCTGATATGTCACACACTTTTCTTTACCTTCTTGGCTACAATGCCCCTGAAGACCGCATCTTGAAACCTGACTTCCAATGGGAGGATCGCGAGGAACTAGAAAGAGGACTCCAATTTTTGACGTCCAAGTTAAGACCTTGGACCATTGATTTTCATGTTGCTCAAAATGACGGAACTGTATTCGGGTCGGGCTCTCATGACAAAACAGGAAGACATTGCTTACCAACAGACCCGAATGGTCGATTGAATATAGCAAAAGATGCAGGTTACTGGTTAAAGGATGAAAATGGAAATCCTACAAAAGCATTTAATCATATCTGTTGGGATGGTTGTATGTTTCCAAATGAGGTCATGCATCAGCAGGAAACCTGGAACTCAATCTTAAAGACAATGATTGATGTTAGAGATGTAAATGGTTGGTCGGAGTAATTCCATAAATGTTAAAAGTAATGAGCAAAAAAGAATTAAGAATAGGATTAATTGGATGTGGATTTATGGGAAGAACCCATTCCAATGGCTATAACCGTGTAAGAAATTTCTTCCCTGATTTAGCTTATACACCGGTATTAAAAGCAGCTTGTGCCCGTAGTGAAGATAAAGTAAAGGCCTTTGCTGAGCAATGGGGTTATGAGTCCTATGAAACGGATTGGAAAAAACTAATTGCCAGAGATGATATTGATGCTGTAGACATTTGTACACCGAATAATATGCACATGGAAATTGCTGTTGCTGCGGCTGCGGCAGGCAAGATGGTATTATGTGAAAAACCACTTTCCAGAACCTTAGAAGAAGGTGAGAAGATGGTACAAGCAGTGGAAGCAAACAAGGTTAAAAACACCATTTGGTACAATTACCGTCGCCTTCCTGCTGTAACCTTAGCAAAACAAATTGTAGATAGTGGCAAACTTGGAAAGATATTTCACTATCGTTCTAACTTTCTGCAAGATTGGACGATCAATGAAAATTTACCACAAGGAGGTGCTGCATTCTGGAGAATGGATGCAGAAGCTGCCGGCTCCGGTGTGACAGGAGACTTATTGGCCCACTGTATTGACTTAGCTATGTGGATCAATGGCGGAATTAAAGATGTATCAGCATTAACAGAAATCTTTGTTAAACAACGCGTACATGATGAAACCGGTAAGTTAGAAGATGTGAAAATTGATGATGCCTGTATTTTCCATGGTCATTTTGAAAATGGCTCTTTAGGGCTATTTGAATCAACTCGGTACGCCAGAGGCCATAAAGCATTATTCACGTTTGAAATAAACGGAGAACAAGGTTCTCTAAAATGGGATTTACACGATATGAATCGCTTGGAATACTTTAATAATGCCGATGACGGGATTGTAAAAGGATGGAGATCGATTCATGTTACGGATGGAGATCAACCTTATATGGATAAATGGTGGGTGCCTGGTCTATCCCTAGGTTATGAACATTCTTTCGTTCACCAGGTGGCAGATTTTTTGAAATCCTTAGAAACCGGAGAAGAATGTCACCCTACCTTCAGGGATGCATTGGAAACCCAAAAGGTTTGTGAGGCCGTATTAACCTCAGCAAATAACAGAAGATGGGAAGATACGAACGTAGATTGGAAAAATAAATAAGCCTTTAGGCACATCATTATGAAAAAAATATTTAAATTAAGCTGTTTATGTTTTACAGTTACCGCATTATTAAGTTCATGCAATGGTAGCAATGCAAATCAGAACAGCAACCAGGACAGTACATCAACCGATACTTCAGAATCTGAAGAAGGCTTTGTTAACATGTTTGAACCTAACTCCTTATCAGGCTGGGAAGGCGATTCAACTTATTGGAAAATGGACAATGGTATACTGACAGGAGAAATCCGTGAGGATCAGGAACCATTGAAAAATAATACGTTCTTAATTTGGAAAGGTGGTGAGGTGGCTGATTTTGAATTAAAAGCACAATTCAAGATTTCCGAAAATGGCAATAGCGGAATTAATTACCGTAGTGAGCGTTTTACAGAGCTTCCGTTTGCCTTAAAAGGTTATCAGGCTGATATTGATGGTCAGCATCATTATACTGGTCAGAACTATGAAGAGCGTAATCGTACGACATTGGCATACCGTGGTCAAAGAACCGAGGTAAAAAATCCTGCAGATGGAGTCAAAGGTGAATCAAAGAACAATGCTTGGACAAATGTGAGCATAATAGATTCTGTAGCAACTGATGAGCAGATGAAAAACTTTTTGAAACCGAATGATTGGAATGAAATAAAGATTGTAGCAGAAGGCAATAAACTGACCCATTATCTTAATGGAAATCTTATTGCTGAAGTTATAGATAATGATCCTGAACTTGGAAAAGAAAAAGGATTAATTGGTGTGCAAGTCCATGTTGGGCCACCTATGAAAGTGCAATACAAAGACATGCAGATTAAAATTTTGAAATAATCAATAAACAATGTATCCGCTATATGGAATGGAAAGAACAAGTGAGGCGTACCTTATTTCAACAGCTTAGTCCGGAAGAGAGAGACTATTTAGAAAAAAGTGAGAAGGAGATAATTAAGAATTATTCGAACAGCTTTGTTCGAATATTTTCTTCTTTAGGGAGAAAACTAAGTAGTAGCAAGGATAAATTAGTAAGTATGGATCAATTGGATGATAATCCCTTAATCATTGATAATTGGTCCATACTTAGATTAACAAGAGTTTGGCTGTTAAGCCTTATTCAAGACCAACAAGAACCTTATTTTACATTTATTGAAAAGCTTTTCAACTATGCGGATATGCAGGAGTTAGAAGCTTTATATTCTTCTTTAAACATATTCGAATTTCCAAAAATTTGGATCGAACGCTGTAAGGAAGGTATCCGAAGTAATATAGGATTAGTGCAGGAAGCTATTATGGAACAAAATAAATTCCCCGCCACTTATTTATCAGAAGAAGCTTGGAATCAAATGGTATTAAAGAGTTTTTTTACCGGAAAAGATATCAAAAAAATCTATGGCTTAGATAAACGTAATAATATCGCTCTGCAAAATTCTATCGTAGACTATATCTACGAGCGAGACTCGGCAAAACGAGAAATTCACCCTATGCTTTGGGAATTAGCGAAGGATAATCTACCGGACCGAGCAGTAGAAATCCTATCTCAACAAAGCAATGTAAGCCCCCAATTAGTAGAAGAAATAAAAAAATAGAAAGATATGTGCACAGAATTAAATAGGGATTTAGCAAGTATGGGAAGACCTATGCCATTAGATTTTGAAGTAATAAAGGGAATGAAGTTCGTAGATCCCCATATCCATATGGTGTCTAGAACCACAGATGATTATCAAGCGCTGTTTGATGCAGGTGTCTTGTTATTAATCGAACCTGCTTTTTGGGTTGGTCAACCTCGAACAGGAATAGATAGTTTTAAAGATTATTATAGTAGTTTGATTGGCTGGGAACGATTTCGGGCATCTCAATTCGGAATCAGACATTTCTGTACCATCGGACTTAATTCGCGGGAAGCAAACAATGAGCCTTTAGCGGAACAGGTTATGGAGCTCCTTCCGCATTTTATTTATAAAGAAGGGGTCTTAGGAATTGGTGAGATCGGATTTGATGATCAAACCGCCGCCGAAGAAAAATATTATAGAGCACAACTGGAACTTGCAAAAGAGGCTGGCCTACCTGTACAAGTACATACTCCCCACCGAGATAAAACCAGAGGAACTACCAGAAGTATGGATATTGCTTTGGAACATGGTTTGGATCCTCAATCGGTAATCATTGACCACAATTCTGAAGAAACCGTTAAAGAAGTCTTAGATAGAGGATTTTATGCTGCTTTTACTATTTATCCTTTCACAAAAATGGGTAATGAAAGAATGACTGAAATCGTTAAAAAATACGGGCCTGATAGAATCATGGTTAATTCAGCAGCTGACTGGGGAATCAGTGATCCACTTGCAGTACCTAAAACAGCTGCGCTGATGGTACAAATGGGGATAGCTAAGGAAGATGTCCAAAAAGTTACCTATTCTAATGCACTGGAAGCATTCCAAGTTAGCAATCATCTTGACCTAAGTACTTTAGATCAAACTTTTTTTGCTGATCCGAATGATAAATATGAGGGAAATACCATCCTAAGAGGAGGTCAGCAACCTAGGATAAATAAAGATTCTATCATCATTTCTTAATTCCTAGTGTATGGTGAAAACGTGGTTTCAATTAATCAGACCTTCAAACGTATTAACAGCTATTTCTGATGTACTTGCAGGTGTAGCATTAGCCTGCCTATTTCTACAAAGCGATTTACCACAGTTCCAAAGCTTAATCTGGATAACCTTATCCAGTATGCTTTTATACACCGGAGGTATCGTTTTTAATGATGTTTTTGATGCAGAATTAGACCGTATTGAACGTCCTGAAAGACCTATACCCTCTGGAAAAATCAAAAAATCTTCTGCATCTATTCTAGGAACTTTAGCTTTTATAATTGGCTGTGCATTAGCTTACCAAGTCAATATAACTGCTTTTTATGTCTCTTTGGCAATTGTTCTAATGTGTCTGCTTTATAATGGAAAAGCAAAACATCACTTTCTTGCCGGTCCCATTGTTATGGGAACTTGCAGAGGACTTAACCTTTTATTAGGAATGGCCGTATTACCATCAGCATTGTCTTACTGGTATATGGCTATTATTCCCATTATTTACATTGCCTCCGTTACCAATATTAGTCGCGGGGAAGTTTATGGAAATAATAAAACAGCAATGTTAGTATCAGTTGCTCTTTATGCAATTGTCATTTTTACTTTATTGTATTTCACGTATATCAGCAGGCATTTCTTAGCCTTAATTTTTATACTGCTGTTTACTGTTATGATCGCAACACCTCTTTTTAGAGCCTTGAAATCCCTTGATCCCAAGGATGTAAGGAAATCTGTAAAGTCTGGTGTATTGGCATTGATTCTCATGAATGCCAGTTGGATTGCACTCTCCGGTTTTTGGGGACTTGCTATAGCAATCTGCGCTATCCTACCTATCTCAATTCTCTTAGCTAAAAAATTTGCCGTAACCTAAATCGCACGAAATGGACCGCCGACTCGAACAAAAATTCACAATAGAATATAACTACAATATTTACTTTACAAAGGACTTATTCTCCATTGGGAATTGCTTATTTAAATCTTACTTAGCCGATCAGAGTAATTCCAGCTTCAAACAAAAGATATTATTTGTAATTGATGCAGGTTTCTTTGACCATCATCCTGAACTTTCTGACCAAATCCGTAATTATTTTATGGAATCGGAAGATTTCATTCTGTCCAGTGAACCACTAATCCTTCCCGGAGGAGAAATCTGCAAGAATGACCCTAATTGTTTGGATTCAATTATTCAGGCAGTAGACCAATATGGGATAGACAGACATTCTTATATTGTTGGTATCGGAGGTGGTGCAATTTTGGACCTTGTGGGCTATGCTGCTGCCATTTCCCATAGAGGAATCAAACATATCCGTATCCCAACAACAGTTTTAGCACAGAATGATTCGGGAGTAGGGGTTAAAAATGCAATAAATTTTAAAGGAAAAAAGAACTTTATCGGAACTTTCACTCCTCCCAAAGCTGTTTTTAATGACTACAAATTCTTGCAGACATTAGATCAAAGATCTTGGGTTGCAGGTGTGTCTGAAGCTATCAAGGTGTCTTTAATCAAGGACCTTCCTTTCTATGAATGGATTGAGAGTAACGCAGAAAATATTTCGGAGAAAAATTCTCAGGAGATGGAAGAATTGATATTCCGCTGTGCAGACCTACATTTAGAACATATCCGTAATGGAGATCCTTTTGAATTAGGATCCTCAAGACCATTAGACTTTGGCCATTGGAGTGCTCATAAATTAGAACAAATGACAGACTTCCGCCTTCTACATGGAGAAGCTGTTTCCATTGGATTGGCCATTGATGTCCTATATTCTTCCCTTATCGGAAATATTTCGGAGTCCGATGCGCTTAGAGTTGTAACCCTCTTGCATAGATTAGGATTACCGGTATACGATTCTATCTTGGATTCTGAAGAAGCAAGGTTTATCTTATTATCAGGGTTATTAGATTTCCAGGAACATTTAGGGGGAAAACTAACCGTTGTTCTTCTCGAAAAATTAGGGAAAGGAAAGGATTATCATGAATTGGATTATCCGCTAATTATTCAAGCCATTAATTTTTTAAAGAATTTCCATCAAGATCAAAAAAGTGTTTATGAAATTAGCTAGTTCTCATATTTCTTATTGCAGCAATATTCACCCGGGTGAAACCTGGAAAGATCACTTCAATGAATTGAAGATAAATTTACCAAAAATAAAAGCTTCCGTATCTCCGAACCAGCCTTTTGGGATTGGCTTAAGGCTCTCCGCAAAAGCGGCAACGGAATTAAGCAACACTGATTCTTTTGAAGAGTTTCAGCATTGGTTAAAAGAAAATGATTTTTATGTTTTTACGATGAATGGATTCCCTTATGGTGACTTCCATTTAAAAGAAGTTAAAGATCAGGTGCATGCTCCGGATTGGACAACCAAAGAGAGATTTCAATATACCAAACAGTTATTTGATATCTTGAGTAATCTATTGCAACCAAAGGAAGAAGGTGGTATATCAACATCACCCCTATCCTACCGATTCTGGTTTGAAGGGAATACTCCTGTCTGGAAAACCAAAAGAGATCTTGCTACTAATCATATTCTCCAAATTGCTGATTACCTCTACCAAAAGGAAGTATCAACAAGTAAATACATGCACCTGGATATTGAACCTGAACCTGACGGTATGCTGGAAAATAGCGAAGAATTTATACAATGGTACTGCAAGGAGCTTCTTCCGATGGGAATAACATATTTCAAGGATCAACACAAATTAGATGCAATACAAGCTGAATCAATTATAAAACGATACATATGTCTTTGCTATGATGTTTGCCACTTCGCATTGGAATATGAAGACCATAAAGAAAGTATGGATAAACTTGAAGCATTAAACATCAGGATTGGTAAATTCCAGATTAGTTCAGCACTTAAAGCGAAGCTTTCTGATAATCCGGAAGCAAGAGCTTTACAAAAAAACAAACTGAGAGAATTTAACGAACCCATATATCTTCATCAGGTTATAGCGAAAGATATGGATGGTAATTTAATAAAATACAAAGATCTACCCGACGCGTTAAATGATTCAAATGATTTAAATCATGTAGAATGGAGAAGCCATTTCCATGTTCCTATCTTTTTGGAAAGTTATGGTGAACTGGATTCTACTCAAGAAGACATTTTAGAAGTAATAAAATTGCAGAAGCAGAAGAATAGAACCAATCATATAGAAGTAGAAACCTATACCTGGGGCGTATTGCCAAAAACATTGCAGGCTCCTATTGAGGAATCAATCTCAAGAGAAGTAAATTGGTTACTGGATAAATTGAGAAATTAATATGAAAAGAATTGCCGTTATAGATATTGTTGGACTTTCCAGCTCAGTTATTGGGAAACATACTCCTTTTATCCAAAAATTCATCGAACAAAACAAACTTCATCATATTAAACCTGTCATGCCTGCACTAACGACTAGTGCTCAAACAACCTATCTGACAGGTCTTGCCCCTAGCCAGCATGGTATTGTCGGCAATGGTTGGTATGACCATGCCGATTCAGAAATAAAGTTTTGGAAACAATCAAATAAGCTGGTACAGGGAGAAAGTATTTGGCATACTGCAAAAAAAGCAAATCCTGCTTTTACTTGTGCACAGATGTTTTGGTGGTATAACATGTATAATGATGCTGATTTTTCAGTAACACCAAGACCAAATTACCTTGCTGACGGAAGAAAGGTTCCTGATTGCTATGCTTATCCTAGTAGCTTGCGAGATGAACTCACAGAGAAATATGGGAAATTTCCATTATTTAACTTCTGGGGACCAAATGCGAATATCAAATCATCAACTTGGATTGCTGATTCAGCCATGTATGTGGAAGAAAAACATCAGCCAACTTTAAATCTTATCTATCTTCCACATCTGGATTACTGCCTCCAGAAATATGGACCTAAAGCAGAAGAGACTGCCATTGAGCTTGAACAGATTGACAGACTTGTTGAAAAACTTGTCAACTTTTTTCAGGAAAGAAAGGTTGAGGTTGTATTATTATCAGAATATGGGATTGCACCCGTAAATCAAGCTATTCATATTAATAGAATCCTTAGAAAAGAAGGTCTTCTGGATATTCGTATAGAAAGAGGATTAGAACTATTAGATGCTGGTGCATCCGAAGCTTTTGCCGTTTCAGACCATCAGATATCTCATATTTATGTTAAAAGCGAAGAAACGAAAAGCAAATTAAAATCGCTGTTGAGCAAAGTCCCCGGAATAGCCAAGGTATTGGATAAAGATGAACAGAAAGCTTATCAAATTGACCATGAACGATCAGGAGATTTAGTTCTGTTAGCCAATCAAAATGCTTGGTTTACCTATTATTTTTGGGAGGATGATGAGAAAGCTCCTGATTACGCGAGAATGGTGGATATCCATAAAAAACCAGGATATGACCCTGTGGAAATGTTTATGACATCCAAATCAAGAGCCCTATTTAAATTACTCCTTAAGAAGATTGGATTTCGGGCAATCCTGGATATCACGCCTTTAAACCCTGACCTTGTCAAAGGCTCTCACGGTATAACGGAAATTGAACAGGAATACTATCCTATATTAATCGGGAATTTCGATTCTTTAGAAGAAATAGTTGAACCAACTTCCATAAAACAAATTCTACTTGACAAAGTCTTCACGACATCGAAATCACTATAATCAACAGACACTTTTAACCGATACTCTTCCCAATTTACCCTTTGATCTCTAAGATAAGGGAGCAATAAAAAAAGAGTATCGGATATCAGATATTGTATATTTTTTTGTTGTCTTAACCTTAAGAACTTGATCTTAATATTCCTAGCTCCAACCCTCTCAGTTCAGCTAAGCCGCGCAGTCTACCAATTGCGGAATATCCAGGATTAGTTACTTTCTCCAAGTCATCTAACATTTGATGTCCGTGATCCGGTCTGAAAGGTATAGCCTGATCTCTTTGCTGATTTTCTTTGCTCAGAGCTTTTACAATTTCATACATATCCACGTCACCATCTAAATGATCTGCTTCATAAAAGCTGCCTAACTCATCCTTTTTCACATTCCGAAGATGGGCGAAATAAACGCGATGCTTTACTTTTTCGAAAATCTCCGGAAGATTATTTTCAGGTCCCGCTCCTAAGGAACCTGTACAAAAACAAATACCGTTAAAAGCTCTGGGTTCTTTATTAATAATGAAGCTTAGATCCTCTTCATTACTAACCACCCTAGGAAGCCCTAGAATAGGATATGGTGGATCATCCGGATGAATAGTCATCTTTATTCCATTTGTTTCACAGGTCTCAGCTATGGCGTTTAAGAAATATAATAAATTAGCTTTTAAACCCTCTATCCCGATTTCATGATAAATATTGATGCTTTGTTGCAATGAATCTAAAGTGATATCCCCTTCGCCTGGGATTCCCATCAAAATATTATATTGTAAGTCAGTTTTTTCTTCTGCTGACATCGCATTAAACTTACGCTTTGCCTGATCTACAATATGGTCAGAATAATCATCTTCCGCTTTTTCCCTACCTAATAGGTAAATATCAAAGATTGCAAGATCAATCCAATCAAAATACAATGCCTTTGATCCATCTTTCATTAATAGATCCAATTGAGTTCTTGTCCAATCTAAAACCGGCATGAAGTTATAACACACGGTATAGATGCCACAGTCTGCTAAGTTCTTTAAAGATTGCTTATATCGATCTAAATATTCATCAGCTTGAGAAGATTTTGTTTTTATAGCTTCGTGTACCGGAACAGATTCAACAACTGACCAAGTTAGCCCTGCCTCTTCAATTATTCTCTTACGTTCCTGAATATCTGCCAACGGCCATACTTCTCCGTGAGGGATATGATGTAGTGCGCTGACAATACCCGTAGCACCAGCTTGCTTGATGTCCTGTAAAGAAACAGGATCATCAGGACCGTACCATCTCCAGGTTTGTTCTAGATTCTTTTTACTTTCCATATTAAACTCCACACCATGAGTTAAAGCCTCCGTCAACAAAAAGTATCTCTCCTGATACAAATGCAGAGGCATCACTTAATAAATAAACCAAGGTGCCTTCCAACTCTGAAGGGTCTCCTAATCGTCTAAATGGGGTTCCATTGATAAATTTCTGTGCTCTATCAGTATACCCTCCTTCCGGAGTAGTTAATAGCGTACGGTTCTGTTCAGTTAAGAAAACTCCCGGCGCTATTGCGTTTACACGGATTTGATCTCCATAACGAAGTGCCAATTCGGTTGCCATCCATTTGGTAAATCCATCAATCGCATGCTTAGCAACTGTATATCCAAGGACACGGGTTAATGGACGAGATGCCGCCAATGAAGAAATATTGACAATAGAACCTTTGCCATTTTGAGCAATGATCTCTCCAAAAATCAACGTCGGAATAATCGTTCCGTAAAGGTTTAATTCTATAGCCTTAATGGTATCTTGAATCTTATTATCGAAAATAGACTGGTCATCAGCAATAGTCGCTCCGGGGATATTTCCACCCACAGCATTTATTAATCCGTCAATAGTACCATATTTATTTACAATCTGCTGCTTTGCATCTTTTACGGACTGTTCGTCCATTACATCGGCAACAATTCCTATAGCTTCAGCACCCAAATCTGCGGCTAGTTTAATTCGTTCATTTATTTTGTCCTGGTTCCTACCTATTATACAAATCTTTGCGCCAGCTTCTGCCAAGGCTTTAATAAACGATTTACCTAATACTCCGGTACCACCTGTTATGACGATGACCTTATCTCGAAGAGAAAACTTATCTAAAATACTCATAGTTAAAGGTTAGATTACTAATCAATATTAATCAATTTTATACTAAATTAACCTAGTAAAGCAAGTTTTTTACTTAAACGTTTTCGTAAAAAGGAATAAACAATAACAGGAAAACCATTATATTGGAACTAAATAGCCTTATGCCACAAATATTAACATTCGGAGAAATATTATTCCGCCTTCAAAGTTGCGGTCATGAAATTTTTGAGTCTACCTCCAATCGTTTGAAAATATATCCGGGCGGATCAGAAGCGAATGTCGCGGTATCTTTATCAAAAATGGGAAATCAGGTGCAATTTGTAAGTGCCTTTCCGGATAACGTTTTGGCGAAAGAACTCATTGAAACTCTAACCAAACATGAAGTAGATTGTTCGAAAATCATTTCCTCAGGAGACCGAATCGGCAGTTATTTATTGTTGTCAGCAAATGGCTTAACAAGTGGAGAGGTGGTTTACGATAGGAAATACTCTAGCTTTAGTATGCTCCATCTTAAAGACCTTAATTTTGATCTTCTTTTTGAAGGAGTAGAATGGTTTCATTGGTCTGCACTAACGCCTGCCCTTTCATACGATATGGCCTTACTGATGGAAGTAGTTCTTAAAGAAGCCCATGCAAGAGAAATTACGATTTCTGTAGATTTAAATTATAGAAGTAAACTTTGGCAATACGGTAAACGACCGTTGGAGATCATGCCAAGATTAGTTGCATATTGTGATGTCATTATGGGTAATATTTGGGCAGCCCACATGATGTTAGGTAGTCCTATTGAAGAAGAATTAAATAGAAATACACCAACAGAAAAATATCTTAAGCTTTCTAAAGCAACTGCAAGTTATATCTTTGAACGGTTTCCTCAAGCCAAACATGTAGCCAATACGTTCCGTTTTATGGACCATGCAAAACATAATCTATTTTATGGAACTTACCACTCTGAATCCGAAAACAGAATTTCTCCTATACTGGAAACAGAAGAAGTGATTGATAGGATCGGTAGCGGAGATGCGTTTATGGCTGGTTTAATCCATGCTTTACGACATGAAATGTCTGCACAGGAAATTATTAACTTTGCAACAGCTGCAGGCTACCAGAAATTATTTGTAGAAGGAGATTTTGGAAATGGAAAAGCAATCTAACGTGAAAGAACAAATTATCAATCAAATTATAAAAACTCCGGTAATTCCGGTATTCTACGATGCAGACCCTAACATCTGCCTGGAAGTTTTAAAAAGTTGTTATGCCGGCGGTATCCGTATCTTTGAATTTGTCAATAGAGGCCCTGCAGCGGAACAAAATTTTAAGGAACTTCGTTTTTATAAAGATCAGTTTCTTCCTGACCTTAAACTGGGAATAGGAACTATACTGAATGTAGATGATGCCAAACGATTTATTGATTTGGGAGCTGATTTTATCGTTAGTCCGATCTTTTCAGAATCTATTGCCGCTATCACTAGAGAGCATAACGTACTATGGATTCCAGGATGCATGACACCTACCGAGATCGCCAGTGCCCAATCCTCAGGATGTTCTTTCATAAAACTATTTCCCGGAGATTCTTTAGGGCCAGGATTCTTAAAAAGTATAAAACCAATCTTTCCGGATTTAAAATTCATGCCTACCGGAGGAGTTGATTGTACCGAAGAAAGCATTAGCAAATGGTTTGACGCAGGTGTAAGTGCTGTCGGCTTAGGATCTAAGCTCTTTAAAAAAGAAAGCGGTTTATATCAGTATAAGGAAATCAGCGATAACTGTACTCAGTTATTACAATGGGCTAAGAACGATGGAAATTAGTTTATAGACTTACTTCAATAAGGTGTTTATTTTCCAGAATAGCTCTTTCAAACCTTCTTATATTACGCTTATCTATTAAAACTTCCAATTCCAGTGTCAGAACTTCAGCGGAAAGTATTTGCTTTTTTATTTTAACCTGCTTGGCCATTGGCTTAAGCTGAACTAATAATTCATCCTTAACTTCAAGGTTATTTCTGCTCATACTGACTATCACAACCTTGATTACATTATGGATAACATATTTATTCAGCATCGGACCGGAAACGATAATAATAAAACAGGCAAAAAGAAATATTGCTGCAATAACATATACACCAAATCCTATTGCCATACCCACTGCGGCTGACATCCAGATAATACTAGCTGTCGTTAGACCATTGACATTAACACCATCTTTGAAGATCACACCGGCACCTAGGAAACCTATACCTGAGACCACATAGGAAGCAATCCGTGTGGCATCTTCTGATGTCCCGGCTCCTATCTTATAGGATAATAAAGAGAATAAAGTACTCCCCAAACAGATAATCGAAATGGTTTTAAACCCGGCTGATTTGTCTTTCCACTCCCGTTCAAATCCGAGTACGAATCCGGCACATAAGGATAGTATTGCCTTTAACAAGTCATTCCAATCCCAAACGAGTTGGTTTATAAAGAAATCAATTGACATAATATGAGGAAACAAATATAAAAGTAAAATGTTGTAAACATTATCGAAATACAGTATAATCAAATGTACTATTTATCAATAAAGCACAGAAGTAATATAAAAAAGCTCGGCCATAAAACCGAGCTTTTGTTTTGATATTGAAAGAGAATTAAAATTCTCTGTAATAATCGATATTAATCTTCTTCTTTAGAAGCTAACAACTGATCGTATTCTTCACGAGAACCTACGATAATGTTACTGTACTGACGTAAACCTGTACCTGAAGGAATTAAGTGACCAACAATTACGTTTTCTTTTAATCCTAATAAGTTATCACGTTTACCTGCGATAGCAGCTTCATTTAATACTTTCGTAGTTTCCTGGAAGGATGCAGCTGAGATAAATGATTTCGTTCCTAGGGAAGCTCTAGTAATACCTTGTAACAATGGACTAGAAGTAGCAGGAATTGCATCACGCACCTCTACTAATTTCAAGTCTTGACGTTTCAGGCTAGAGTTTTCTTCACGTAACTTACGAAGAGTTACGATCTGTCCCGGACGTAAAGTTTTTGAATCACCGGCTTCAACGATTACTTTTTTGTCGTATAGTGAATCATTTTCTTCCATGAAATCCCATTTATTTACGGCCTCTTTTTCTAAGAAACGAGTATCTCCCGGATCTTCGATATTCACTTTCTGCATCATTTGGTGAACGATGGTTTCAAAATGTTTATCGTTGATTTTCACACCTTGTAGACGGTAAACCTCTTGGATACCATTTACAATGTATTCCTGTACCGCTGAAGGTCCTTTGATAGATAAGATATCTCCAGGAGAAATCTGACCATCTGATAAAGGCATACCAGCTTTGATAAAGTCGTTATCCTGTACTAAGATGTGCTTCGAAAGTGGAACCAAGTATTTTTTAACTTGACCGTCACGAGATTCGATAGAAATCTCACGGTTACCACGTTTAACACCTCCTAATGATACAACACCATCAATTTCAGTTACAACAGCCGGGTTTGAAGGATTACGAGCCTCGAATAACTCAGTTACACGAGGAAGACCACCTGTAATATCTCGGGTCTTACCTGTAGAACGAGGAATCTTAACTAAGATAGCTCCTTCTTTAACCTTCTGTCCATCTGATACCGAAACGTGGGCACCAACAGGAATATTATATGAGCGAATGATTTCGCCTTTATTATCAGTTACTTTAATAGTAGGGTTCTTCGTTTTATCACGAGTCTCGATGATCACCTTCTCTTTGTGTCCGGTTTGTTCATCAGATTCTTCACGGAAAGTAACACCTTCGATAATCGCATCAAATTCTACTTTACCCGCAAACTCAGAGATAATTACAGCGTTATATGGATCCCAATCAACTAACTTAGTTCCCTTCTCAACTTTATCACCTTCTTTCACAAATAAGTTGGAACCGTAAGGAATGATTTGTTGGTAAAGAACTTTCTTATCTTCATTCACCACTTTAATCTCTCCTGAACGACCCAAAACGATTTGATAAGGACCGAATTCACCTTCTTTTTCTACAGTACGAACGTTTTCAAACTCGATTTTACCTTCGTATTTAGAGATAATTGAAGATTCAGCAGCAATGTTTGATGCAGTACCACCGACGTGGAAAGTACGAAGTGTTAACTGTGTACCTGGCTCACCAATAGACTGTGCAGCAATTACTCCTACAGCCTCTCCTAATTGAACACGCTTACCTGATGCTAAGTTACGTCCGTAACAACAAGCACAAACTCCACGCTTAGATTCACACGTTAATACCGAACGAATCTCAACACCTTCAATACCCGCTTCTTCAATTGCTCCCGCAACCTCTTCTGTAATATCATCATTGGCAGCAACGATTAACTCATTGGTTTCAGGATGATACACATCATTCAAAGGAGTACGACCTAAAATACGATCATATAATGGTTCAACGATATCATCGTTGTCCTTAAGTGCTGTAGTGTAGATACCACGTAAACCGTTACAATCTTGTTCTACAACAATCATATCTTGAGCTACGTCATGTAAACGACGTGTCAAATAACCCGCATCCGCCGTTTTCAATGCTGTATCGGCAAGACCTTTACGCGCACCGTGAGTAGAGATAAAGTACTCTAATACAGACAAACCTTCTTTGAAGTTTGATAAAATCGGGTTCTCGATAATCTCACCACCTGAATTACCAGATTTCTGAGGTTTTGCCATCAAACCACGCATACCACATAACTGACGGATCTGCTCTTTAGAACCACGGGCTCCTGAATCCAACATCATATATACGGAGTTGAAACCTTGATTGTCGTTCGAAAGGATATCCATAACGTGAGCTGTCAACTTATTGTTGATACGTGTCCAGATATCGATGATTTGGTTATAACGTTCGTTGTTCGTAATGAAACCCATGTTATAGTTATTCATTACATCTTCAACTTCGTTGGTAGCTTGGTTGATCAGATCAGCTTTCGCAGCAGGAATATTCAAATCCTGAAGGTTGAACGAAAGTCCTCCTTTAAATGCTGTCTGGAAACCTAATTCTTTCATGTCATCTAAGAATTTCGCAGCACGAGCCATACCCGTATTCTTAACGATTTCCCCGATAACATTACGAAGTGATTTCTTTGTTAGCAACTCATTGATATAACCAACCTCTTCAGGAACGATTTGGTTGAAGATCACACGACCTACTGTTGTATCAATAATTTGAGTCTTGAATTCACCTTCTTTTGTTTTAACCTGTGTCTTAACTTTTATGAATGTGTGAAGATCAACTTTTCCTTCGTTTAAAGCGATAATTACCTCTTCAGCTGAATAGAAAGTACTTCCTTCACCTTTCATAATGCGTGCTTCATCTGTTTTACGGCCTTTTGTAATATAATAAAGACCCAATACCATATCTTGTGATGGTACTGTAACCGGTGAACCGTTAGCAGGGTTAAGAATGTTATGTGCTGCCAACATCAAGATTTGGGCTTCCAAAATTGCAGCATTACCTAATGGTAAGTGAACCGCCATCTGGTCACCGTCAAAATCGGCGTTGAACGCTGTACACACTAATGGGTGTAATTGAATCGCTTTACCTTCAACTAAGGTTGGTTGGAAAGCCTGAATACCCAAACGGTGAAGCGTAGGAGCACGGTTTAATAATACAGGGTGTCCTTTCAATACATTTTCAAGGATATCCCATACAACCGGATCTTTACGATCAACGATTTTCTTAGCTGATTTTACTGTTTTTACAATACCTCTTTCAATCATCTTACGGATGATGAATGGTTTGTAAAGCTCAGCAGCCATATCTTTAGGTAGACCACACTCGTGTAATTTCAAGTGAGGACCAACGACGATTACCGAACGAGCCG
>JBEBRZ010000020.1:0-41996 GCA_040394615.1 Sphingobacterium mizutaii
AGACAGGCAACTCCGCAGAGACAGTCTACACCGCAAAACAAAGTCTTCCAGACTCGCAATACTTCAAGTTCACAAAGTCGCCCTGCAGTTACTCGTAGTTCGAGTACAGGTTCAAAATCTACTGCAAGACCTCAATCGAGCCAACGTTCTGATCGTAGTTCAGGAAGAACAAACGGAAGATAAAATTTATATTTAGTTGAAACAATTTGTTAAAGGAGGGTGATAATTATTCATCCTCCTTTGTTTTGTTCTAGGGAAAAAAGCATTTTTGTGCTTGCTTTTTATTAACTTCAATAAAAGCACTAGCATAATTTATATACTGAATGGCAAAACTTACATCCATTTTAGATAATGACTTTTACAAATTTACCATGCAATATGCTGTGGTAAAATTATTTCCAAAGGCAAAGGCACGATATCAATTTATAAACCGAGGACAGCACAAATTCCCTGAAGGATTTTCCGAGAAACTGCGTGAAGCTGTAAACCAAATGGCTAATTTAAAACTGACTGCAGCTGAAAAAAAATTCTTTTCTAAAACATGTCCCTATATTGATCCTACCTATTTTGATTTCCTTCAAGGTTATCACTACGACCCGGAGGAAGTAAAAATAATACAGAACGGAGGTGATTTAGAAGTCAAAATTGAAGGCTACTGGTACCGTACCATTTTATGGGAAGTACCATTAATGTCCTTAATTTGTGAAATTTATTATGAGATCACGGATCAAAAACGCGTAGATGACACAGAAGTAATGAAAATCGTAAATGATAAAATGGACAAATACGATAAATTAAACATTACAATTGCTGACTTCGGAACGCGAAGACGTCATTCTAATGGTGTTCACAGCTTAGTCATCAAGGCCTTAAAAGAACATCCTTCAAACACATTTATTGGCACAAGCAATGTTCATTTTGCAATGAAATATCAAACAAAACCAATCGGCACACATGCACACGAATGGTTTATGTTTCATGCCGCTAAATTTGGATATAAAATGGCTAATCTTCTCGGGTTAGAAAATTGGTCAGATGTTTATCGCGGAGACTTGGGGATTGCGCTTTCAGATACTTATACAACAGAAGTCTTTTTTAAACAATTTGACAAGAAATTAAGTAAGTTATTTGATGGGGTTAGACATGATAGCGGGGATGCAATAGAATTTGCCCAAAAGACCATAGATCATTATGAAAGCAAAGGTATTAATCCGTTAAATAAGACCATTATTTTTTCTGATGGCTTGGACTATCAAAAAGTAGAGAAAATTGTAAAATTCTGTCAAAATAAAATTGGTCACTCTTTTGGAATTGGTACAGATTTCACAAACGATGTAGGGTTGGACCGAATGAACATTGTGATTAAAATGACCGAAGCTTATCCGGATGAAGGTGAATGGACGCCGGTTATCAAACTTTCAGATGAACCCAATAAACATACCGGAAACCCGGAGGAAATAAAAATGGCAAAACGTTTCTTAAATATTCCGTTCAATGATTAGAGATGTATACGGAGAAGCTCTCTACGATTACCATCAGCTCGGAAAACTTTCCGAACCATTATTATTGCATAGCAGCTACGGAGATATTGAAGAGATGCCTGTTGATGTGTTTTTCCGCGACGAGGAAGATATACCTGAATTAGAGTATATAGCTTTATCGCTCTGCGATGGTAAGGTGTTAGATGTCGGCGCCGGCGCCGGTGTTCATGCACTATATCTTCAGGAAAAAGGTTTTGAAGTAGATGCGCTTGAAATTTCTGAAACCGCTTGTGATGTCATGCATAAACGCAAGGTTAAAAATGTTATTCATGGAGACTTCTTTGAATTAACCAACAAAAAATACGATACCCTTCTGTTTCTTATGAACGGCATCGGGATTGCTGAAACGATAGCCGGCTTCAAAAAATTACTTAAACACTCCAAAACCCTAATGAGTGAAAAAGGTCAATTGATCTTTGATAGCTCCGATATTTCTTACCTCTATGAAGAATACAGAATTCCCAGACCTGACCATTACTTCGGTGAAATAAACTTCCAATACGAGTACAAAGGACATCTAGGAAAACCTTTCCACTGGCTATATATAGACCAACAAACCCTCATCAAGATTGCCCATGAGGAAGGCTGGGTAGTACAAATCTTATTTGAGGATGACAATGATCAATACTTGGTAAGAATGGAACCCAGAAAGTAAATCAAACTCCAAGAAATTAGTAAGAATTCTATCCAATAAATCAACTCTCTACTTCAGTTTTCGCGCAAACCTAATACTTTAATAACTCATTACTCACCCAATAAAAACCCTATTTTCATTGGGTGAGTAACGGGTGAGATATGGGTGAGATACGAGTAAGTTAAAGATGAAATTCTAACAAGAATCTGGTGAGTCACGAAGAATAAGATTTTATGTATAGTGGGTTTTTATGGTTAGAATAAAAACTAAAATAGGGCTTACTTTAGTATTTTGATCTCTTATAAAAACCAAGAACCCGAAGTGTTTTTAATACTTCGGGTTCTTAGTTTTTTATTTACTGAATTTAATCGATGTATTCAAAACCGACATAAGGCACTAACACCTCTGGAATTTTAATTCCTTTTTCGGTTTGGTTGTTTTCTAATAAAGTTGCTACAATCCTTGGTAGGGCTAATGCAGAACCGTTTAGGGTATGTGCCAACTGCGTTTTACCATCTTCGCCCTTGAAGCGAACTTTTAGGCGATTTGCTTGATAAGTTTCAAAATTGGAAACAGATGATACTTCCAACCAGCGTTGCTGTGCGGCAGAATAAGTTTCCATATCATAGGTCATAGCAGCAGTGAAGCTCATATCTCCGCCACACAAGCGTAATACACGATAAGGCAATCCCAGTTTTTGTAATAAAGACTGAACATAATTGCTCATCTCTTCAAGTGTTTCGTATGACTTTTCCGGATGAACGATTTGCACTAACTCGACCTTATCAAATTGATGCAGCCTGTTTAAACCACGGACATGTGCACCATATGAACCTGCTTCTCTTCGGAAGCAAGGCGTATAGCCGCAATGTTGGATAGGAAAATCTTCGCTCTTAACGATCGTATCACGATAAATATTGGTAATCGGAACTTCGGCAGTAGGGATTAAATATAAATCATCATTTGTAACATGATACATCTGACCTTCCTTATCAGGAAGCTGTCCTGTAGCATATGCAGAGTCCTCATTGACTACAATTGGGACCTGAACTTCTCCATAACCAACCTTTGCAGCCTGATCTAGGAAGAAATTGATTAATCCACGTTGTAAACGAGCTCCTTTACCTTTATAAACAGGAAAGCCGGCACCGGTAATTTTTGTACCTAATTCAAAATCAATAATACCGTATTTAGCAGCCAATTCCCAATGCGGAAGCGCGTCTTCTCCTAATTTCGGAACTTCGCCATGCTCTAGCACGACTTCATTATCTTCAGGACTTACTCCTTTTGGAACTAAAGGGCTTGGAAGATTTGGTAACTGTACTAATTTAGCATTCAGTTCTTTTTCAACTTCTGCTAAGGTATCTGTAAGCTCTTTGATTTGCTCCTTATATGATGCGGATCTCGATTTAATTACTTCAGCTTCCTCTTTCTTACCCTGACGCATCAAATCTCCGATTTGCTTGGCCGACGAATTTGCCTCAGCTGCAATAGAGTCTGATTGATTTTGGATCTTGCGACGTTGTTCATCTAAAGCAATGATCTGATCGACCAATTCTACTTCATTGAAATTCTTGATTCCAAGTCTTTCAACTACATGGTCCCGATTTTCACGGATGTAATTTAACTGCAACATATAATTATGCTTTTTTATTTGAAATGTCCCCAAAGATAAGAAGACCCGTGCAATTAATAAACTTGAATTTGTAGCAATTCCATTTTTAGAATCCTTCCAATTTTGTATCATTGCATCATGAAAAACAGATGGATCCTTTACTTAACCCTTAGTATTTTCTACTTCTTGCCCCAAACATCTTGGGCTCAGCATATGGCTATCAAAGATTTTACGGTGAAGGAAAATCTATCTCAAAATGGTAAATTGGCAATTATTGCGATTGATACTGCTGAAAAAACAGATAATACGATTAATGGAAATTATAGTTTCACAATTAATGGCTTTCAGCAAGATTTAAATTTTTCGGATGGAGTTGCTGTTACAAGTAACCCTATTGAGTCATCAACCTTTGTGTTTTTTAAGTATAAATTCGATGGGAAGGATATTGGGAAGCTTTTTTTTCTTAGACTTACAGATAAAGGGATTACACCTTATAAAATCAGCGGGTTCTTATTAATTATTATCCCCCTACTCATCCTTTATATAGCTTATAAATTTAAACGTTTCTTGATAACCTTATTAGTTTTGGCGATAATTTACTTCTATTTGAACCACAGCAAAGGACTTGATGTAAGACAATTAATTGAAAGTACAATAATGGGATTAAAAGATCTGATTTAAGATTTTAAAAAGGCATTCCTACTCCAAAATTGTATTGTATAAAGCTATAGCGATCGGGCCAGTTAGTCTGATAATATGCGTTTTTAAATTCTTTGGCGTTAAATAGTTCCTTGATGACCCATTGGTTGGATCCGCTAAACTGAGGGTCCTTCAACTTAAGTCCTGCATCCAATCTGATAATAAAGTAATCCAGATCCATCCGTAAACCAAATCCTGTGCCCAGTGCAATTTGGGACAAAAACTTATCTCCTCTGAATTCACCATTAGGATTAATGACATCTTCACGGATTCTCCAGACATTCCCCGCATCCAAAAAGGTTGCCCCATTCAACTTTGCTCCAAAGAAATTATCTAGCATACGAAATCTAAACTCAGCATTAGACTCTAATTTAATCTCCCCTAATTGATCTAAATTTCTCAAATTCACACGGAATTCGGGATTCATAGAAGACCTATTATATCCACCCGGGCCCAAGGTACGGGCTTGCCATGCACGGACTCCATTCATGCCTCCGGTAAAAAAACTCTTTTCAAAAATCATATTCAATGAGGAGTTATTTCCGTATGGAACCGCAACACCTGTGTTGATACGAAAGACAAACTGCCGGTTGCCACCTAAGTGTTTATACCAACGGTAATCAATCTCACCTTTGACATACTGTAAAAAGGGAACCCCGAAAATCAATTTTTCCCCATCAATATTTTCATCAAACTTCATCACATTCCCCAATAGCCCCAATAAATTTCCACTTATATCCAATGCGCCACGGAAATAATTAAAATTCTCTTTACTGGTTAGTTTGGGGGCATTGTAGGTAAACGCATATTGAGAACCTAAACCAAAGTATTTCCGATCATTGCTCCGAACATATAATCCATAGCCTTGATCTTCCAGACTTTGTTTAAATTCTTCATTCAATTGACCATGTCTATACTCAATAACGATAGGTGTCAAACTATGCATTTTATTAGTAGCTTCATACCAGATATAGTTTAGGCTATTGATCCAATATCGGTTCGCATAAGTTTGATCCTGAAAAAATAATTGTAAACTGGAAGAGATAGTTGTCCGAGGGAGACCATATCGCCCGACACTTCTAACTCTAAAAGGAGTCAGTAACCTTGGGAATGATAAATTAACCCCTATTTGAAAGTCATTATTGAATATTTTATCTGAAAGGCTACCCGGCAGACGGGAATCAAATAACACCCCGTAACGCATCTTGACTTCAATTGTCTCAGATCCACCGAAGACATTGCGGTGTGAGAATGTATTTCCTACGTTAAAACCACTCATACCGGAACTAAAGGTAAATTCTCCTTCAATCTGATTACTCATGGCAGAGCGAGGCACTAGATTATAATAAACATCTAATTTATTGGAATCCTTCTTTTGATAGTTAATCTTTACCGATCGGAACCCATTCATTTCATATAACCTATCATAAGCCAATTCTTCATTTTGACTATTAAATCGCTGGCCGGTTCTTAAAAATGCATACCGAGACAATGGTCTTAGCTTAAATTTCCCGGTTTCATCCGTATAGTAGATTTTCGTTTGAGAATCAAAACTCCCGGCACTTTGTTTTTTTAATTCAGGAATGGCTGGTTCTATTCTGAAGAAAACACTATCTATATAATAAATTTTATGTTTTGTTGAATCCTCTCTGTTAGATACCTGTATGAATAAATCCGCCTGATTACGCAGATCAATAGTATCAATTCCGGTACGCATATACTGCCGCAAATAGTCATAATACCCTGCCTGCCTCAAATTAGTATAGAGTTTCTCTCTTTCTAAAAATAAGTCGGAAGCATCATATTGCTTTCCGGGTTTCAACGGGCTAGTAGAGACTACTTTTTCCTGATAAATGGAATCTACTTTAGGGTCAGCAACATCTCGATTTATATTTCGTAAAATATATGGTTCCCCCAGATTCGCATTAAAATCAATTTTTGCTTTCTTATTTTTAATTTCCACCTGCGGTTGAACCGTGGCATTGAAATATCCTTTAGTCTGTAAAAATCGTTGGATTTGATTGGCTGATAGTTCCACTACTGCAGAATCTAATATTCGAGGAGCCTCCCCGACATTTTTTATTTTTTCAGTTTTATATCGACCGTCACGGGTATTGAAAAGATTATAAATCGTTAAATATAACGGAGAATTAGGGCGAATATCATTTGCCACATACATCCCAGCAGATTCCTTTAATTCTGGATTTACACCATTTAAATCAACATCTGTTACTAAATATTGATTGTCCTCCAGATATTTCGCAGAACGACAAGACACAATAATTAGCGACAAAAACGTTATACTTGCAAAAAATAAAAAACTTCTTTTTTTTTCAATCATCCCATGTTGTCAAAAGCTCAAATCAGTTTTATAACGTCATTACAGCATAAAAAGTTCCGCAATCAGCACCAATTATTTGTTGTAGAAGGCATCAAATCTGTTGTGGAATTTATCCAATCAACCTACAAAATAAGTAAAATTTTTGCGACGGCAGAAGCAGCTGCAAAATTGGGCAAAATACCGCAGAATATAAAACTTGAAGAACTTACCGCAACAGAGTTTGATAAATTGAGTGGTTTAAAGAATCCTCAAGGCACACTAGCCTTGGTTGAAATCCCAGAAAACAGTCAACTTTCCATCAATGATTTAAGTAATAAACACAGTTTAATTCTTGATGATGTCCAGGATCCCGGTAATTTAGGAACGATTATAAGAACTGCTGAATGGTTCGGAATCACAGATATTATTTGTTCTATAGGAACTGTGGATGCTTATAATCCAAAAGTCGTACAAGCTACCATGGGCTCCCTTTCTAGAGTTAGGTTACATTATGTGGACCTCGATGATTTCATCGAAAAGAATAATCTTCCTGTTTTTGGCGCTTTACTGGAAGGGGATTCTATCTATGAAACGGATTTTGGACAAGAGGGTCTGATTATGATGGGGAATGAAGGAAATGGAATTCGATCAAGCCTGATACCTAAGGTAGATAAAGCGGTCACCATTCCTAGAATAGGAAATGCAGAATCTTTAAATGTGGCAATTGCGACAACAATATTTTGCACAGAATTGACGAGACAGAATTTGCGAAAGAAGAATGGATAATATCGAAAAGGATGAACGTCCTTTATATACTTTACAGTTTGGTTTATTATGCTTAAGCTCCCTCTTATTTTCGGCAAGTTTTAACATGATAATCCCTGAGCTACCCAATTACTTATCTTCATTGGGGGGTGCAGCACATAAGGGGTTAATTATTGCTTTATTCACCCTAACTGCTGGGATTTCAAGGCCTTTTAGTGGCCGACTGACAGATAAATGGGGAAGAGTTCCTGTCATGGCTATTGGTTCAACTGTTTGTGTGCTATGTGGTTTCCTTTATCCGATATTAAGTAGTGTAGCTGGTTTTTTCCTCTTGCGTCTTGTCCATGGTTTTTCAACAGGATTTAAGCCTACAGCAACTTCCGCCTATGTAGCTGATATTATTCCTTCAAATCGTTGGGGCGAGGCCTTAGGAATGCATGGCCTTTGTTTCAGTATAGGTGGTGCGATAGGTCCTGCAATCGGGAGTTATATTGCGCAGGCATTTGACCTCAACACCATGTTCTATAGTTCTTCAGCTTTTGCCTTCTTATCCATCATTATTGTGATGAATATGAAAGAAACGCTAAAAAATAAAAATAAGTTTTCCTTGAACATGCTCAAGATATCGCGTAGGGATGTAATTGAGGTAAGAGCAATACCTGCTGCTATTGTTACTTTGCTTTCCTATACGGCTTATGGGGTAATTTTGACCTTAATTCCCGATTGGAGTGAGCATATAGGAATTGCCAATAAAGGATTGTTTTTTGCGGCTTATACGCTAGCTTCTATCGGAATACGATTTGTATCCGGTAAAGTCGCGGATCAATACGGTAGGGTTTCTGTAATGAAGGTGGGTTTGATCATCATTGCTCTTGCTACACTCTATATAGGTTTTGGAGATAACATCACGCAATTAATCATTGGCGCATGCCTATATGGTATTGGTACCGGTATTTTCTCGCCCGCGGTTAATGCTTGGACTATTGATTTGTCATTACCTCAATACAGAGGAAAAGCCGTTGCGACGATGTATATTGCATTAGAAGCCGGGATTGGGGGCGGCGCATTATTTGCAGGCTATATTTATCATGATCAAATACTAAGAATTCCTTATATTTTCTATGGAAATGCCCTAGTGGTGTTCTTAGCATTTATTTATGTAATTTACTGGAATTATAAAAACAAAAAGAGTCACATCGTGTTATAGGAATCATATGGAAAATAAACAAACCAAAAGACCTTATTCCTTTGAGTTAGCTTCTAGCTTATTGGCTTTGGCTCTTATTCTCGCACTCATGTATGCTACTCAGAGTGTGTTATTGCCACTTATATTTTCAATCTTAATTTCAATTTCCCTTTATCCCCTTGCTCGATTATTCGAAAGACTTCGTCTGGGCAAAGCTTTTTCAGCTATCTTGGCTGTTATTGTAGCAATCGCTGTGATTTCCGGATTGAGCTGGTTTATTGTATATGAGAGTATTTTAATTGGTAAAGATGCTTCTGCTATTACAGATAAGGTGATGTCGGTTTTAGAGGGTGGTCAAAAATGGTTGGAGACTACCTTTGGGATTGAGCGTACCGAGATTATGGCAAAACTTCGGGAGCAGGGAGAAAAATCAATGGAAAATGCCGGCGGAATGTTATCCAGTACTTTTGGCTCGATTGGTAATATACTTGCAAGTGCAATTTTGGTTCCTTTACTAAGCTTTTTCCTATTGTATTACCGTGATTTCTTCCGTGAATTCTTTTTCAAGGCCTTTAAGTCTTCCCCTCAACATAAAGTAAACGAAGTGTTGAATAAGATTTATGATGTTGTACAAAGTTATCTCGTTGGGCTTATTACGGTAATGGGTATTGTAGCGGTTTTAAATACCGTTGGTTTAATGGCATTGGGAATTGATTATGCCTGGTTCTTCGGTTCTTTGGCATCACTATTAATGTTGTTACCCTATATTGGAATTGCCATCGGCTCTATCCTCCCTGCCCTATTCGCTTTAGCAGTAAAAGATAGTGCCTGGTATGCGGTGGGAGTAGTTGCCTGGTTCCAGGTTGTTCAGTTCTTAGAAGGTAATATCATCACTCCTAATATTGTAGGTAGTAAAGTAAGTATCAATCCGTTGATGGCTATTATTGGTATCCTTCTAGGTGGTATGTTGTTCGGACTTGCGGGATTAATCATTGCCTTACCTTTTATTGCTACACTTAAAGTTATTTTCGACGCGAATCCTAATATGGAAGCAATAGGCTTCCTGATAGGTGAACCTGAAAAAGAGCACTTAAAACGGAATTCTACACAGGAACTGCTAATGAAGTGGGGAATTGTAAGATTACCTAAAAACAAGAAAAAGATTAAAATGGACGTCAATGTTCATGTAGATGATAAATCCGGGGGAGAGCCGAAGACTGATGTTACTTATAAAGAAATCAACGAGTCTGAAGAACTTCCTTACGAAGATATACCGCAAGATGAAGACAAAAAGGATGATAAAACAGAATAAAAAAAAGAGCTTTAAAGCTCTTTTTTTTATTCTGTTGATATTTTAAATCCTAATTTTCGCATTGCTGTGATCTCCACACTATATACATTAAATTCTTCGATCACTCTACCATGCAATTCGTAAAATCCTTTTCCTTGAAAAGGATATTGTTTTAAAACCGGGGGGAAATGAACAGTATCTAACCAATTCCCTTCTGCATCCAGAAAGGTTCCAAAGCACATGCGTTCCTTTTTGATTGTACGTGTTTCTTTTAAAGCGACCATCCTACCAATAATTTTAATTTGACGTCCTAAATATTTTGGAAATTGCTTCACTAAGACACTTCCAGCTAAGTGTTGATTATTGAGGAGTTCAAAGTAATCTCCAACTACAAAGCCTAATAAATCCAGCTCATCCCGCAGGTCTTCCATCCTGTCTTTTTCAAAAGCGGGTAAGGAGAATTTGACTTCATCTGTTTCAAATAAGGTTACAGAATCGCTTTTGTCTGTTCGTTTATTTCTAAAATTAGCCTCCCACAATAACGTTTTCTTATCCATTCCTGTAAATCTTAAGGCTCCGATACGAATCAGTATATTCAATTGCTCAGGTCCGGGATGCAGGCGTTGCAATATATCATTCAGATTTTTGTAGACACCCTTTCTTTGTCTTTCCTCTACAATCCGATTTCCGAATTCTTGTTCTAAACCCTGTAGGTGAATTAAGCCAACATATACCTTATCATCCTGAATATTCGTTAGGAAATCACTGTTATTCATACAGGGCAATTCTATTATTCCGCCATTCCTTCTTAGTTCATGAAAATAAAACTCTGTATGGTAGAATCCACCAAAATTATTGATTACAGCAACATAGAATTCACGAGGATAATAAGTTTTGAGATAAAGACTTTGATAGCTTTCTACGGCAAAGGATGCAGAGTGTCCTTTGGCAAAAGAATAACCGCCAAAACTTTCCATCTGTCGCCATACTTCTGTCGTAATCTTATCTTCATAACCTTGGGCCTTGCAATTAGCAAAGAACTTTTCGCGCATTAATTCAAACTTGTTCTCCGATCGGTACTTTCCACTCATGGCCCTCCGTAAGATGTCTGCTTCTTCTAATGAGATTCCCCCAAAAAAATGAGCCACCTTAATAACATCTTCCTGATAAACCATTACACCAAAGGTTTCTGCTAAAAGTTCTCTCATTTTAGGATGTAGGTACTCGATTTTGTCGCGGTCATGATATCGTTCAATATATTGTTTCATCATTCCCGATTGTGCTACACCGGGACGAATAATAGAACTAGCAGCGACCAAGGTGAGGTAATCAGAGCATTGCAATTTTCCTAATAACTGCCGCATTGCCGGACTTTCAATATAAAAACACCCAATGGTATTGGCAGTTCGTATCATATCTGCCAACTTAGGATCTTCAAAGAAACGATCCACCTGGTGTATATCCACATGCTTTCCCTTATTTTTCAGAATCAGTTCTAACGCATCTTTAATGTGTCCCAATCCACGTTGGCTAAGGATATCAAGTTTGTTTAGGCCTATTCGATCTGCTTCAAACATATCCAAGTGAAGGGTTAAAAACCCTTTAGGTGGCATCTCTAAAACGCCATATTCATGCAATGGCTTTTCACTGATCAGTACTCCCGCAGCATGAACACTCATATTACTCGGAAAATTAACTAACAGGTCTCCATATTTTTGAATCCAGCCTTGGATTTTATCCTCCGTACTCCACTCCTTTCTGTGAACTAATTCATCAATTTCCTCTTTTGGTAATCCAAAGACTTTGCCGAGCTCTCTGATAATTGCTCTGCGTTGGAAAGTAGTATACATTCCCAGTAAGGATACATGTTGACGACCATACCGCATAAAAAGATATTCGAAAATTGAATCTCGATCCTTCCAGCTGAAATCAATATCAAAATCGGGGGGCGAGGTGCGATTCGGGTTTAAGAATCGTTCGAAATAAAGATCCAATTTAATGGGATCAACATCGGTAATCCGTAAACAATAGGCAATAACAGAATTTGCGCCACTACCCCGACCGACATGATAAAACCCTTGCTCATTGGCATACCGAAGCATATCCCAGATAATCAAAAAATAAGAACTGAACCCTTGATTATTAATAATAGAAAGTTCTTTTTCGACACGTTCCATCGCTGCTTTGTTCTTGACACCATACCGAATTTTACATCCCTCAATGGCCAATTTCCTTAACAATTCATGATCGTCTTCCAGGGATGCCGTAAAATGCTTTTTGTTTTTATCCACCTGGAATTCCATCTCAATAGAACAACTCTTTATAACTTGGATCGTCTTACTGATTACAGATGGAAATCTGGCAAAAAAAGTTACCAAGGTCTCCTCATCTACAAATGTCTCATTGGCTGTGGCATAGTCTTCTTTGCTCAATTTGGAAAGCAGCGTATTCTTGGCGATTGCCCTCAGAATTCTATGTAAATTATAGTTTTTTTTGTCTTGATAGGTTACAGGGTGTAAAACTACCCAGCAGTCTGCATGAAGAGCATCTTGCCAACTCAACTTATTGAGATCTTCTATACGGAGTCCAATAAGTTCATGGGCACCCAATGTTTCAATTTCCGGATGATTATCAAAGGAATAAATCACCCAAATATCTTGAGAAAGGAAAGGTATTGTCTTCGGAAAATTTAATTTCCGTTGTTTATAAAAAGAAAGGAAGCTATGAATTTCACGGAGACCGGTATTATTCTTTGCCAAAAGAATATAACACAAATCATTTTCATTACGAATTTCGACGCCTACAATTGGTTTAATATTCGATTGTTGGCATTTTAAGACAAAATCCCAACAGTCAGCAGTACTATTAATGTTGGTTAAGGCCATAGCCTTCACGCCCAATAACTGCGCACGCTCCACCAAATCTAGCGTTGGAAAGGTTCCATAGTGAAAACTAAACCAAGTCTTGCAATTCAAAAACATATTGCAAGATTAGGTTTTTTTTAAGTTTTTTGCTAATATTTTTAGTAAAATAAATTAAGAAGGGTCTTCCCACATCCATTCTAACTGCATAGAAACTGCTAGGTGGTCAGACAAAGCCTCTCCTTCGGCATTGCAGAATCGTTCTATTTCGACTTGATAATCTTTAGGAATGAATTTTAAATTCTTACTGTTACGGTAGAATATCTTATCCAGGCTTTCAATATCATTATTTAAGCTTAACATGTGTGGAGCGATGAACTTAGGGATAATCTCAGGAAAAACACCTTTACGAAGGAATTGTACCCAGCCATCCGATAATCCTGTAGTTAGAATAAATTCATGCAAATTATCTCTTTTGAAAGCATAATGTGCATTAAAGTCTCCCATTACAATCAGTGGTCTATCTGCGGAATGTTCGTTTATATAAGCTGCCAGTTGTCTAAAATTTTCTCTTCTGGCACGAGCAGCGCGAGCCACATCACTGGAATTAGCATGTACATTATAGACATCAATCGTTACTTGATTAGCCAATTGGATCTGAGCAAAACTAAAGCCCTTGACGGTCCAGCAATCAGGTCCACTACAATGTCTCCAGGGAATTCGTCGGTATTCGATTATGGGAAATTTAGATAAGGTATTCAGGCCATCTCCAAGTGGAATCTTGCCTTTAGGATGCGTTCGATAAGGGTGGAGATTTTTGGAGTAAAAAGAAGTATTATAGTTAAAATCCTCTTGTACATTAACAATATCAAAAGGTTCAATTTTTTCTCCAATTTCAGCAATACTTGCTTTCCTAGGTAATTGGGCAGCAGAGATTCCTTGCGGAAGCCCTGCAATATTATACGTTAGTAAAGAAATATTTCCTTGAATAAAATGCTCAGGAGAGGTGTCATGGGGAATTGCAACAGAGATTAGTTTTCTCTTTAAATTTTTGAATACAAATAGTAAAACAACTATTAAACCCGCTAGTATTAAAATTATGGTCATCTATTAACTTATATGAAATAAAAATATCGTCTTTAAATTATTTATACTATATTTTTGATGTTAATTTTTCTTTAAGTTTTAATATTCATCTCATTTTTGGATAGAATTAGTCAATTCCCATTCCAAATTTAATGAGATCGCACAATGGTCAGATAATGGCTGCCCTTTATCGGTAGAAAAAAGTTCATGTTGAACCTGGTAATCTTGAGGATTAAAAATCAATTGATTACTATTTCTAAAATAAATCTTATCAATGCTCTCACAATCATTAGTTACTTTTAATGCATGTTGCGCACTAAAATCATGTTTATGATCTGGTAATTTACCCTGATTGCGTAATACTATCCAACTGTCGGTAAGATTGGTTTTCTCTTGAAAATCACGCACATTATCTTCAATAAATGCATAATGAGCATTAAAATCACCCATGACAAGTAGGGCTTCTCCTTTAGATTTCTCCAGAATAAACATTGCTAATTGATCCAAATTATTTTTCCTTGCCCGAACCGCATCTTTATTATCCTGAGCAGTAGCGTGAACATTATATACATCCAGGAAAACATCTTTTGCAATTTGGATTCTGGTATAACTAAAACCTTTGGGTGTCAGGCAATCTGAACCACTACAATCTTTCCAGGCAACACGAGAAGAGTGCATGATAGGAAATTTAGAAAGGGTACTCAACCCATCTCCGAATGGAACGCCTCCCTTAGTGTGAGTTCTATAACGATGAGAATTTGAAGAATAGAGTTCAGTATTATAATTAAAGTCCTCCTGCACATTAACAATATCAAAGGGATTTATTCGCTGCCCGATGGTGCGAATACTGGAAGAGCGGGGTGTTTCTGCACTAGAGATTAGTTCTGGCAAACCGGCTATATTATAAGTCAGCACAGAAATTTTGCCCGACTCAAGTCGTTCCAATACCGGATAATTAAGTATGTTGTTTGACTTTGAACCACGACTCTGTTTATAGCTAAAAATAAATATTAGTGAAAAAACAATCGTCAGTAGACCTATTAACCTGAGATGCCAAGCTCTACTTTTTTGAGGATAAGTAAGGTTGATTTGCATAATTAACAATTCATTAATCCTATTACAAAAGTATAACCTAAAATTAAACCCAGGTTTAAAGTAAGATTAAAGATTTGTTGAATTGATATACTTTATTTATTAAGACTTTACAAAATCTAAACATTTCGATCATCATTACTTAATGATAAGTTATCAATAAAGAAACATTAAGATGATACTTTTATCCTACATACGATTTGTTTTCTACATGAAGAAAGTTGCTTTTTTTTCGGAGATCCTAATTGAAGATTTTGATGGAGCCTCCAGGACGATGTTCCAAATCATAAACCGTATTGATCCCATTGCTTTCTCTTATCTCTTTATATATGGAAAGGGTTCTATGGAATTTGAAAATCATCAATCTTATCAGGTTCCGACCTTCCGTATCCCTATCAATGACGACTATTCATTTGCAGTCCCTCAATTATCTAAATGGAAACTGGAAGAAACTTTAGACCATTTTGCTCCGGATATCATACATATCGCAACCCCTTCCCTTTTAGGATTTTTTGCTATGAATTATGCTAAAAGAAACAATATCCCTATCCTGAGTATCTATCATACACATTTTGTTTCCTACATTGCTTATTACCTACGCAACCTTTCTTCTCTCATAAAACCTGTACAATATTGGATGCGAAAGGCGATGATTCGTTTTTATAACAATTGTCAAAAAGTTTATGTCCCTGCCAATAATATTATGGAGGAACTTAAGGAGATAGGTATTCAATCAGATCGATTGACATTATGGCAACGAGGTATTGACTTAGAGTTATTCAACCCTCAAAAAGCTAATCCCGAGTATATTCGCAAGATTACGAATAATGATAAACCTAATATTCTCTTTGCAAGCCGTTTGGTATGGGAAAAAAACATTCAAACATTAATCGATATTTATCATCAACTCAAAAAATCTGATTTAGTTTATAACTTAATTATTGCGGGCGATGGTTCTGCCAAAGAGGAGGCTCAGGAGCTAATGCCCGACGCATTTTTTCTTGGAAAACTGGATCATGATGAACTTTCTAAACTATATGCTTCCGCTGATGTGTTCTTGTTCACATCAACTTCCGAAACTTATGGTAACGTGGTCATAGAAGCCATGGCTTCAGGTCTACCATGCGTTATTGCCAATGGAGGAGGAAGCTCAAGCTTGGTAGAACATGGCCATTCGGGCTTTAAATGTGTCCCCAATAATGCCCTTGAGTATATTTACTTTATCCATAAAATTCTAAGCAACGAAAAACTCAAACTTGAAATTAAAGAAGCAGGATTAGCCTATGTTAAAAAACTAGATTGGGAAAAACTAGCTGAAAGATATTTTCAGGACTTACAAGAACTTGCTTCTGAACCTATAAACACGCTGGCATGGGTTGGCACTTAAAGATTAGTAAAAAAAGAATCAAGCTGATCTTGATCCTCATCATTCTGATCTTTATCGGCATCTTTATTCTAAATACAGATTTTAGTGCCAGCAAAAAAGAATTACAGACGATTGGTTCCAAGTTTATTTATTTAATAGGAATTACCTTTTTGGCCTATTTCTTTGCTACTTGGTCCTGGCATATCTGTTTGGGAGAAAATCGAGGAAAAATATCGCTTCTAAAATTATTTGCTATTCGACAGGTAGGTGAAACAGTGGGGCAATACAATCCTACCAGTATCGTTGGGGGTGACCTACTAAAAGCCGAAATGCTTAAACCCTATGGGATACCCGCAGAAGAGGCGTTAAATTCAGTAGCTACTTCAAGAATCACAGTAGTACTTTCCCAGATCTTACTTTTTTTAACTGCCTGCCTCTGGTTATCCGGTACAGAGCCCGCACAATTTGTAATAAAGAGATTAGGTATAAGTTTTTACATCTTCATCGGGTTGTTAATCTTTTTAAATTTAGCCTTTTTATACTGGTTAATATTCGGCGATCCCAAGCAAAAAAATGATTCTGAAAATAATCCGAAAAGCCTCTTCGGAAAACTCAAGTATAAAACTCAACAATTATTTTTTAATATCCGTACGTCTTATCGCTTCAACCCGAGACTATTCTGGCACTCCTATTTACTAGCTGCTATTCATTGGGTTATCGGAAGTTTAGAGTTTTATCTGATTTTGCTTTTTTTGGGATACGATGTTGTACCCATGCATGGTTTATTATTAGATATGGGGGTAATTGTGTTTAAAAGTGCTGGAGCTTTTGTTCCCGGTCAATTGGGAGTCGAAGAAATAGGTAATAAAATGATGCTGCAAATTATTGGAATCAGTGTGGGAAGTATCTGGATTTCCGCATCGATCTTACGTCGGGTTCGACAGCTTTTTTGGATAGCCATCGGATTTCTCCTTTATCTGTTTATCAAAAAGGATTTCAAACAAACCTCTACTTTTCATAATGGAAATATTATTTGTTAGTCATAAATATCCACCTGCAACCGGTGGGATGGAGAAACAGAACTTTGAGCTCATCAATGGAGTTGCAAAGGAAGCGCGGGTTCATAAACTGGTTTACCGAAAAGGAGAAGAAAACCTCTTGATATTTTTTTGGAATCTGAACCGTAATATTTTAAAAATACTAAAGCAATATCCCGGAATCCAAATCATTCATTTTAATGATGGTTTAATTGCCTCCCTTGCTCTTTTCCATTCAGGGTACAAACATTTGAAACGAGTAGTGACTTTGCATGGTTTAGATGTTGTATTTCCATTGCCTTACTTTCAGAAAAACATCTTATGTAGATTTAATGAATATGATCATATTATTGCCGTAAGTTCTGCTACGGCGGCGGCAGCTATAGAACGCGGAATTGACAGGAATAAAGTAACTGTTATCAGAAATGGAGTCGATCCCCATATTTCCAAAATAACATACCCCTCCTTCAAGGAGTTACTGCCTTATTATCCAAACCTGAATCCTTACAAGAAATACATGATCACTTTAGGAAGACCGGTGAAGAGAAAAGGATTTTCATGGTTATTGAAAGAGGTAGTACCCCAAATGCCCGAGGATTTTCAATTGCTTATGGTGGGTCCTTTCCAGCGCAAAACTCGTTTTCTTGAAAAATTGCTCCATTTACTTCCTAAAAAGGCTTATCACTTAATTACCCTTTTCCTTGGTTATCCTTCAGATGAGAAAGAGATTCGAAGATTACTCACTATACCCGATATCAACAACCGCGTTCAACATTTGGGTAAGGTTCCTTTTTCTCATTTACAAACTCTCCTCTCTAATGCTACGGCATTCCTGATGCCGAATATACAGGTTCATGGTGATATGGAAGGTTTTGGTTTGGTCTGTCTGGAAGCCTCACTTTCTGGAACTCTAGTAATTGCTGCTTCCATTGAAGGTATTACTGATGCTATACAACATAAAAAAAACGGGATTCTTCTCCCTTCGGGTGATTCGGCAATT
Source organism: Sphingobacterium mizutaii (assembly GCA_040394615.1). GTDB lineage: Bacteria > Bacteroidota > Bacteroidia > Sphingobacteriales > Sphingobacteriaceae > Sphingobacterium > Sphingobacterium mizutaii_A. The sequence continues at coordinate 18,494 of JBEBRZ010000020.1, forward strand.
TGGATCCGACAACTAAAAGAAACGATGGATCTTTCTGATGATTATCGAAAATTTGCAAAGGTTTATCAATCTTATAGCTTGGAAAATTATAGTTGGGAATTGATGTCTAAAGAATACTTAAAAGTATTTAAAGCATTGACTTATAGAAAATCTCCTTTAAAGCTCATTCATTCCAAAGAATTCTAAAAGTGCGGAGTCCGATCTTTTTTTTCTACATTTTTCAGGGAGATGGCTCGTTTAATGGCCTCATCACCATATCTAGCACGCATAGCATCCATGGCTTGGTACAATCTTACCGCCTCTTCCGTATCTTCAAATAGATTAATTTGCTGAGACCCTTGAACCAGATGACTGAAACGAACCCCTATCAGGCGGACCAACATACGCTTATCATAAAGCTTGGCAAAGAGTTCCTTTACTTTCTTCAACAATACCGTATCTGAAGCTGTATAAGAAATAACCATCTGTTTGCTTACTGTGTCAAAATTGGCATAACGTAATTTGACAGTCACACAGCCCGTTAAGCGTTCTTGCTTACGTAATTGGAAAGTGAGTCTCTCCGTCATGCGAATCAATTCGCTATTCAAGAATTGCATATTGATGGTATCCTGCTGAAAGGTCTCTTCTGTACCGATACTCTTTTGTTCAGAATAAGGAATAATAGGTGAGGAATCAATGCCGTTGGCTTTTCGGGAAAGTTCAATTCCATTTTTTCCTAAGAGATTGTGCATCATGGGAACCGGGATCTCACTTAAGATCTTAATAGTCCGAACCCCCATCTGTAACAATAACATACTGGTCTTATCTCCTATTCCCGGCATACGTTGAATCTTTAAAGGAGCCAAATAATCCTTTTCCAGTCCGTGTAAGATTTCTTTACGTCCATCGGGTTTAGCATCGTCCGTAGCAACTTTACTTATTAACTTATTCGAAGCTAAGGCATAACTAATGGGTAGACCACTCTCCTTTCGGATTTTATTCTTTAGATCCATCATAAATTGACTACATCCAAAGAAACGATCCACACCCGTTAAATCCACATAAAACTCATCCACACTGGCTTTCTCCATCAAAGGAACCGTTTCTCTCACCACATCCGTCACTATTCGGGAATAATAACTATAGCTATCCATATCTCCACGTACTACAATCGCATGCGGACATAAACGTAAGGCCAGTTTCATTGGCATGGCACTATGTACTCCAAATTTTCTCGTCTCATAGCTACAGGCAGAGACAACCGCGCGGTCACTCATTCCCCCTACAATCAAAGGTTTACCAATGAATTTACTATTCTTCAAACGCTCTACACTTACAAAAAATGTATCTAGGTCCAGATGAGCGACAAAACGTTTGTTATCGAATAAATTCATAGTAATTTTGAATAAAGAATAATTCAAAATTACTAATTTTTTTAGCAAAAAATTGTTAAAATCTGAAGAGGTTAAGAAAAGAATAACTATTCTATTTTGACCAACGTTCAATTTCTTTTAGCAAAAGCGGGAAAGCCGGATAAGTCATCCCATGATCATAGCCATCTAATTCTAAAAGTTTGATAGCGGGATGCCCAACGATCTTGAACATTCTTGCCAAATAAGCATTTTCTTCATAGCGACCCACCATCTCCAGCTCGCGATCCCCTGTAATCAAAGTAATAGGAACATTATTCTTACGAACCCAATAAAGGGGAGCAAACTCATCTATAATCGGTTGGTTCATAGCAATTCCTTTTTCAGCTCTTGATGTATAATGAGTAATGCATTGAGAACTAAAAGGAACCACAGCAAATAAATCATCAGCATCAATTCCCTCATCATTGAGATAGCGCTTGTTTAAAGCCAGCATAAGATCTAAATATCCTCCTGCAGAATGCCCTGAAAGAATAATTTTCTTTTTGCTACCGGAAAACTCTTCAATATGATTAAAAGTCCATGATACGGCTTTGGCAGCGTCCTTAATAATATCTTCCACCTTTGCTTTCGGTGATAATCTGTATCCCACACCAACTACGGCAATACCCTTTTCTTTTAAATATGTAGGAATCTCTTTTTCACCGCCTTCCAGTCCCCCGCCATGAAACCATATTACCGTAACAAAATCTTTTTTATCCTTAGGATAATACAGATCAAGAACACATCTTTCCTTAACATAAGGATCTCCATTGTCGGCAGTATAAGGAATGTTTTGTTTAAGCTCATACGTGGATTGTTGAGCAAATAAAACAGAAATCGGAGTACAAATAAATAATAGGATTAAGAACCTTTTCATAGGAAATAATTTAATAGATTGATCAATAATACTTAAAAGTAAAACAATTCTGACAATAGCCAAAATAGAACCGAAGGGTAAGCCCCCCAAATAAAATGAATTTTGTATTTTTACGAGGTTTGCGGAAATCAAGTCCGAAAAACCCATCAAAAACTTACGGAAAAGTACATGAGTGACGAAATCAACTATACAGAAGAGAATAACGACTCAAATCCAAATCAAGACCAGCAAAGCAATACCATCCCTTTATCGGGATTATATGAGAATTGGTTTTTAGATTACGCTTCCTATGTTATTTTGGATCGTGCAGTACCACATATTAATGATGGTTTCAAGCCTGTTCAACGACGTATTCTCCACTCCCTTAAAGAATTGGATGATGGACGATATAACAAAGCGGCAAACGTTATCGGAAATACCATGAAATATCACCCGCACGGTGATGCATCCATCGGTGACGCCATGGTACAATTAGGACAAAAGGATTTATTGATTGACTGTCAAGGTAACTGGGGAGATCCTATTACGGGAGATTCTGCTGCCGCACCTCGTTATATCGAAGGACGGTTATCCAAATTTGCCAATGAAGTCGTATTCAATCCGGATACAACGGATTGGCAATTGAGTTATGATGGTCGAAATAAAGAACCAATAACCCTTCCTGTTAAATTTCCTTTATTATTAGCACAAGGTGCAGAAGGTATTGCCGTGGGTTTGGCTACCAAAATTATGCCCCATAACTTTATCGAACTAATTGATGGTTCAATACAAGTTTTGAAAGGTGAAAGACCTGCCATTTATCCGGACTTCCCAACAGGCGGGATGGCAGATGTAACAGGCTATAATGAAGGCCAGCGCGGAGGAAAGATCCGTATCCGTGCCAAAATAGAAGAACGCGACAAAAAGACCCTCGCCATTACGGAAATCCCCTTTGGAACAACAACCGGCTCTTTAATAGACAGTATTGTTTCAGCGAATGAAAAGGGTAAAATAAAAATTAAAAAGATTGAAGACAACACTGCTGAATTCGTCGAAATAATGGTGCATCTTGCTCCGGGAATTTCTCCGGATGTCACCATAGATGCACTTTATGCTTTCACAGGTTGTGAAACTTCTATCTCGCCTAATACCTGTGTCATTAAGAATAACAAACCTCATTTCCTGAGTGTAAATGATATCTTGATAGAAAACACGAAGCAAACCAAAAGTTTACTGAAACAGGAACTTGAGATTAGGCTGCATGAACTTCAGGAAAAAATATTCTTCAGTTCCTTACTGAAAATATTCATCCAGGAAGGCATGTACAAACATACTGACTATGAAAATGCTGGAGATTTTGACACCGTAGTTGAAGTATTAAATCGCTTGTTTGAACCTTTCTTCGATCAATTCTATCGTCCTATTACTCCGGAGGATTATAAAAGACTGATCGACAAGCCAATGAGTAGCATTACACGTTTTGATGTTAAAAAGGCTGACGAACAAATGAAAACGTTGGAAGATGAGATCAAAGAAGTTCGTAAGAATTTAAGAAACTTGACAGAGTATGCGATAAAATGGTATGAGTATATCCGTGGAAAATATAGCAAAGGAAGAGAACGTAAAACTGAATTGCGTGTATTCGACAAAGTAGAAGCAACACAAGTAGCATTAGCAAACGCTAAACTTTATGTAAACCGCGCTGAAGGTTTTATCGGAACCAATATGCGTAAGGATGAATTGGTAAGTGATTGCTCTGATATTGATGATATTATTGTATTCCGCGAAGATGGTAAGTACTCGGTCGTAAAAGTACAGGATAAGGTTTTCGTAGGAAAAGATATTCTATATGTTGCAGTGTTCAAGAGAGGTGATGAACGAACAGTGTATAATGCGGTGTACAAAGATGGAGCTACCGGAACAAGCTATGTAAAACGCTTCTCTGTAACAGGTGTAACCCGAGACAAAGATTACGATATAGGTAAGGGAAGTAAAGGCAGTAAAATCTTATACTTTACCGCGAACCCTAATGGAGAGGCTGAAATTGTTAATATACAGCTGAAGCCTCATTCTAAACTTCGTAAGCTTAACTTTGATTTAGATTTTGCGGAAATTGCTATAAAAGGTCGTGGTTCACAAGGTAATATTGTCAGCAAATACCCGCTCAAGAAGGTTACTTTCAAAAGTGCCGGAGTCTCAACCCTCGCAGGTAGAAAGATCTGGTATGATGACATCTTGAAAAGATTAAATGCGGATGCTCGAGGTAAGTTTTTAGGAGAATTTGATGGTGATGACAAAATATTAATGGCAGTGAATGACGGCTCTTATGAACTCTCGAATTTCGACCTAAACAATCACTTCGATGAGAAGATGATTCGACTTGAGAAATTTATCCCCGAACAGATATATACCGCTATACATCAGGACACCAAAACAGGAACATACTACGTCAAACGTTTCAATTTTGACGATACACCAATCGGGAAACGGGTAAAGTTTATTCCTGAAGACAGCAAATTAATAATGCTGACTAATAATGATTCCCCTGTCGTGGAATTGGATATTCTGAAAGGAAAATCTCAGACACATGAGCATTTAGAACAAGCACTGACAGAGATTGTAGATGTTAAAGGAATGAAAGCTCAGGGAAATCGCCTATCCTTTCATACTGTTCAGAAAATTAAATTATTATCTGAAGAGAAGGACCTATCTCAAACTGTTGAGGTTGAAACAGAGGAAACACCTGAAGCAGAAATTTCTATCGAGGAAATTAAGGTTGAAAATAAAACAGAGGATAAAATAAAAAAACGGAAGGCTGAACCTGAAGTAAAAGAAATAGAAAAAGATACTTCTTCTTCAGAGGATATTACTTTTGAGATAACCAACCCTGATGACATTCAAATAGATGATAATGGTCAACTAGGATTATTCGGAGGAAATGAACCGGAGGATAATTAATCTAACAATATAGAATTTCAGAATAATTCAATAATTATTATTTCTTAACAACATATTATAAATAACCAAGAGGCCGTATCAAATCATTAGAGTTAGATACGGTCTCTTTTAATCAACAAAGAAATTTAATCCATTTCATAGTTGATGATTAATTAATAGCTTTAACCTGCTGTAGGTTGGTAATGAAACTTACCCTTTTCGATTAAATCTTGTTTATTTTCATCACATACTGCAAAAGTAAACCCATCTTGCAAAGCATAAGATCCATATTCACCATTTTTATTCAATGCTAAAAAGCCTACTTGTATATCTTTTGCGATTTCCGGTTTTTTCTTTACGATACGCATTACCGCCTCTTTACAAGCGTCTTCGGGACTATATCCTTGACGCATTAATTCCACAACCAAAAAGCTTCCTACATTTCTGATTACCTCCTCGCCCACTCCTGTAGAAGTCGCGCCTCCAATCTCATTATCGACATATAACCCAGCCCCGATTATCGGACTATCACCAACACGACCATGCATCTTGAAAGCCATACCACTTGTTGTACAGGCTCCAGAGAGATTGCCATTCGCATCTAAAGCTAACATACCAATCGTGTCATGATTATATTTATTTCCGGGTAATTTCTCGGTAGTAAAAGATTTATTCTCAATATTCATTACTGGTTTGTAATCTTTCTCCTTTAGCCATTCTTTCCATGCTTCTTCTGAACTTGGAATCAATAGGTTTTCAGCTGTAAAGCCATTTTCCAAAGCAAATTGCCTGGCACCCGCCCCAACCAACATCACATGTGGGGTCTTTTCCATTACCAATCGGGCTACAGAAATAGCGTGTTCAATATCCTCCAAAGCAGCTACAGATCCACAATTCCCTAATTCATCCATAATACAGGCATCCAAAGTCACATGTCCATCTCGATCAGGATAACCACCTTTTCCAACAGTCGTGTTTTTTAAATCTGATTCAGGAACCTTTACACCCTGCTCAACAGCATCTAATGCCCTTCCATTTTTCGCCAATACCTTCCAAGCCTCCTGATTAGCAGCTACCCCAAAATCCCAGGTAGAAATTACAATAGGTTTACTGACTGTTTTCTTAGTGTTTTCGCTTGATTGGCATGAAATTGCTGTGGCTACTGTTCCCAGGCTCGCTGCCCCAATAATACCCTGTTTGATAAATTTTCTTCGTGAATGCATAGTATTACAATATTATAAATAGAATTTACAATGAACAAGAACTAAATCAAAATCTAAATCATGCGGTATTATCAGTTAATTATCAATAAAAAACGTAATAATATGCTATATTATATCCAAATTTTCGCATATTTATGCTGTTTGTTTACAATATTAATTACTTTAAGACTAGATCATGATTCGTATTGCCTTTCTATTCTGCACCCTGTTCTGTATAAATAACATTACGAATGCGCAAACAGATTCTACAATTTACAAAAAATTAGACCTGATTGTGCAAGATGCAAAAAAGCAATTTGCTCCTGACCAACGGACGAAGATCGTTGCCTTCAAAGAAGCTAATATTACTAACAACCAATACACGATTGAATCCACTGTTCCAGAGGCTATAGAGTTTATAAAAACACAATCTGCAAATTTACCTGCAACCGTGAATATCAACTCACTACCTGATGCTTCTGTTGGTAAAAAAGTACATGGTATTGTTAATCTCTCTGTTGCCAACTTTCGTACAAAACCCGGAAATGCATCTGAAATGGCAACTCAAGCTTTATTAGGAACTGAAGTGGATTTATTACAAAAGATAGACGGTGAGTTTCGGGCCAGAACTCCTGAAGGATATATTTCTTATGTTCCTGCTTCTTCCATTACCGCAATGGATAAAGTGACTTGGGAAAATTGGAAAAAGATACCAAAACTTATCTATACTACCGAATTTGGGAAATCCCTCTCTCAAGCAGACCCTAAAAGTATTCGCGTATCTGATTTAGTATACGGTGATATTCTAGGTCTCTTAGCGGAAGAAGAACACTATTATAAAGTTACTTATCCTGATAATCGGATTGCTTTTATTCCGAAAGATGACGCGACCACTTTTGATAATTGGCTAAACAGCAGAAAATTAACTCCTGAAAATATAATATCAAGTGCCAAAACAATGATGGGACTACCTTACTTATGGGGAGGAACATCGGTAAAAGGTGTAGACTGTAGTGGATTTACGAAGACATCTTATTTTATGAATGGCTACATTATTCCAAGAGATGCCTCACAACAAGTTTTGGCTGGTCAAAAAATTGATATTCTTGATAAAGAAGGACATTTTGATCCTGACAAAGCTTTGAAAAACCTAAAACCTGCAGATTTATTATTTTTCGCTTCGGGGAAAAACAGTAATCCAAATGCGCGGGTTACACACGTAGCACTCTATATCGGCAATGGTGAGTTTATTCATGCAGCAGGAACTGTGCGTATAAATTCCATGCTGAAAGATGCTAGTAATTATGATGACTTTCAAACAAGAACAGTAGTCGCTGCTAGAAGATACATTGATGTAGACGATCAGCAAGTACAAAAAATCCAAGACAACCCATATTATAAATAATAATTATCATGAACAGTACCGAGTGGCACAGCAAACAAATGGGTAAATTTACCTTACGTTTCAGACCATACACACTAGAATTACGACATGTTTTCACAGTGGCTTCATTCAGTCGCTCTACCACACCTGTGGTATTAACCGAATTAGAATATGATGGTATTGTAGGGTATGGAGAAGCAAGTATGCCGCCTTATTTGGGAGAATCTCAGGAATCTGTCATGTCTTTCTTGAATAAATTGGATCTATCCGAATTCAATTCACCTTTTCAAACGGAAGAAATTCTTAGTTATGTTGATCATATAGATCAAAAAAATACAGCTGCAAAAGCAGCAGTAGATATTGCACTTCATGATCTTTTGGGCAAATTAATGGGTCAACCTTTCTACAAAATATGGGGACTCAACCCGGATTTAATCCCTCCAACTTCCTTCACCATAGGAATTGACACCGAGGACATGATTCGTAAAAAAGTAGCTGAGGCTGGTCAATTCAAGATTTTGAAGGTTAAGTTAGGTTTAGATACGGATAAGATGATTATTGACACCATTCGTTCAGTAACTGACGTTCCTTTATGTGCTGACGTCAATCAGGGTTGGAAAAATAAAGAAGAGGCTCTGGAGATGGCACATTGGCTTCAGGAAAGAAATATAGTTTTTCTTGAACAACCAATGCCTAAAGAAATGATTGATGAAAATGCGTGGTTGACGGAACACTCTCCTATTCCGACTATTGCAGATGAAGGCTGTCAGCGACTTTCTGATGTACCAAACCTAAAGGATGTCTATACAGGAATTAACATCAAATTAATGAAATGTACAGGAATGCGGGAGGCAAAAAAAATGGCTGAACTGGCTCGCGCGCTGGATATGAAAGTTATGCTGGGGTGTATGACAGAAACGTCATGCGCAATTACTGCAGCAGCACAACTCGCACCATTGGTAGATTGGGCTGATCTGGATGGCGCCTTATTAATTGGAAACGATATATATGATGGGATGCAGGTAAAAGACGGTTATTGTAAATTACCAGACAGACCTGGAATTGGCATACTCAAAAAATAAAAAACAAATTACCTAAGTAATACATTTTAAATAACCAAAATTATGAAACATCATCTACTCACGACTTTGTGCGTGATGGCTTGTGCTTCCATGCAAGTCGTTAATGCACAACAAATCTCAGTAGCTGGGAAAGTCTCAGGCACCGATGGAACGCCACTATCAGGAGTTACAGTGTCTGTAAAAGGAACAAGTATCAGTACAAGTACAAATGAAAGTGGACTATTCACTTTAAATGCTGATCAAAATGCTACAATAGTCGTGTCCTACATTGGATACAAAACTCAAGAAGTTGCCCTCAATGGAAGAAAGGCTATAAACATCAGCCTTTCCCAGGATGATCAAGCGATTGATGAGGTCATGGTAGTTGCCTATGGAACAGCAAAAAAGAGCTCTTTTACCGGCTCCGCAGCAGTAGTTAATTATTCTGAAGAAGCGAAAGATATCCCCGTGACTTCATTTGAACAAGCCTTAACCGGTCGTATTCCCGGTGTTCAAATTAATACGACTTCTGGACAAGCAGGAGCTACTTCGACGATACGAGTACGTGGTATAGGTTCAATGAATGCCTCCAATGAGCCACTGTATGTTGTGGACGGTGTCCCGGTTAATTCTGGAAATGCCGGTCAAATGCAAGGTCAACTAGCCGGAACTTCCAACAATATTATGTCCACAATAAATCCAAGTGACATTGAGAATATTACCGTTTTAAAAGATGCGGCAGCTTCATCATTATATGGATCAAGAGCAGCAAATGGTGTTGTAATTATCACTACTAAATCCGGTAAAGCCGGAAAATCTAAAATTGATTTCCGAACCTCTCTTGGGTTAACACCTGGTTGGGCAACCGATAATTATAAACCTGGGGATCCTCAACAACAGATTCAATATATGTATGAAATCTTTCATGATTACAGAACATCTAACGGATTTACAGATGAACAGGCAAATGAATATGCTATTAACAGCATCAACAATCGATTTGGAAAACATGGTTATGAGTTCACTAGTGAAGGAGTAGGTCTGAAAGATAAGGTAATTATCACAGGTAAAACCGATGGTGTTGAAAACAGAGAAGGTAAATATTTTGATTGGAATGATGCTCTTTTTCGAACAGGTCAATATCAAACAAATGATTTAGCTATTAGTGGCGCGAATGATAAAACCAAATATTATTCCTCTTTATCATATACGACTGATAAAGGAAGGGCCTATACCAACGAATTTGAACGCATTGGAGGACGTTTAAACTTTTCTCAGAAGCTATCAGACAAAGTGGAATTTGCAGCAAATATCAATTTAAACAATAACAATAAACAAGGTTACAATGATACTCGTAACACAGGTACCAATTATATGTACTTGGCAAATAACTTGTTATTTCCACTTTACTGGCCGACTGATTATAAAACAGGGGAAGAATACGCTCTTCGCTATGGTTCCTTAGGCTATAATCCATTATACTATGATAAGCAATGGGAAAATAATTCTAAGACCTTAAGGGTTGTTGCAGCTCCATCATTAACCATAAAATTCTTACCTGAATTAACAGGAAAAACTATTTTTTCATATGATAACGCTGAAGTCAAAGATCACTTATACTACAGTCCTTTACATTACTCATCATATGGCGTAACTGCTAACGGAACAGTATTCGAATTCAGTACGAATTACAAAAGAATAATATCTTCTACGACCTTAAATTACAACAAAACATTCGCAGAAGATCACACTTTGGATTTGTTAGGAGGTTTTGAAGCTGAGAAATATGAAGTAAACTACCAGTATGCTAGTGGTTCTAATCTACCATCAAGTTCGCTTCATACAGTTGCGACAGCAGGTGTCAAAGATGCCAATGCTTATCTGTGGGGAAACAACATGTTGTCAGCGTTCTCGAGAGCAGAATACAATTATAGAAACACATATTTTTTATCAGGATCTTTTAGACGAGATGGGAATTCTAAACTGGGACCAGACACTCGTTGGGGAAGCTTTTGGTCTTTATCTGCTGCATGGAATTTGAAAAACGAAAGTTTCTTCACTCAAATTGAGGACATTGATTTACTAAAAATTAAAGCTTCTTATGGTACAAATGGAACTTTACCGGACAATAACTTCGGTTTCAGATCTCTAGCGACATATGGGTTTAATTACATGGATCAACCCGGTGGAAATTTAACAACAATTGCTGATAAAAATTTGAGATGGGAGAAAAGCTACACATTTAATGTAGGCGCTGAGTTCGGTTTGTTCAATAATCGATTATATGGAACTGTTGAATACTTCAGTAGAGACTCTAAAGATCTTTTACAGGATGTTAACATTTCATTAGTCACCGGATTTGCATCTACCTTAATGAATGTTGGTGAAATTAACAATAAAGGAGTTGAAATTTCATTAGGTGGAGATCTTATTAAAAATGATGATTTCCGTTGGTCAGCAAACGTGAACACTTCTCTTTTGAAGTCCAAGGTGACCAAACTTTACGGCGGAAAAGATCTCTCTTGGTGGGATCCTACAGGTGGTGACAGTCGGGTACAATTTTTATATAAAGAGGGTGAAGATGTCTATTCATATTACATGGCTGAATGGGCTGGTGTTGACCCAAGTAACGGCGCCCCAATATGGTACACAAATGACGATACCGAAGGCGATTTTGTGCACAATGGTCGTGGCGCAAGTAATTCTGTTTCAAAAGCTAACCTCATTATTGCAGGTTCGCCTATCCCTAAAGCATTTGGAGGTATCAACACGGATTTTGAATATAAGGGGGTTTCATTAGGATTAAACTTTACTTATAAAATCGGAGGTAAATTATTTGATTCAGGATCAAGAGATGTTGCCGAGGACGGGTACTATTGGGAAAGAATTCGCTCTTATTATGCAATAGATGAGGCTTGGAGTACTGATAACCCAAATTCTCTGTATCCTAAAATCAGTGGAAATGATCCGGAAGATGGAATCACACGTTCTACTCGTCATTTATATGATGCTTCATTCATCCGTTTGAAAAATATTAATCTTTCTTATACATTACCGAGCACCGTTACTAATAAAATTGGTCTGAGTAACACAAGAATCTTCTTCAATGGTACTAATTTATTTACAGCGTCTAAATTTAAATGGGCGGATCCTGAAGTAAATCAATATGGAACAAGAGGTTGGGAAACACCTTTTGGTAAAACTTACACCTTCGGTTTAGAAGTTAGTTTATAATTATTAATTATTATCATCATGAAAAAGAAATCATTATATATCATAGCCCTTGCAAGTTTTTCATTATTAGCCTGTAAGGATTTTTTAGATGTAAAACCCACTAATTCTACTGATTCAAGTGTAACTATACAAACAATAGCTGATGCTGAAGTCATGATCAATGGGTTATCTCAAAAATTAATACAATCGACATTATACGGTAGGAACATGTTGCTGTATGCAGATGCAAAAGGAGGCGATTTAACAATTGTCTCTCAAGGGCGCGGGCTTGATGCATTATATGTTTTTAATCATTCCGTTAATACCAATAGCTACTCAGGCTTTTGGACTGATGGATACAATGCTATATTACAAACCAACAATATTATTAAGAGTATAAATGAGCTGGAGGCCAACGGAACTGAATTAGATTTCCGTAATTATAAAGGTCAGGCACTAACTTTAAGAGCGCTATTGCATTTTGATTTAGTAAGATTGTATGGTAAAACTTATACTGAAGATCCTAATTCTTTAGGTATCCCTATAGTTACTGAATTATTGCCAACTTCAGCCCAACCATTACGTAATACCGTGTCTGAAGTGTATACACAAATTGAAGAGGATTTATTAGAAGCAGCACCATTATTATCAAAAACAAAGTCCTCTGGATATGTAAATTATTATGCAAATCAGGCGATTCTCGCTAGAGTATATATGACCATGGGCGATTTTGACAAAGCGCTATCTGCCGCAGAGGAAATTATAGATTCTGATGAATATTCTTTGTATTCCAACAATGAATGGGTTACATCGTGGAAAAGTCAATACGGCAAAGAATCCATATATGAAATTAATATAGCAAAAGATCAGGGAGATCTAGGAACATCCTCTTTAGCTTTTTACTATATGAAAAGTAGAGATGAAAACGCTTTAGGCAACTTTACTGCATCTGATTATTTCTTGGATCGTTTAAATCAGGATGAAACGGATGTTCGTTGGGGTGTTTTTACAGAAGATGAGCTAGGAAGACAAGCTTCTTGTTATAAATATGCTGGCTCTGTTGATAAATCAGGAGATGGAAAGGACACTTATACTGCAGTAAATATTAAGGTCATTAGATTATCTGAAATTTATCTAATAGCTGCTGAATCTGCTCTTAAGAAAAGTTCACCGGACAAGATCAAAGCCGCTAATTATTTAAATGAAATTCGCAAGCGTGCACCGAAATTAGCATTAGCAACCCCAGCTTCTGTTACAGAACAAATGATCTTAGATGAAAAGAGTAAAGAACTTTACGGCGAAGGTCATCGTTTTTGGGATATGATCCGAACTAACAAAACGATTACTTTCAATGATGAACATGTAGGTGTAAATTTATCTCATAGAGAGAAGTCTATCAACAGAACTTTCTATAAGACAATATTACCTATCCCACAAGATGAGATGAATGCAAATCCTGACATAAAAGTTCAACAGAATCCTGAATATTAATTAATATTTAGGAAATAAAGGCGGGAAAGAGTAAAATCTTTCCCGCTTTTGTATTTTATAAGATTAACATTCGTTACACAAAGCCAAAAACATTCATAAAAACGCATAAGAATTGATATTTTCAATAGAAAACCAAAATTATATTAAATATTTGACAGATAATCTTGCATTTTTTTGCATTTAATTAATTTTTATTAACATAAATCAGTTATATTAGTTTATCTAATAACCAATAACGCTAAAGATGAATCTACCAACTTGCTTATCCATTGCGGTTGCATCGTTATGCTCCATACAGATGCTATCCGCACAACAGTTGTCGATTGCTGGAAAGATTACGAATGCCGAAGGAGAACCTATTATAGGGGCTTCTGTCTTCATAAAGGGTACCCAACAGGGAACTTCCAGTAATGAGAACGGATTGTTCACATTAAATGCCCCAGGCAATGGAACATTATTAATTCGTGCTGTTGGCTACACTACCCAAGAGGTAGGAATCAATGGTCGTACAAATATTTCAGTTCAACTTCAAACGGATGACAGTGAAATCGACGAAGTCGTGGTGACAGCTCTAGGTATCCAGAGATCTCAGAAATCATTAGGATACGGAGCCCAAAGTGTCACGAGTGAATCACTAAATGCGAATAAGCAACCGAATTTAGTAAATGCCCTACAAGGTAAAATTGCAGGTGCTACAATTAGTTCTACAGGTGGTGCCCCTGGTCAAGGAGCCAATATTCAAATTCGGGGAATAAATTCAATTGATCCTAACCGTCCTGGTCAACCTCTTTTTGTTATTGACGGAATTCTCATGGACAACTCAACATCTACTCAGGGGGGAAATTCAGAAGTTCGTGGGATGAGTAATCGAGCAGTAGATATTAATCCCGATGATATTGAAACCATCAACATCTTAAAAGGTGGAGCGGCTACTGCCCTATATGGCCTTCGTGGCGCAAATGGTGTCGTTTTAATTACAACAAAAAGTGGAAAAGCAGGAACCTTAAAGATCGATTATCAAGGAACAGTGGGTTTTGAAAATGTTAACAAATTTCCTAAAATGCAAGATAGGTTTAGTCAAGGTTGGTTAGGAGTTTATGATAAAGATGATTTCTGGCCAGCATTCGGCCCCACAGTAGAGGAAGCTGTTAAAGAGGACCCAAGCCATCCTTCTTCACTATACAAACCATTCGAAGAAGCCTTTGATACAGGCAACCAATTTAGAAATTCAATTAGCTTTTCTGGAGGTTCTGAGAAATTCGCCTTCCTTACATCAGTTTCTCAATTAAAACATAATGGTGTTTTACCCGCTACTGATTTCAAAAACTATCAAGCTAGATTAAATACAAATTTTACTATTAGTGAAAAATTAAAAGGAGGATCTTCTCTATCTTTTACGAATTCAGGGGGGTATAGAGGAAATGCAAATCGATATGCAGAACAGTTGATTTACTGGTCTCCGAGACACGATGTAAGAGATTATTTGATGGAAAACGGCACTATGAAGTCATACGGTGAAACTGACAACCCTATTTATATTGCAAATACAAATAAATTCAAAGACGATGTTATGAGAGTAATAGGCGGGATAAACTTTACATACTCTCCTGCGAAATGGTTAGATTTCACTTATCGTTTAGGCATTGATGCTTATCGTGATAATCGTGAAGCGACTGCAATTGGATATCAGGGTTTAGCTGATGAACGTCTTGTCTATGACAATGGAGTTGAAGGAGCGGATGGTCGTGGATACTATAATGTCTATACGAATGATTTTAGAGCACTCACAAGCACTTTAATTGCGACCTTTAAGCATGATTTTAATGAGGATTTAAACGCAACTCTAAGATTAGGTCAGGATATATACGATAGAAATATCAAGATGAACGCTACGGAAGGAGGTGACTTAACAGTTTATAATTGGTTTGACCTCGGAAATGCAAATATCATTAAAGCATCAACTTACAATGAAAAGTATAGACTAATAGGTTATTTTGGTGAGTTTAACCTAGCTTATAAAGATTATCTTTTTTTAACCCTAACAGGAAGAAATGATATTACATCTTCATTAAGTAAATCCAATAGATCATTTTTCTATCCTTCGGCTACTTTGAGCTATGTCTTCTCGGATCAATTTAACATGCCTGAAGCTATTAATTATGGTAAAATCAGGTTATCCTACGCTCAGATTGGTAAAGATGCACCTCCTTACTCTACTTCGGCTGGTTTTGCACCTTACACCTCTTTGCCTACTGGTTATATCGGCTTCACAAGACCATCATTACTGGGTGATGTAGCATTAAAACCAGAGTTCACCAACACTTATGAAGTAGGTATGGAATTAAAGTTTCTAAATAGCCGTTTAGGATTGGATTTGAACGTGTATAACTCTACAAGTAAGGATCAAATTATTCAGGTGCCTGTAACTTCTACTACAGGTTATGTGACGGCTTCTATCAATGCCGGAAGTATAAGAAATAGAGGTATGGAAATTACTTTGAATACAACACCGATCAAAAGAGATAATTTTACTTGGAACTCTGATATTAACTTTTCTTTTAATAGAAATAAAATTTTGGAGATACGTGAAGATTTGGATGATGAAATTGTTGTATCATCCGAGTTTGGTTATTTAAGTTCAGATGTATCTATGCGCCTAAGACCCGGCGAATCCTATGGTGTCCTTTATGGAAGAACTTACAAACGTTATTATTCCGAAGCAGAAATTGCACAGGGATTAGATAAATCTGCTGAGTATGATGAAAGCCGCCCGCTATTAATTGGTGACAATGGATTCCCTGTTTTAGAATCTACTTCTGTACCTAAAAAATTAGGGAATGTTCAACCAAGTTGGGTTGGTGGTTGGAATAATACATTCAACTATAAAAATCTATCCTTAAATGTTTTAGTGGATGCGCGAGTAGGTCAATATCGTTACAACCAATTAGGAAATTTTATGGCAGCTTTTGGACTGGCAGATTATACCGAAAACAGAAACGATTATATGGTATTCGACGGTGTATTAGCTAACGGTGACCAAAATACAAAAGAGGTTTGGTTGGGTCAGGGCGAGGATCCTAAAACTGGTTTGGATTATGGAAATGGGTATTATCGCGACTTTTATAGAGGTAACTCCCAATTTTTTGTTGAAGATGCTTCATGGTTAAGATTACGTTCTGTTTCAATAGGTTACAGTCTTCCTAAAGAATGGCTAGAAAGCAAGTTTATTAAAAACGCTAGGGTTTCAGTGATTGGTAATAACCTGGCTTTATGGACTAAATATTCAGGGTATGATCCAGAAAATTCGACCACAGCTAGTGGATCAAATATTGAAGGATTTGCGGGAATGACTTATCCTGCCGTTCGTAGTTTCTTATTCAGCTTAAATGTTGGCTTTTAACTCTTAAAATCATGAAGAAATTTATCAAAATAGGAAAAATATCCATGCTGGCCTTAGCCTTACTTTCTTTGAACAGCTGTGGTAAAGATTATTTCGAATTAACAGAAAACCCCAATCTTGTACAAAACCCACCGTTAAATGCTTTATTAACTACGGCTACGCATAAGGCGGCCTTTAATAATTATAGAATTGCGTCATTTAACAATTATTACACACAATACTTAGCTAGTCCTTCGGGAGGATCGGATACTGATACCTATCAGACAACAGACAATTCGACTACTTGGAATAACTTATTCTATGCATTGGCTGACTTATATGATTTTATGGTTAAATCAGAGGAAGCAGAAGCATACCATCATTTAGGAGTAGCTCAAACTTTAATGGCATATCAGTTAGCGCTAGTGTGTGATACATGGGGAAGCGTACCTTACAGTCAGGCTTTTGGGAAAGAACCTATTTTAACTGTACCTTATGATAGCGAAGAAGACTTATATAATGAACAAATCAGCTTAATTAACAAAGCTTTGGAAAATTTCAAAAAAACGGAGGTTTCCCAGGAATTAAGCTCAAAAGATGATTTATTAAATGGAGCTGATTTAGATAAATGGATAAAATTCACAAATGGTCTGAAGGCACGTGCCTTAAATAAAATTAGTAAGAAATCCAGCTATGACTCCAAAGCTGTTATCGCTGCGGCACAAGCATCATTAACGTCAAATACTGAAGATGTAGGAATGACAACTTTTGATGGGGTTAATCCTTGGGCTTCAATTGCCAGCAGTAACTTGCAAAATGTGTTGGGCGGTTGGTTATCAAGCAACTTCATTGATCAATTAAATGGAAAAACATATGGACTAGAGGATCCAAGGGTCTCAAAAATCACTGATAAAACGGTGCATGGTGTATATGTGGGTACTCGAAATGGACAAGGAAATACTGGTGCTGCCAATACCGTTAGAGATGAATGTTATATAAGTCGTAATTCACCTTTGAGTAATGATGAATCTCCACTAGCGATTTTGACTTATGCTGAGGTTAAATTTATTGAGGCAGAAGCAGCATTCAGAGACAATAATAAAACATTAGCATATACCGCTTTTCTTGCTGCTGTCAAAGCAAGCATGGATAAATTGGGTGTTGCTGCTTCAGATGCGAATAGCTACATTACCGCTATCTCAAAAGGCGCGACCAATCTTACTTTATTAGATATTTTCCGAGAAAAATATATTGTCACTTATTTAAATGCTGAAGCTTGGAATGACGCCCGTCGTTTTGACTATCAATACAAAGATTTTAAAATTCCGGTAGGAGCAGTTTTAGGTGATAAATTTATTAGAAGAGTGGCATATCCGATAGAAGAAATTACTGAAAATGGTTCTAATGTTCCTGCAGAGGTGCCTTTAAGTACTGAGCTATGGTGGGATAAACAATAAAAACAACAAACAATTTATAACAGAAAGGCGAATCCAAATTGGACTCGCCTTTCTTATTAAAGTAATAGCTTATTATAGTATCGGTTGCCATATCTTACACCCTATTGTATCCATCATTGAATTCTATTTTTCAATAAACCTACTTCATTCAATGGTTTTGAGAGATCAATTAAATATCCATTAAGTATAGCATATTTTAAATTGCCATTACTATCGCCAATATAGAAATTTGCCGTGCCACCTAAGTCAATAAAAGGAGTAGCTGCAAACGCTCGAGAGCTGAAAATTTGAATAGGAAGATTATGGAACATATTAGTTTGTTCCGGTTTCAATTCTTTTATTTGCACACCTATATAGCCTTTTTTCAATAAACCAAATGCCACTTCCGGCGTAACAGATTCCAGAGTCGGAAATGCTTGTTCAGCGATTTTCCCTTGAATAAAACGAAGTCCTTCTGCATTTACTTCATCATACCCAAATGATTCAGGTAAATCCCCTATATCTTCTACACGTCCTCTAACAAAGAAATCTCTACCTTCCGTATATTCTCCTCTCCTAAGAGCAATATCACTCTTCAATGGAATGGAATCAGAACCAAATTGCAATCCTCTAATAACAACATCGTGCATATTGCTTGCATTAAAAGGAATATCTTCATAACCTTTAGCATCATAATTCTCATAAGTCCCCTGAGCAATTTCCATTAAAGCATTGAGAATAATGATGAAATTAAGTTTACGAATTTGTTGTTTCTCGGGATCTCCTTTTAATCCTCCAGACTCAATCAACACTGTACTTGCGCCCCAAGATTGGAAGTTATCACCAAATCCTCTTGGCGTATAGGTGTCATCGTATTTAGCTACAGCATCAGGAACATACTGTTGTAAAATCTTATTCATGCCTACGATGATCTGCATAGCGCCTTCCCGAACTTCATTAATTTCTCTCTCCGTATTATATGCTGGGGCTAATAAGGAAATAGTAACTGGATTTTGGGTTCCGGGAACATTATAATAAATATTTTGATCATGCAGATTAAATCCATAACGAGGTTTAATCACTTGCGCCCTGGATTTCAGCAAAGCTCCTTCTACCGTTTGACCGGCTCGGGCATCTCGGTTAAGATCAATGCTCTGCGCATTTCGACGCAAGTAGCGTTCTGCTCCATCCGGATTCAACATAGGGATAAAATGGATATTCAAGTTATCATTAAGAATAGTCCTTACACTATCAAAACCATCATCTTTTCCTTCCAGAAAATTAAAAAGATCGAATAGGGCCATCGTTGCAGTGGGCTCGTCTCCATGCATCTGCGACCATAACATTACTTTTTTATCACCCTTTCCATACGTTAACTCATAAATAGACCTTCCCTCTACAGATTTTCCAATTTCTGAAATCTGAAAAAGATTACTCTTTTTATGTACCTGAACCAAAGAATCAACTTCTGTATGTTTAAATCTTCGGGAAAATAAAGCTGGTTCTTTATAAGATGAATGTATCTTATTCATCTGCGCAGTGTCCAACTGATATCCCGGAACATTTACATTCGAAGAAGATCCGGAAAAAGGATTACTACAAGTTGTTGCGGCCAAGAGC
Source organism: Sphingobacterium mizutaii (assembly GCA_040394615.1). Taxonomy (GTDB): domain Bacteria; phylum Bacteroidota; class Bacteroidia; order Sphingobacteriales; family Sphingobacteriaceae; genus Sphingobacterium; species Sphingobacterium mizutaii_A. The sequence goes on from JBEBRZ010000020.1 coordinate 38,464, forward strand.
CCTAAGGAGAGGACAAATAATTTCATATTATATTAACGCTTTCTCTAGAATTTCTATTGTACCCTTATTGGCATCAATTCTAGCTTTCACTCCAACAGGTAATAAAAACTGGTCATTAATATGGCCAATAACCGCCCCTGAATAGGATGGTATGTTTAAGGGCTTAATGTAATCGTTGAGAATCTGATCTAGATTTAACGAACCATATCCACCCGATGGAGAACAGTCCGTACATTTTCCAAATACAAATCCTTTGATCACGGAGAATATTCCTGAATTCATTAATTGACAAAACATGCGATCTACTTTTTCCGGTGACTCATTAACTTCTTCAAGAAATAAGATGCTGTCTTTAAAGTCCGGAAGATAAGCTGATCCACATAATCCCGAAATCAATGTGAGATTACCCCCTAACAATTTCCCTTCGGCAACGCCAGGATTAATAGTAGTTATTCTGTCTTTATATTGAACAATATCTTCAGCTTTTTTCTGAGGATTACTAAAAGTTGCTAGTTTATTATCAACAAACTGATCCGTAAATGTCTTGGCTACAAAATTACTCCAGGTACTTGTTCCTACCGGCCCATGAAAAGTCACCAAACCTATCTTTGCTTGAAAGGCCATAATTAAAGCCGTAATATCACTGTAGCCAATTAATGCTTTTGGATTTTTAGCAATCATATCATAATCGATCCTATGAAGAAGTCTTGAGGCTCCCGCACCACCTCTAATGCATAAAATTCCGGCTATGGATTTATCAGAAAACATAGCATGCAGATCTTCTAAACGTTGGTCATCCGTACCAGCTAAGTTGCCATACCGCTCCCTGATGTACTTACCTTCTTTGACCTTAAATCCAAAATATTCTAAGACTTCACGTGTTAGGGTAATGGAATCCTCTCCGGTTACAGCACTGGCCGGTGTGATAATACCAATAGTATCCCCTGCCTTTAAAACTTTTCCTTTTAATAATGATTGTACCTGATGAGCCATTTCCATAGCTTCTGACTTACCAAATAAAGGAATAGATGCCAAACCTATCCCTAAAGATTTTATAAATGAACGTTTATTCATTTGTTAGCGGTTAAAAAGTAAACGATGTCCTGAACCTACTTCTTGAATCTTTCCATTGGAATAAGCCAATAATCCAGAAACAATAGTATGCTCGATAGTAGATGTAAATGTGTGATTTTCGAAAGGAGACCATCCACACTTAGATAAGATATTCTCCTTAGTGACGGTATATGGTTTGTTCAGATCTACCAGAACTAAATCAGCCCAATATCCCTCTCTTATATAACCTCTTTGTTCAATTTGAAATAAAATAGAAGTATTATGAGCTGTTTTTTGTACAAGTTGCTCCAGTGTCAACTTGCCCTCTTTCACCATATCTAATAAAGCCTGTAAAGCATGCTGAACTAGTGGCCCTCCTGATGGAGCTTTAAGATATTCTTGCGATTTTTCTTCTAGCGTATGAGGTGCGTGATCTGTTGCAATAACATCTATATGACCATCTAAAACAGCTTTTAAAATGGCTTCTCGATCTGTTGCTGTTTTCACTGCAGGATTCCATTTAATAAAATTACCTTTTGTTAAATAATCGGCATCTGAAAACCAAAGATGGTGAATACAAGCTTCTGCGGTAATCCTCTTCTTCTCAAGAGGGATACTATTATCGAATAAAGAAGTTTCCTTTGCCGTGGAAATGTGAAGGATATGCAATCGAGTATTGTTTTTCTTTGCTAATTCAACAGCTTTAGATGAAGATAAATAACAAGCTTCTGCGGAACGAATCAACGGATGCATCTCAATGCTAACCTGCTCACCATATTTCTCTTTATAGATGGCTAGATTTTCTTGAATAGTAGCTTCATCTTCGCAGTGTGTGGCTATTAAAGTAGGAGATTGACTAAATATAGCTTCCAGTGCTTTTTCATTATCTACTAGCATATTGCCTGTAGATGAACCCATAAAGACCTTTATCCCGCAAACATCGCGAGGATTTGTTTTTAAAACCTCGACCAGATTGTCATTTGCTGCCCCCATAAAAAACGAATAATTCGCTAATGAAGTATCTTGAGCAATATCATACTTATCCTGTAACAACTTTTGTGTAAGCGTATTGGGCACTGTATTTGGCATTTCCATAAAAGATGTGGTACCACCTGCAACCGCAGCTCTACTTTCTGTGAAGATAGTGGCCTTATGAGTCAATCCGGGTTCACGAAAGTGAACCTGATCATCAATCAATCCCGGAAATAAATGCAATCCTTCAGCATCAATTACTTTTTCGGCTGGAGCATCAATTATTCCGGCAATCTTTTCAATACGACCATTTTTAATAAAAAGATCCTGCTCAGTAATAGTTCCTTCGTTAACGACCTGTGCATTCTTTATCAATATTGTAGACATGTAAATTATCTTTTAGAGTTACGCTAAACAAATATACTAATTTAACATCTGTACAAGGGGTTGTAGCTGAGTTTTAGTTAATCTGAAGAAGACTCTTCCTTAATTATCGTCTATGGATTTATTTGGATGATCAAAAGTACCTATAGGAACATAAAATTGTTCTAATTCTTCCTTTTTGTTTATTTTTCTGCACCCTCCATTTTCCAATAACATCAGCTGCGTACTTATGTCTAATACATTCATATAATCATGGTCGGAAATTAGAAAACCTTTTTCTGCGGATTTCTCTACTATAACTTTTTGAATTTTCTCCTTAAGAATTGGAGAAATTCCTGAAAAGGGTTCATCAAGTAAAATAAAGGTAGCAGGTTGTTCAATCAAGACCATAATTTCTAAATACCTTAACTCGCCTCCAGATATATCGGCAATTTTTGTTTCCAAAATAGGTTTTAAAATATCATCTTCTATTAGTTTCTCCTGACTTTTAGGATTGCTAAGCATGAACTTAATGGATTTCAGAACAGTAGAAGATGTGGACAAAAAACTATTCTGAGGTAAATAACAAACCTCCCTCGTTGTGAATGCTTCTCTGACTTTTTTCCCATTGACGCGGATATAGGCATGATGCGCGGTTAATGCACCAAAAATAATTTTCATTAAGGTAGATTTACCTGTTCCATTCCTTCCCAATAACCCAATAATATCTCCGATTTTCAGAACCAAGTATCCACCTGTCAATAATGGCTGGTCGCTCTTGTAATTAAACTGAACAGAATCTACAAATAGTTCTTTATCCTGGATAGCCATAACGCACGATCAATATTAAAACCAAAGAAAACAGAAAGTTTGCAAGAAAAGTATAGAGTAATAAATTCTTTCTGCTTAAACCCAAATTATAGAAAATATACTTCGTATTTCCCTCAAAGAATCTTACGATTCCGGCAGAACATAAATAACCCACAGTCATAAAAACATAAGGATATGTCTCAAAATAGCCCATGCTTAATGCGATCGACAAGACAATGTTGATGAAAAATATAGGCTTATAAAATTGCCAAAGATGTTTGATTTCTATGGGCATAGCTAAATCTACTAAGAAATAAAACAAGGACAAAATAAAA
>JBEBRZ010000021.1:0-40743 GCA_040394615.1 Sphingobacterium mizutaii
TGTAATTCATATCATAAAACTCCCTACTTATTAAACAATAGATAGGTAGACACGATAATTTTTCAAAAAAGAAGCAGACTACGGACCAATTATTTCATATCCCTTTCCTTGTATTTTTGAAAATTAAGTAGGGTTCGACTAACAGTGATAATCGCATGTTGTAGTAGGTTCTGGTCAATATCTATATCACCTAATGATGTTTTCAAAGACGATGAGTTAACCTCTTTTTTGTAGACGTGAAGAAATAAAATGTTAGTTAAGTAAATGTAGTTAAGAAAATATGTATAATTGCATCAATTATTAACCGTAAAAAGATGAATAAATATCTTTTAAGAGTGTTTTTTACAACAATCTTATTTGTAATTGCCTGTAAAAAAGAGTCCAATGAAGCCAATATTACTAGTCCTGAATCTAAGCAATCTGATATAGAAGTTCTTGAACCTGAACTTTTAGAGGAAGGGGGTGTCAACCTTTCTGTAAAAGTAAATAGTGTCCCGCCAGTAGAAATCTATTCTTTCGGAATAGTGATCAGTCGTGATTCATTGTTCAGAAATGTCACGTATTTTCAGGAGTTCGATCTCCCTGTTCAGGTAAAAACCTATCAATATAATATTCTTTCTGGTCTAGAACAAGATTCAATATATTACTATAGTTATATGATTAATAGGAATATGTTGAAGCCTCAACAAAAGAACTCTTTCAAGTTTGGCAAAGAGAGTCGGATACATATTGATTCAATTTCTCCAGTCCAAGCTGGAATTGGAGACACATTAAGCGTTTTTGGAAGTTTTAAAGATTATCGATTCACTAAAGTTACCCTTGGAGATAGCACCATGACCTTTAATCAAAAGTCCGAAAATCAATTGGAAATATTTCTCGATGGAAAAACACCCATTGGCAGCTCCGCATTGACACTTTTTACGGCCTATCAACGTAGTGTTGCTGATTCAGAATTTAATTTAGTTAAACCAGTGATTTTATCCATTCCTCCTGAAGTTTCCGTAGGAGAGGAAATCATAATCAAAGGAGAAAATTTCTCAAATTACAAAGATTTTAATAAGGTCTATATAAACGACGTAGAAGTGCCTATAAATTCGTTCAGCCACAATCAACTTAAGATCCGGATCCCAAATAATATTACTAGCACAAAATTAAATTTTAAGGTTTATGCCCAGAAACAATCCGTTCAGGCCAATGATATTATCCGTATTCGTAAACCTAAATTAATCAAGTACCCTAAATCGATTAGATTGAACCAAACAACTTCTTTAACGTTTGAAGATTTACCAGCAGTTCCGGTTGAAATTTATGTTGGTGAACAAAAATCTTATATAGATTTTCGGCAGGATCAGGAAGGCGCTTACAATGTTTTGTGGTTCACTCCTTCTTATGGTAAGTATACAAATATGTCAAAATTTTCTATCAAATATCTAGACGAAACCATTGTGTTCGATGATGAAATGGAAATTTCAGATAAATGGGAATATATCCACAATAATTTACCTTTTGATGAAAATAGTACTATCGCAAATTTAAATGTAGGAGGGAGTGCCTATGTAGTAGCTGTAGGAAAGGATATATTTTCAAATTCAAACTATTTTCTTTGGAAATTCAATCCTACCAATAATACATTTAACAAAATAGATATTCCATACAATCTAGATAACCCTACTGTAACATCTTTTGGAGATAGAATCTACATATATACTGGCACGCATATCGACAATTTCTATGAATATAATGTAATTGGCAATAAATGGAAAAAATTAGCCAACTATCCTGCAATGAAACGAAATGCCGGCGTAATGAATAGTATAAATGGAAATCTGTACATGACGACCGGTGAAAATATAATTGAACATTTCAATTACCAGTCAGATCCAAGCCTGTATCGATACAATATTGCAAAGAACCAGTGGACACGTCTTGAAGACTATCCAATAGATCATAATCCTTATTATGGCAACCGTGTCTATGGAGAATCAATGGTTATTGATACTGAATTCTTTGTGATCGGTGGAGCCCGAACAACCGGTAATTATGATATTTTTGCGTATAATGTCGTTAATAATCGATGGACAAAAAAAGCTGATCTAGAACAAAGCATGTATGCGTCCACTATCGTAAAAAATGGCTATGGAATTCTTTTGACCCAATACAATCTAAAGCGATATGATTCAAGGGCCAATACCTGGCAAACGTTAAGTGAATATTTATTACCATCTAACTTTGGGTTTGATAATCATTTTACATTTTTTGCTTTGGGAAACTATGCCTATGCCGCTTCTGGAGGAATATTCTTTAAAATTAAATTAACAAATCTTATTCCCTAAATATGAGAAAGTTTCTTTTTTGGCCTATTATATTCCTGCTATTATCCTGCAGTAAAGACACTGAAATAAAACCTCAATCGAAAACATTTTTGAAGTTATCATTTTACGACGAATTCACCAGCAGCACATTGGATTCTGTGAACTTTTCGATTGCAGATCAAAACAAAACATATACGTTTACGAGAAATAATGCTGTTATTACTGATCTCCCTAAAGGTGTTACTTTGGCCCGAATAAGTAAGAAAGGTTTTGTAACTCAAGATTATAAAGTAGATTTCAGTAACCGCGACACTATTTTCGATAATATTATTTTGGCATATGATGACTTTATTCTAGATATACCTCAGGACAGTCTATTCGCAAGTCATAATGCAAAAAAATACTCTTTTGAAGTTCGCCGAAATTCAGGATTCAAAATAAACAAACCTGATTGGGTTAGGATCGATACAACATACGTGTCAAAATTTAATATAAAAATTGATATAACTTTCCTAAAAAACACGACTCTTTCTATGCGCCAAGGTGAAATAACGCTCAGTAGAGAAAGCAGTAGGAGAATTATTCCGATTGTACAGTTGAGGAAAAATAGGATTGCTAAAGCTTTTGCGTTGGTAAACGCAAAAGCAACTTTTGATTTGCAGATGGAGGACGAATTCTTGGAAACACCAACTATAGAAAAGCAAGATAATATGTGTATTTCCACAATTACCTCTGTGAATTTGGGGAATAAGAACATGCAATTTTCTGATGGCTGTGTCTATTTGCTCAAACAGATGCCGTATAAAATTATACTTAAGAATAAAGGAGGGCTGGATACTGTTGAATTTAAAGCAACACTATATGATAAAATGATCGATCTGAATCCGTATAAGGAGCAAGTGAGTTCTTTAATAGATTTGGGGTCAAATACACATCTCTATTATACCGATTCCGAAAATAATACAATTGGTGTGATCAATATCAATGAATTTAAGATCGAAAAACGGATCGTTGTTCCTGATAGGCCAAAATCTCTAGTTTATAACCCGAACAATAAGTTAACCTATCTACTAGGCTATGATGAGTATTTACGTATTCTCAATTTGAATACAGGGGAAATAGTCCAAACCGTCCAAATTCCAACCGATCCAGACCACGATCATCCTCAAAGTCCTTATATCATACCCGAGTTTTTAGTATTCAACAAAGACGGACTTGGTTTCATGGTAACAGTCGGGAACAATATTTCTGGGAATGGCTTTCGAATGATCAATTCAAAAGACAATAACTCGGTAGGATTAGTTCCATATTTTCATTGGAATCACGTTAGGAACATAGGGCTTCAACCTAACAATCTGGATTTTTATTTCAATGATGATATTGACAACAACCATTACACTTGGTCAGCAACTGGAAAAACTGAGAGTCATCTCGGAAGGATGAGAGTCCTTGGTTATAAAAATTGGGCTTTGAATGATGAGGGGAAACTAATTGACTATGCCACTAAGAACCCTCTTGGTGTTAATATTATGGTGTATCCCGCTTTTTTCGATCGTAATAAGGAACTCTTTTATGGGTGGAATACCTATTCTTCCCAGAGTTACTTAACTCAAATGGATGCAAAAGGAAATGTGATTGGTAGAATCCCAAGCTCTGAGAATCAACATCAAATGACATTGTCCCCAGATGGAAAGTACGTCTTCCTTTATAGCAATTACGATGCTGATTTATTTAGAATTAATACGGCAATCTTCAATTCAAGAATTCAGTTAACAATTGATTGACAAAAGCAACTGTCAAGATGATATGATATTTTGGGTATAAATATAAAACTAAAAATAATGGGTGATAGGGATCTTTGCTTCAGTGGGTGGTATAAAGGATATCCATTTAACCTTTAGCGTACTTCCGTCGGTTTGTTTTAAGAATCATCCAAATCCAACAATTTAAATACACTATGGAAAAGGAACAAATGCATCAAATTTTTTAGTTCTAGATTGTAGTGTTGTGTGTTTTAAGTTGCTGACTGTTATTGTGTTAAAACAATGTTAAACAAAACGTGTAATTTAAAAAAACATTTATTTTTGAGTTTGAATAATTCCTATATGAAATATCATTCCGCTTATTTAATTTTTATTCCCCTTTTGATCTTTCTAGGGTGCCAATCCCCAAATACCGATTCAGGGAATAGGAGTCCATTGCTTGATTCTTTTAGGATAAGCTCTGATTTTGTAAAAGACGATTTTAATATAAAGGTAAGTTTACCTTCTGGATATGAGGAATCCGAGAATAGTTATCCTGTAATATTCCTTCTGGATGCCAACCTATATTTTGATATTTTTGCACAGTCACTCCGTGACTACGGAAACGTCGGCCTATCTCCCCAGGCAATCCTTGTTGGAATTGGCTATAAGGATATTCTTACCATGGATTCATTGCGTCAGCGGGACTATACCTATCCGCAAGCAATTGCCGAGTATGAAATGAGTACAAGTGGGGGTGCCGACAATTTTTTAGGCTTTATTGAGGATGAACTGTATGGGAAAATTGCCGAATCTTATAGGATTGATACCTCAAATGTTGTACTTTACGGACATTCGCTTGGAGGATATTTCGCCCTATATTCCTTTCTAAAGTCATCGGACTATCCGAACAGTAAGATAAATAGATTTATTGCTGCCAGTCCTTCTCTGCACTATAATGATTATTATCTGCTCTCCCTGATGCAGAAGAACCCAAAACACGCGGCAGATAGCGAAAAATTATACATTACTTACGGAGGACTTGAAAATTCGGATGATCCATCTTTTTTAAGCTTGGAAAATATTGCCGATACCCTTTATGAAAATATTGGTAAAGAAAGACTAACCTTTGATATTTATTCGAATCTTGACCATATGGATACGCAGTTCCCAACTTTTTTTAAGGGGTTGAATTTGTTTAGGCAAGAGGACGGGGAATAATGATATATATTTTTGGAACCTCCAGTTCCAATTCATCCTAATTCAGATGTATGGAACCTGTACTACTATTATGATATGCAAATAAAGAATTTGATATAGGGGGGTGACAAGGCACCTGTTTTGATCTGTACTTAAATTTTATAACAATTTTTAGCCTGTTTTCCTGTGCTTTTGAAAAACAACTTTAAGTTTAACCGATTGTGACAAATCAACTCAGCTTGGTTAAAATATACGAATTTAATATCTAGCGTGAATGGCCGGTCAAAGGGACCAATGCTTCAAACCTTAATAAGCAAGATACTTGTATTTTTATTTATTTGGATTAATATCTTAGAGTTAGGGGACATTTGCATTTCCGTAAATCAATACCCTAACTGATCTCTAAAGAACTCACGGTAAATCATACAACTTATTTAAAAATTTGTTAAATTGTATTGGCATTTGCCATATTATGACCTAAACTTTTATGATTATACAGCAACAAATCGATAGTCAGACGATTATGGATCTTAAGAACGGAGATACCTTTGCTCTGTCTAAGATATATGCTGTTTATGCCGAGCAGGTTTATCATTTGGCCTATAAGTTATTAAAAGATACCGGTTGGAGTGAAGATCTCGTTCAGGAAGTTTTCTTGAAAATTTGGAAAAACAAGGAACAGTTAGAAGATAGTCAAGCTGTCTGGCCTTTCCTTTACACCCTTACCAAAAGGGAATCTCTCAATAAACTCAGAAGTATCAGGAGATCCCAAGTAGCTTTCGACCGTCTATTGCAATATGTAGAGGGCTTTTCCGCTTCTGCCGAGGAACAATTGATTAATAAGGAACTGGCAATGAAGATCAAGGAATGCTTTGCCGAATTACCTGCTCAGCAAGAACGTGCCATCATCATGAGTAAGGTGCAGGGTATGAGTTATAAAGAAATCTCCAATGAATTGAATATATCACCTAATACTGTTAAGAACCACGTTGTGCAGGCCTTAAAAACCTTGCGTAACTCTTCTTTGAGCAAGGATATACTTCAATTATTATTTATGATTTACCTATTGGGTAATAATTCCATATTTATTTCATCACTTCACTAGTCCTTTTGTTTTTTTGCGGTGTATTGTATATAGATAATCTGAAGTTACAGCTTCTAAAACCTGAGATACAATTACCAAATTATGAACAATAAGAGATTACGGGATCTTTTTGATAAATACCTGTCCACTTCCATGACGAGAAATGAACTGGAAGAGTTCTTGGACTTGTTAGAGGATTGCGAGGAATCTGAATTTGACTATTTGGTAGATCGGCAAATAGAAAAGACACAAGTTACCGACCCTGTTGAAATGAACAAGGGAACCATCCTGTTAAATATCCTTCAGGATATCAAAGAACCAAAAAAAATTAAGGTAAATCCAGTTTTTTCAATTTATGGAAAATGGATAGCACTAATAGCGGCTTGTTTAGTGATCGTGTTCGGAATCGCATATTTTAAAAAGGACACCCAAGATCAGGAATTGATCCAGCAGATGGTATCAAATGATATCAGGTTGCAGGACGGGATAGGACCTAAGATATTAAGAACTGATGGTAAGGAGTTCCAGATTACAAAATCCACCAATGATACTATTCTGGAAGAAGGCTTGATTGTCACCAATGATGAAAAGGGAAACCGCTTGTTTAAATTATCTAAGGCAACATCTGCCCTAGAAGAATTCAGGACCTTTATCTCACCTAAGGGAATTTCTTCACAGTTAGAGCTGGAGGATGGAACCCGAATCTGGTTGAATTCAGGGTCCTCCGTGACCTATCCTTCTTCCTTTGCAGCTAACCAACGTGCCATCTCTATTTCAGGAGAAGTATTCCTGGATGTCAGCCCGAATAAAAATAGGCCATTCATTATTCAAGCTAAGCGAACCCAAATTAAAGTGTTGGGTACCCAGTTCAATATACTCAGTGATAAAAGTGCAGGTAAAGTTGTAACCACTTTGGTTGAAGGAAGTGTGGAGGTGCAGGTCGCGGGGAAACTGAAATTATTGAAACCAGGGTTTAAGTCAATATCCTCAGATGATGGCTATGATATATCTATTCAAAAGGCAGACCTGAAATCTATCCTTGCTTGGAAAGATGGTTATTTCCGTTTTGATAAAGACCGGATTGAAACGGTAATGGATAAAATAGGAGAGTGGTATGATATTGATCAGGTTTCTTATCTAAGGAAATCCAACGATGAGTTTTCAGGCATGATCAAAAGGACCAGGAGCCTAAGTGAATTATTGAAACAAATGGAAAAGATATCAACCTACAAATTCAAAATACAGGATGGGAGGGTCCTAATTATGTAAATATGTTCTCTCTAAAAACGATTCGGAAGTGCTGTGAACACTCCCGAAAGCGTTTAGTGCTTCTATTGACAAATTAATCGATTTAACAATTACACCAAACATTACAAATGTATAAAACGATTGAAGAATTATGTCTATACAGACAAAGAATCTTGATTAAAATCTTAATTAGGATGAAATTAGTAATATTAATCCTCATGGTGACCATGGTGCATGTATATGCATCTAGTTTTGGTCAGAAAGTATCACTGAATGTCAAGGACGAAACTTTGATGAATATTCTTGACGAAGTACAGAAGCAGTCTGGTTATGATTTTCTGTACAATAGCAAAAATATCGATCAGGGTCAACGGGTGACCCTTAAGATTACCGGTAAGGAACTTAGGGAGGTTTTGGATCTACTTTTAAATGATCGAAATCTAGGTTATGAAATAGACCAAAATACGGTTTTGATTAAACCGATAGCAGCAAGAGCATCACTTCCTATCAAAGAAAGTAAACTCGCTGACCAGCAGAGGACCATCTCCGGTACAGTAAGTAGCACCGAGGGAAGTCCTTTGGAAGGGGTAACAGTCCAAGTGAAAGGAACCTCTATTGGAACCTCAACCGATTCGCAAGGAAAGTATAGCTTGATGATTGAAGGTACTTCCAGGACCCTAAGCTTTTCCTTGCTGGGTTATAAATCCCAGGATCATGTATTAACAGGTAGTAATACTGTGAATATTGAATTGGAAACAGATGTTAGCGCTCTGGAGGAAGCCGTTGTTGTAGCTTATGGCACGCAACGGAAGGCAAGCATAATCGGTGCGATTACGACTGTAAAGACCCAGGATTTGAAAGTTCCAGTAGCTAAGATTTCCAGTAGTTTAGCTGGTCAGATGGCAGGTGTTGTTTCGGTGCAGGGAACTGGAGAACCTGGTTCAGGAGCTTCTTTCTGGATCCGCGGTGTGGGAAGTTTTGGTGCTAATAATACTCCTTTGATATTGGTTGATGGTATTGAACGTCCCTTGGACCTTGTAGATCCGGAAGATGTTGAATCCTTTTCGATTTTAAAGGATGCCACAGCTACTGCCGTTTATGGTGTACGTGGTGCAAACGGTATTGTTCTGATCACTACCAAAAGAGGCCGAGAATTGGATAAACCAGTTATCAATGCCCGTATAGAGAAAGGGGTATTGAACCCTACCAGTCTACCGAAGTTGGCGAACGCTTCCCAATGGATTGATTATTATAACGATATCAATTTCGAGGGTTCCAATCGATATGCCTATCCGCAAGAGCTCAAGGATCTTTATGTAAACAAAGTAGATCCTGATATCTACCCAAATGTCGATTGGATGCACGAAATATTCAAGGAAAACACGACTACCGATCGTTTAAATGTTAATGTGACCGGTGGGGGTGAAAAAATTAAATATTATGTTTCTGGTTCCTATATTGTTGAGAATGGTATTTTTAAACCCGAGAGATCCCCTAATTACGACCCTTCGGTAAATTATGACAAGGTCAACTTCCGCTCGAACGTGGATATTAAATTAACTCCTTCTACTGATTTGGGTCTGAACCTATCTAACCAATATGAAACCAAGAATAGGTTAGGAGTTGATATGGCTACTATGTACGAGATGGTTTTGCATACAACACCAATCGCCATCCCTACCATCTATTCCGATGGAACCCATGCACAACCTTTGGTTGGTCAAAATCCATATTATGCCCTAAATAGCACAGGTTTCTCTGAAGACTTCTGGAATAATGCGCAATCTTTGGTAAATATTACCCAAGATTTTTCCAATCTGATCACCCAAGGGTTAAAAGCCAATGCCAAGTTCTCTTGGGATGCTTTCAATGGTGCTACCCTGGATAAAAGAAAGAATCCAGCAACTTATTACGCTACGGGAAGAGATGAGGACGGAAATTTGATCTTGCATAAAAATGCTGATGGATCGGACTACTTATCCCTTGGTAGGTCTAACCGTGGGGAAAGGGCAATCAATTTTGAGACCTCTTTAATGTATGATAACCTATTTGCAGATAAGCACCGTGTTGGTGGATTGTTCTTGTTCAGTATGCGGCAGAGAACCAATAACTTCCCAGGTGACTATATTGCCGCTTTCCCTTATCGTAACATGGGTATTGCTTCCCGTGTAACTTATAGTTATGCAGATAAGTATTTTATCGAGGGTAACTTCGGATACAATGGTTCGGAGAACTTTGCTCCGGGACATCGTTTCGGATTCTTCCCTTCTCTAGCTTTGGGTTATATGATTTCTGAAGAAGAATTCTTTAAGAACGCATTACCTTCTGTCAATATGTTGAAGTTACGTGGTTCCATGGGAGAAATCGGTAATGATCAGATTGGTGGTGACCGCCGCTTTGCCTATAACTCGGAAATGGCTTGGGATGGTGGATATCATTTTGGCAGCAATGGGCAGCAATGGGTTGGGGGTATCGCGACAGGGCACCCCGGAAACTCGACCGTATCTTGGGAGAGTGCCATCAAGCAGAATATTGGTTTCGAATTGGGCTTGTGGAATAAGTTGAATATCATTGCCGACTATTTTTTCGAGAAGAGAGATGGTATCTATATCCTTCAGGAGAGTGTGCCATCCATTGTTGGGGTCAATGTAAAACAATATGTCAATTTGGGCAAAATGCAGAACCAGGGCGTAGATGCTTCACTCGAATTTAACCACAGTACAGAGAATGTAACGATGCGTGTGCGAGGTAACTTTACCTATAACCGCAATAAAAAACTATATGATGATAGGCCAACACCTATTTGGGCCTACCAGACGGAAGTCGGTCAGCGCCTTTACCAACAACGTGGACTGGTGGCATTGGGCCTATTCCAGTCCGAGGCGGAAATTGCCAACAGTCCAGATCAGAAATTCTCCACGGTCAAACCCGGTGACATCAAATATCAAGATATCAATGGTGATGGACTTATTGATTCCTATGATTATATCGCTATAGGGGATACCCATATTCCTGAGATCAATTATGGTTTTGGTGCGAGTGTTGGTTATAAAGGTTTTGACCTTTCCGCATTTTTCCATGGTGTAGATAACGTAACACGTGTTATTGGAGGAGGGCCGCTGTATGGTCAGAGTGGTAATATTTTGGTTTACGGACAGATTTACTCAGAGGTAGCCGACAATCGTTGGTCCGCCAGAAATCCAGATCCTAATGCTGAATATCCAAGACTTTCGATGGTAGAGAATAGGAACAATACCCAATCTTCTACCTTCTGGCAGCGCGATATGAGTTTTCTGCGTCTGAAAAATCTAGAACTGGGATATAATTTACCGAAAAAATGGACTGATCCGATCAAGATGTCTTCTGTAAGGCTATATATCCAGGGCCAGAACGTGTTTACCTTCAGTAAGTTTAAGCTATGGGATCCAGAACTTGATACTTCCTATGGAGGCATTTATCCGCAGATGCGTGTATTTAATTTTGGTTTGAACGTGATTTTATAAGGAGAGTAACATGAAAAAAATAATTTATATAGCGATTGGTCTGTTATCACTGAATACTTTAAGTTCTTGTGATAAGTACCTAGAGGTTGAGCTTCAGAACCAGATGACCTTGGATGAAGTGTTCAATAAAAGACAGACCACCGAAGCATATTTAGCACAAGTATATGGTTTTCTTCCAAATGAGAGTGATATGGTGGGCGGTGAGGGGGGAATGGTCCCCTTAAGTGATGAGGCTCTGTTTTCCTGGTTGGCATGGGTGCCTTGGATTAATATCAATACCGGTTCTTGGGGACCAACAACGGGTGATTATCAAGTCTGGGCACATAATTACAGGGGTATCAATCAATCTACAATTTTCATGAACAATGTGGATAAGAACGTTGAGATCAATCAGGCAACCAAGGATATCATGAAAGCAGAAGCCCGTTTCCTCAGGGCATATTACTATTTCTGCCTGTTACGCCGATACGGTCCTGTTTATATCTGGGGGGATCAAGATGCAGATATTACGATTAAATCCGACGAGGTAGATCGTCATACCCTGGCTCATAACGTGGAATTTATCCAATCGGAATACGATAAGGCGATTGCAGTGCTTCCGTTGCGTATTACGGATCAAGCCTGGATGGGAAGGGTAACCAAAGGGGCCGCAATGGCTGCCAAGGCGGAATTGCTGTTGTATATGGCAAGACCGCTATTCAATGGGGCCACATTCCTTAAAGGAATGAAAAACTTATCAGGTGAGTACATCTTTCCTCAAACAGTGGAGGAGAACAAGTGGGAGGTAGCAGCTAAAGCGGCAAAAGATATCATTGATTTAAACCAATATGCTTTATATGAGGACAAAACCGAGTCGGATCCATTCCGCAAAGCAATTAAATCCTATTCGGGAGTATTCTTTGAAGAATGGAACTCAGAGATCATTTGGGGACGATGGATATCCTCAGGATTCGATTATAATGTTCGGGCAGCTCCCCCGCGCGTGGTAAAGGAAGGGTATGGAGGTTTTTCTCCTTCTTTAAAGTTGGTGGATACTTATCCTATGGCTAGCTCCGGACGTTTTCCCGTTACGGGATATCAGTCCACCGGAGCCCCTATTGTAGATAGCAAATCGGGTTATTCTGAATCTGGGTTTACCGAGAATTACATTCATCCTTTGGATGATTTCGCCCCGATCAAGGCCCATAATTCTATTGTCGGCCGTGATGCCAGGTTTTATGCTTCCATTTTAGCAAGCGGGATGTATTGGATAAATACCTTCCATGGAGAAAAACTTGTTACCTTCTTTACCGGAGGAACTTCTTCCTATACCCAGACAGGGGACTGCGTGAAGACAGGTTACCTATGGCGTAGAATGAGCGATCCAACCAACGATATCGAGGAAGGTAAATGGGGGCAGTACTCGTGGCCTTACTTCCGGCTAGGGGAAATTTATCTGAATTATGCTGAGGCTTGTAATGAGAAACTAAATAGGGATGAGACTGAAGCGCTGAAGTATGTCAACCTAATCCGTAAACGTTCTGGGTTAAACAATCTCGAGGAAGCTTATCCTGAGGTGAAAGGAAATAAGGAGCTCATGCGAGAATTGCTGCGAAAGGAAAGAATGGTGGAGTTGGCTTTCGAGAACCACAGATATCACGATGTTAGGACTTGGATGATTGCCGAACAAGAAATGAACGAACCTTTTTATACCCGTAATCTAGCCTCAACGACCTTTGAAGGATCCTGGTCCAGGACAACCTCTATCTTCCCTGGAAGACGTTTATTTCAGTCTAAGCATTATTTCTTTCCAATCCATCAGGATCAATTAAGTGAAATGAGTAACCTAACACAAAACTATGGTTGGTAACCTTAACTTCAATATGATGAAAAAGTTCTTAAATCAATATATCCGCTTCTTTTACCTATTGATAGGCCTAGGTGTATTTAGCTCGTGTGAGGATACGATGTTGAACAATATGGTCGAAGATCGTGTCTATCTGCTTAAGCCTGGATTGCATGAAGTACAGGTTTACAATTTCGAAAGTGCATTAGCTGAGGTGGTCGTGGTAAAATCAGGGATAGGACAACGTGCTTCCAAACTTAAGCTGGAAATTAGCCCTTCTGTTCTATCTGTTTACAATTCGGCCAATGGAACAGACTATAAACAATTGCCCAAGACTGTTTATACCTTGGGGAACGCGAACTTGGATCTTGCGCAGGGTGATAATAAAGCGTCTTTTAAGTTTGTCATTGATCACCAAAAGTTTGTAGCCGAACAGGCAAAAGACCCTGATGCAACCCTGGTCATCCCGTGCGAGGTAACCAATCTGGACCCGGCAACAGAAGATTCGGTGAAAATGCAAACTATCCTTTTACCTAAAATTGTAGAACCCTATATTTTCTTTACGAAGGCCGGGTTCTTAACTGATGTGAATAATATCACCTCCAAGTCACAGGATAAGTTGTTTTATGACAATAAGATAGAAATCAATTATCCTGCATCGCAAGATGTAAACTTTACTTTAGAAGTTGCCAGTAATAGTGCTGATCTAATCCGCCAATATAATACTGAGAACGGATCGGATTATGTGATTTTGCCAATGGATGCACTTGAGTTGCAAGCGAATTCGAAGATACCTTTAGGGGTGAACTACGCCGATTACACATTTCAGGTTTTGAAGAATAAATTGGTGAACGCAAACAATAGCCCCAAATACGGTAGATACCTATTGCCGTTAGTTATCGAACAAGTATCCCAGAATAAGATTCATCCGACCAACAATGTGGTCATAATCCCATTTAATTACCATGAATAGAAGAACGTTTATAAATAGTCTGGCCATTGGTGGGACAACGCTGTCCTTAAGTCCAACATTAATGAGTTTCAGTCATAAGCCACAAGAGAAGATCCGTTTTGCCCTGATTGGTAAGGGAGGAATGGGCACAGCCGATTGCAATACTGCCCTTCGCGTTTCTGGCGTAGAGCTGGTTGCTGTCTGTGATGTGTATAAACCAAGGTTGGAGGATGCTAAAAAGCAATGGGGAAACCACTTGAAGCTGGAAAGGGATTATAAAAACATCCTGGAGGATCCGGATATCGATGCGGTCATTATTGCCACTCCCGACCATTGGCATCAAAAGATTGCTATTGAGGCCTTAAAGAAAGGCAAGCATGTCTATTGCGAGAAACCCATTATCCATAAGCGTTCTGAAGGGAAAGCACTAATCAAAGCGCAGAGAGAAAGTGGTAAGGTATTCCAAATGGGTACCCAGGGCGTATCGGCCGTAGGAATGCATATGGCCAAGGCCTTATTGCAGGCGGATGTTATTGGTAGTCTGAATTTTGTAGATGCCCGTTTTTCAGCAACCCCTGGTGCGCTGAACGGATTTAAAGCGCCTGCAGAAGCCACTACGGATAACCTATGGTGGGACAGGTTTATTGGAGATGCGCCAAAGAAACCCTTCACGCCTCAGCGTTTCTTCGCTTGGCGTAACTGGAGTGACTACGGAACCGGTTTAGCAGGCGATTTATTCGTCCACGTACTGGCCAGCATTCATTTTATTACCGGATGCAGTAAACCTAAGAAAGTCTACTCCGATGGCGATATCCTGTATTATACCGATGGTAGCCGGGATACACCTGATCTTATCTATTCCCTTTTTGACTATACTATGCCTGATGGAGATAATCATTTTAAGATGTCTTTAGGAGCGAATGTACTCGATGGTGTATCGAATAATTGGGGTAGTACCGATTTTACTATTGTAGGTCTAAAAGGCTCTATGCGTATTACTTGGGATACGGTGACCTTGAAAACTATTGTGCCAACCGATGTTGGTGGTTTGGAACAGAAATTAGCTCAGATCCATGGTTTTGGAAGAATGGATAAAGTTTCCGATAGGGAATATCAATTTATGGTTAAAGATGGGTATCCTGATGCGCACTTGCTGCACTTCCAGAACTTCTTCGATTCAGCCAGAGAGGGCACTCCGAGCATTGCACCGGTTGAATTCGGGGTCAACGCTTCTTCGGCTGCCCTGATGAGTTTCGAGAGCCAGATGAAAAAACAAATTGTTTAACATAATTTAAATGGAATGAATCTTAAAAGTGGAATCCTATTGATGTATATGTTTTTTAACCTAGGCATACAGGGAGTATTTGCACAACAGAAAAAAGAAAAAGGTTTTACCATCTTGTTCGATGGATCCAATATGGACGCCTGGCAGGGTAATACTCAGGAGTATGTATTAGAAGATAGCTGCATTGTGATGAAACCGACCCAGGAAATGGGGGGCAACCTGTATACCAAGCAGGCTTTTGGAGATTTTATACTCCGCTTCGATTTTAAATTAACTCCAGGCGCCAATAATGGATTGGGGATCCGCCATGATATTGTGCCCAATGATAAAGGTTATTCCGGGATGGAATTACAGATTTTGGATAATGAAGATCCGCAATATAAGGACCTCAAACCATATCAGTACCACGGTTCGGTGTATGGAATCGCCGCGGCTAAAAGAGGATACCTAACTAGCCCTGGCCAATGGAATACCCAAGAGGTTATTGCCAAGGGTGACGATATTACCGTTAAGGTAAATGGTACAGTTATCCTGAAAACCAATTTGAAGGAAGCTTTAAAGGGTAAACCCGAAGATAGCTATATGAAAGCTGTTCTGAACAAAACGGGACATATCGCCTTTCTGGGACACGGTTCAGTGGTAAAGTTCAAGAACATTAGGGTAAAAGAACTAAAATAACTTTTTTTTCTCCGTAGCTTTTGCCCTGGTATAGCCAGGGCAATCTTGGTGTTTTGGATAACACTTAATTATAAAAGTACTTTAACACTTACTGATCGGTTCTTCCTTTCTCTATGCTAATCCTCTGCTTTCAAATTAGTTATCTTTATTGCATCATAATTGCTGTCAATTTCTTGTGTTTTCAAACAAAAATTAGCAGAAGTTAAATGATCAGGTTACCTAAAAGTTCTACTATAGGGGTGCTTAGTAATTTTACCTCTAGACCCTCAATGATATAATTATATCTGCTTGAGATCATAATATTATCAAATCTATTTGTACAAAACACTCAAATAAGAAGCGGTAAAGTATTTATTGTCTTTAGAAATGGCTAAATTTTTATTATAATATTTAATGCTAGATGGAAAGTAAAGCTTTGTTTTCGTTTTTGAATAATTCAGTAAAGAAAGGTGATCATAATTTGGACCTGTTAATGCAAATAGAGAGTTTTCTTCACCTCCCTCAGCGGTCCGCTTAAAATACTATCGTCCCGAAGAGCGGGATAAACAAAAGGTAATAGTGGTTCTGGAACACATGGTCCAACGGGTAAGGAGGTACTAACCCATCGAGGATCTGCAGATCTTGGTCATCGGGTATTAGGACAATCAGATTTTTACCTTGTCCGATGTCATCAAATCCTTATTCCATAACGATTTTTTGGTATCGCGCCCACTTAATTGGAAAAGGTGGGCGAATTTCTTTGTTAGTTGTCTTGTGTATTAAAGATGCTTCTTAGTTTTTCCTGCAGATCTTTTCCTCTGAGGTTACGAGCAATGATCTTCCCTTGGGGATCTAACAGAAAACTTGCCGGGATGGAATTGATACCATAGAGTTTGGCAGGGTAGCTGTCCCACCCCTTCAGATCCGATACTTGTGGCCAGATGAGCCCATCGTCTTGGATTGCACCGATCCATGCTTCCTTTTGAGGGGCATTATCCAGAGAGATTCCTAGGATTTCAAAACCCTTCTCGTGGTAGTCGCTATAAGCTGATACCAGGTTCGGGTTTTCCACCCGACAGGGACCGCACCAGCTTGCCCAAAAATCGAGCAATATGTATTTACCTCGATAGTCGGATGTCTTTATGATTTTGCCATCTGGGGATTGGAGTTCAAGCTCTGGAGCTATCTGACCTATCTTTGTTCTTAAAACGGATTGGATCTGCATGGGTATCACCTGGCCTAAAGGACTTTCTTTGAGATGGTCATCTAATTGATCATAAACTGGTCCGGCTGCATCGGTAAATTTTTCCTGTCCAGCTATAAACCCCAGGCTGATCACACTGAGGTAGGAATGGGGATGCTGCCTGGCAAACTCCAAATGGACGGCGTAATTCTTGTCCATCAATAATTTTTCCCTTTCAATGAAACCCGCGAGAGTGGAAGAATCTTTTTTTTGTTCGGCAGAAAGCTTTGAATACTCCGCTTTCAATTCATCGAATTGCGTATCGACAGGTTCTTGCATCTCCCGTAAGACACTGTGTTCCTGATTGATCTTAGACCCTGATAACCGGATGTTTTTAAGGGAATCTTTGGCAGTCATTTCAATCTTGGCTGGTTCTAGGTAAAACCGAAAATAATCCATCTGTTCATTAGCGAGTGGTCTATCCACGTAAGGGTTCTTATGCAGATAGATGGCTGAATATACAGGGAAGTCAAGTGGCCCGCTAAAGGTAAAATGCCCTTGCCTGGATATTGTTGAATCAACAAAGGAAACACCCTCATTGCTGTAGGTGAGATAGATTTTGGAACTATCTTTTAACTGATCAATTTTCCCAAATATCTGATAATTATCTTGGGCAAATAGAAGGGAGGGGAGAAGGGAAAGGATCAATAAAATATAATTGTAAGTTCTCATAGTCAGGATATTACTTAACGAATGGGATAATGTAAAGTTAAAGAAATAAGATGAATGCTTAAAATGCTCTTTTATTTAATCCCTTGGATCGGTATTTCTAGAGGCTAATTGAAAGCGTTCGCTTTCTGGTCCAAGGATTGGATCTCAGCGATGACATTGCAAGTGGCTTCATAATCTGAATTGTAAGTAAATAGGAAAATAGAATGTTGATATCTTTTCTTGCAAGGATCAAGACTTCCGCCAGGGATGAAAGTGATTTTTGTTATTGTACTCCCTCATTTTGTCTTTGTTATAAGAACAAGGAGGAAACCATTCAAAAAATAAATTTAGCCAAAAGCAAGGCTGGTGAATTTTTCGGTTTCGATTAAAGCTCCTCCGAAATCTCGGGAAGATCTTTAACAGTATCTCTTTTGATGATTTTCTTTCGATGATTTATCCCCCAATTGGCAATAACTTCCGTAAGGTCTTTTAGGGATTTGCCATATTCCGTTATTTCGTATTGTACGCTGATGGGTTGTGTATCGAGAACCTTTCGCCTGATGAGCTGATTCATTTCTAAATCTTTTAGCTCCCTGCTCAACATCTTTCCGGAAATTCCATTGATCTCCCGTAATAATTCAGAATAACGCATAGCCTGAAAGCATAGGCAAGCAATGATTGAAATCTTCCACCTTCCGCCCAGCACGTACATTGTATCGTGTATTCCCCGGATTTTTGAGCCGCATTCTGCTATATGATTTGTTCCCATTTCTAGTTACTTTCTTGTTTTATGGTTACCCATTTGTTACTATTACTTTTAGTTACTAAGTTACATATTTATATCAATTTGAGTTACTTTTGGAAACGAAATATAAAAGTTTATAAAATGGAATTATTAGAAAAGCTCAATTGGCGTTATGCTACTAAAAAATACATCTCCAGGGAAGTCGATCAAAAGGATATCGCTCAAATTTTGGAGGCAATTAATCTAACGGCTTCCTCATGTGGACTGCAACCCTACCGGGTCTTTGCCATTCAGAACAAGGAAATAAGAACGCAATTGGCCGTTGGTTCATTTAATACCCAAATCCAGGAAGCATCCCATCTTTTGATATTTGCCGGAATGGATCATATCACACAGGATTACATTGAGCAGTATCTAGAGATGGCCGAGAAACAACGAGGTCTTCCCAAAGGGGCTATGGGGGACTTGAAGACCAAATTGATTAGTTATTTTTCGACACAGAGCCAGACTGAAAATAGGATATGGGGAGACAAACAGGCCTATATCGGATTGGGAACAGCATTAATAGCGGCAGCAGAACTCAAATTAGATTCAACCCCGATGGAAGGTTTCGATCACAAGCAAGTGGAAAAGGTATTAGGTCTTCCGGAAAAAGGTTTGCATGCCACGGTCATGCTATCGATAGGTTACCGTGATGCTGAAAATGATTTTTTAGCACCGCTGAATAAAGTACGTTTACCAATCAATGAGTTTTCAATTGAACTAAAGTGACTCCATTACCTTCCCAGCCTCGCATAGAGCTGAACAGGATAGGGACGAAGTAGGAGTCATAAATTATTATTTTAGTTAGAGAAGGTAATCCCAAAAAGCTTTCTCTAATTTTGTATGGTAGCAGGTCACGACAAGCTGTCAATTAATTTATAGCATGTGGATTCCCTTGACAACTATTTGACCAATAATATACGCAATATTAAAATAATACATAATGAATCCGTTGATCCGGCAATTGAAAAAATACGGAACTATTTCCGAGGATGTCCAAAGGGATATTGATGGTAGGACGAAATATCTTTCGAAAAAAAAAGACGATCACCTCTTAAGAGCTGGTCAGTCTGTCTCAAGTTATTTTGTGATAGAGAAAGGATTGATCCGGGCTTATTTTATACGAAATGGCAAAGAAGTTAATAGCTGGTTTGCAGAAGAGGACCAAATTTTCGGATCTATCCTACCTGTTTATACCGATAGACCCTCTTTTGAAAATCTTCAATTTATGGAAGATTCTGAAATATTTGCCCTTTCGGCAGATGATTTGAATGATCTGTACCTAATGCATCCGGAACTGAATTTGATCGGACGAAAAATAGCGGAAGAAGTCTGTGTGGTCCTCGAGGAACGGATCATGTCCTTACATACCGAATCGGCGCTCGAACGATACCAATCATTGATCAAGAACCAACCAAATGTATTCAATAGGATCAACTTGGGACATATTGCATCCTATCTGGGAATCACGCAAGAGACCTTGAGCCGGATAAGGAAACTATAAACTATTTTGATATAGATCAAAAAAAACATTCCAAACGTACGCTATTTTTACCCAATGAATTTAAAATTACTTTTTATGAATTGGATAGCATTAATTGTTGCCGGTATTTTTGAAATAGGTTGGCCATTGGGCTTGAAAATGGCCCAACAACCCGATAGTAACAAGATTTCGTGGATATTGCTCGCGGTTGTATCGATGGCAATCAGTGGAGGGTTATTGTTCTTTGCCCAAAAATCAATCCCGATAGGAACCGCTTATGCCGTATGGACAGGTTTGGGAGCGGTCGGAACCTTGATAGTTGGTATTTTGCTTTTTAATGATTCGGCAAATATCCTGAGGTATTATCCGCAGGATTTATTGTGGCAGGAATAATCGGGTTAAAATTGTTTTAGATTATCTTGGTCATTGGGCAGATTCTCCTCATAATGTCAAATACGTCGTAAAAGAGATCAAAAAATTAGTATTTTGAATTATTAATTCAAATTAACTCTGAGATAATATGAAAGACATATTACCTTTCGCCCAAGGGTTGTTGCTGTTTTTGAGGATAGATGCATATGAAACTGTTAACAAGAAATTGCCCACTCTCCTGCTATAGAGTAAATATATGTTTTGGTCAAGATCATTGGATTGGTTCTTTTGTGGCAGTTTATTTCTATAATCCTCATCGATCTCTGATATATCGCTTTCCTTAACAGCTTGGAACGTTACCTGAGTACCTCCTATGCTGAATAGGGATTCGATCTGGAATGAGTGTAGAGAGGCATCTACGATGATAGACTTTGATTTAATAATATCCTTTTCAAGTGCAATCGATATGGTCATTGATTCTTCGAAGAAGGTTCTCCTTGGGAACAATAATATTATACAATCCTGAATAGGAACTCATCTGTGATTTTTGTTTGGGAGACGGCATTATGGTATCCGTTAAAGCCTCTTTAAGATACGAAAAAAGGAGCAGAAAACTATTATTTCTACTCCTTTTTAAGGAGACTTTTTCAACGTGCTCCAATATACAGCCCCCTTTTTGATCTAGTAAATTTATTCTATTTAGGACATGCAATCCGATCTCTACCAGTTCCTTTCCCTATAACAACTGTTTTACCATCAACTTTTTGACTTACAACAACTGTATTATTTCCTTCGCCATTCCACAAAACTTTATTAAATTTTGCATTATTTTTAAGTCTTAAAGGAACAAGTACTCCTTCGCTTGACTTACTGCCTAGCATGGTAACCTCGCCATTTCTACTAATCAGAATACGAATTAGAGGTTTGGTCGATGAACCTTTCATATTGTAAACTTCTGGAATTCCATTAAGTGAATACTCTGTTCCATCAATAAACTGTATATTTCTTACAGTATTGAGCCTAGTATTTGTTTGGAATTGGATTTGATCATTTGTACTCGTCCCCAAAATAAACTGATTATTTACCTGCATGTTGAAAGCATTATCCAATTCAGTAATATCAAATTGGAAACCATAATCTGCCTTTGGTGCAGAGAAGGTATTTTTAATTACTTCATTATTCTTATAATACTTCCCTTCATCAGTTTTATATATACCTGTATATTTGGTCAACCATTCGTACCATGACTGTTCTTCATATTTCCAATTCATAGCATCGGAGGTGACGTCTTTTGTACAGGTTCTGAAGTTAAGAATCAGGTTATATCTTCTGCCTGGATTAATTTTAATATCTGGTACTGAAATATTCGTTTTAGTTTCTGAATCTAAAGTAATTGACCCAATTTTGAAAGCAGCTGAAGTTGTATTCGGACTAATTAACATTGCGGCATTGCTTGTAATAGCGCGCGCATCTGCAGGAATTGTTTCAAATGATATGTTTGAATTTTGAGTATCATTAGGGAATGTTAATGAATTATTGCTAAACTTCAAGGTGGCGCCTGCTTTTGTTGGTGTAATTTGAGCTCCTGAGATTGCACCAATAGAACCCGTCATACTATTATCCATTTGTATAGTAGTAGTGATTTGACTAAATTGATGTTTTAATACCGCCGATAAATCATTATTTCCATGAGTAAGTGTCATTGTTTTTTTGAAATACATTAAATCCGCAGAAATATTTGATAAAATAGCGTTGTTTAAAGATCCTTGGTTACTGATATTTGGTAAATCTGTTTTACTATTTACCGAATAAACAATAAATGTATAAGTCTTACCAGCATCTAACTTAATACCAGGAGTTGACGCTTCATTACCGTATGCATAATCATGATTAGATAAGTGACTTCCATCATTGTTGTAAACTGCTACTCGATATTTGATGTCTTTATCGAGAGTTTTAGTTACTGTAGAGGTAGCTGCTTTTGCAGAACCCTGTGAGCTTGTACGCACATATAAATTTGATGGTTCATCATCGCGTATAACCGTAACGTCCATCGTTATATTATCACTGATAGCTACAGATGAAATTTGAACCTTAGATTCAGAAGTTCTTGTTGTAGTTTTCGTACTTCCTATAGTAATGTTTTCCTCATCTGGCTCTCCAACTGAAAGGCTTATTTTTACTGTTGATTCACCACCGTTGACAGCATCATCGTCAGATTTCTGACAAGATTGTATAGTGAATAATAAAACTACTATGTAGAACAAGCTTTGGAATTTTGCTATTTTGTTCATTAGATTAAATTGAGTTTGCAAATCTTAGTTAATGTGTGTGGTAAAAAATTAGATTCAATTAGAACCAATCTATATTTTTGGTTTCAGTTTCGTCCTGTTCCCATTCTTCAATTATTTGATTCGACCCATTTTGAGGTCTTGCAAATGCCGAACCCGACGCAATCCCCTCTTCTAGAAAGATTTGAATTACCTCAATTCTAGGGGTTTTGTATTTTTTGTTCATAATACTATATTCCAATTTATTAATTAAAAAAATATTCGAAATCCGTTTAATAGTTAGTGTTTTTGCGGATTCATTTCTCTTCTGAAAATTTGGTGCTTCCAGAAAACAATGTAAAATTACATAGTAAATTTATTTTCTCCGTTGTGTTTGAATTAACTAACCATCATTAATTTTAATTTGTGGTCCATTTACTACACTTGGATAGGATTTGGTGAGTGATGAAGATAAATTTGATTCAGATTCTAGACACTCTTAATGGGGCTATCTGTGAATGTTAGGAGGAGAGATGAATAAATTCCTAGTTTAATACTCTTAAAACATATTGCCTTACAGGGCGCTGGACGAAGACTATTCGCTTTATTAATGGACTAAGAACTGTTGGATTATTTCGATATCGCTTAAGTTGTACAGAAGGGAAAAGAACTCCAAATTCAATTTGATAATAAACCAGTGTTCCTTCAGTAGATGAAGGTTCTAAACAAGCATCCATAGTCTTCATGGCTGTTGCAGAGATTAATACTTTTCAATTTGGGGTCAGAAAGTTACTCTTCATATTAAAGGAAAGCGATGGTGGGTGTTAGCCAACTAGCAAATAATTATTCGGGATATTACAGCATAGGACGTATTAATCAAGCTAATATTAACTAAGGAGCAGTCCTCAAGATGCATCCTCATGTAAATGATTATATCTTATTCTATTTTTCCCGTGGAAAAGTAAAGCGTACTGACACCGAAGGTGTTGAAGAATTTATCATTCCCCCTAAGTGAATGCTCATGAAAGCAGGTAAACTATTCTATCACCAAGAAGCAGTGATGGTAGTTAACCAAGGCGTGAAATTTTTCATTCGTCCCCGACAAAAGGATAGCCAATCTGCGGTAATATTTGAAGAACTAGAAGAACTTCACAGTGAGAACAAATAGCGACTGATAGCATCTCAGGATAAAGAAAAAATAAAACTGCAGCTAAGCAGGGACACGTATATTTACGATATACTGCTGATATAGGGAAAAATCATATCGCTTCCGAAAGATCCTTATCTTTATATCAGCCGAAAACATTGCTGTTTCAAGTGAAGATCCAGCTGAACTGGTGCGGTTCACAATCTATATTAAAACCCCTTATTATGAGGATGGGATACATATTGGGAATAAAAAGCAATAAACTATTCAATAGGGAATAATGTTTTTGAATTGTTGTATCTTGTTCTATGTCAGATGGACATAGAAATAAAAAAATGTAAAATGAAAAAAATAGTAGGAATTATATTGATTTCAGTATCATTAGGTACAAGTTGTAACTCAACTTCTGATACATCAAAAAGTGATAATAAAGAACAAACATCAGAAAAGGAGACCTCCAAGGAAAGTGATGTTCCATTTAAAATTGCAGAGAATTATTTTATTAAAAATGACGTAAATGACACTGTGCCATCAAAAATAGTATCACAAGAGGTTTTTGATACCTACTTTGGTTTGGCGACAACGATGGGGGAGAACGGTAAACCTACTCCGATTGATTTTTCCAAGGAGTTCGTGATCGTGGTAGATCACAACAACACAAGCAAGCAAACAGATATTTCTCCGGTAAGTCTAGAAAAAAAAGAAGAAAATATTCTTTTTAACTATGCAATTATAGAAGGAGAAGATAAGGGATTTGTCACTCGTCCGTTTTTAATGGTTATAGTAGACAAGAACAATGATGGTGAAGTCATCTTTCAAGAACAATAGACCCTATTGGTTCAATTAAGTGGTTAGCTGATAAAAAAGTAACAAAATGGAAAAAAGTAATCTACCACGGAATATTACCGTTATTAGTCCTGACAAAGGCGAATATGTAGGTGTAATGGGTGATAATTACCGAATTGTTGTTTCAGGTAAAGATACCAATGGTGAATACGCAATTATAGATATGATCGTTCCTCCGGGAGGAGGCCCTACACCGCATTCACATGCCAATATTCATGAAACCTTCTTCGTAACCCAAGGCGAACTTCTGTATAAGACAGAAGCTGGTCATGTAACAGTTAAAACCGGTGGATTTGTTGATATTCCCAAAGGCGGTGCGGTACACTGTTTTAAAAATGTATCAGACAAAAATGCAAGGGTATTATGTACTGTTTCCCCTGCAGGATTGGAAGAGTTTTTCAGAGAATTTGGTGAACCTGTGGAACAGGATGAATTTTTACCTGTGCCGGATTTCAGTGCCGAGTTTATAGCTAAACTCAATACATTGAATGCAAAATATGGTCAAGTGGTTTTCCCTCCCGATTATTTAGATTAATGCGTATTGGAATTACATAATCATATAAAAATAATAGCCAATCAATAAATTCAAAATATTGAAATGATCGAGCAAAATAAACCCGACGAATCTTACAAACTTTCAAAAATTGCATCCCACATTCCCAATCGTTTAGCCAAAGCCTCTTTTGCCGCTATTTTCACCTCTTGCCATTTATCGGGATCATCACCTGTTATCTCCTCTATCATGCGCAGAGCAAGTGGACCATGCTCATCTCCATCTAGATCAATGTGCCTCTGAAAGTAATAGATTAAGTTCTCCAAGTCCGCCTCCGGAAATTTTGATTGAATATTTTTCAATATAGAAGTAAACATTCCGGGTATAAGGTCCTCTCGTCCAAATGTGAATACCGAAGCAATGATATGAGCTTTACCACCTTCAATACAATTAAAAGTGAAATTTAAAAATTCTTTAATCCTTTGGTCCACACTTAGTTCGCAGATCGCCTCCTGCAGGTTATCCCCCTTCTGCAGTCTGAAAATAAAATCTTTAATTTTATTGATATCGGAACCTATGTCCTCCATGGCCCTTAAATAGAGTTCATAATGACTAAGGTGTTTACCATCATTGGACAAGTCTGATTCTTCGGCCAAAACTATTTCATTGATAAAGTACCGGGTTTCAGGGTTTTTTCCGGGCAGCCAAGGTATAGTTGTACAAGTCAGATTAATTTGCAACGCTTTTAAGAGGGACATAAAATCCCAGACAGCAAAAATATGTCCTTCGGTGAATTTCTTAAGGTCCTGAATGTCATTGATATGATCATATAAAGGATGACTTACCAACAATTCCCTATCGTCCTTTATATTCTCTTGAATGTCTCTAATAAAATTTTGCATAGCCAAAATTAAACAAAGATCAGGATTTTTATAACTTTAATTAACAATGAAAACGAATTATTGGCTATATTAAAAACAAAAGATTCCGCACTATTAAAATATCCTCGCTACCGGCGCACTGAAAAAAGAAGGGCAATTAAAATGGCTATTTGTTCTGATTCCGTAGAAGATCATATGGAAGGTTTTCTATAATCAGTAGGGGTTTTTCCTGTCCATTTTTTAAAAGCGCGTACAAAACCACTTGGCTCGGAATAACCTAATATACAAGAAATTTCCTTGACGCTGGAAGTGCTGTTCAGCATATAATAGATAGCAAGTGACTTTCTAACTTCCTCCACTATTTGTAAATATGAGATATCTTCTTCTTTGAGTTTACGTTGTAAGGTCCTTACACTGAGATTGAAATTCCGGGCTACTGCCTCAATAGATAGGGTATACAAATAAGAATTAGCGATGAGGTAATTGAATATCTTTTTTGAGAAAGATCCATGGAAAGCAGCAGGATTCTGTAATTGATTGACCTGTTTTAATAGCAACGACTGGATCTCATGGTTTGCTGTGATAATTGGTATTTTTAAAAAATCCTTTTTGAACTCTAAAGCGTAATTTTCTGCCCAGTGCACAGAACAACCAAAAATAAAGTCGTATTCCTTTATTTTATCTGCGCTGTAAGAAGGTAATCCCACATTTTCAGGTACTGGCTTCTGGAATATCAGTCCCGATAATTCATAAATGGTAAGGGTGATTAAAAAGTCCCCTAGCTGCTCTTGGGAGATTGGAAAATTGTCAAATCCTTGATTTTTCGTGAAGGAAATCGTAAATGTGTCCTGACCTTCTTCGATATGCATGGCATAAAAGTCAGTAAAAAGGTGTATCAGTGAACTGGCGTGGTTCAAGGCATCCCTGACCGTGTTACTGGTCTGGATTATCTGTCCGACAATATTCAACGCAGCCAATTGCATAGATTTCCCAAAATACAGACCGATCAGTTCATTATTGCTGAGCTGGATGATCTCATTCCAAATGATTTCCATTTGCTGATTGGAAACTTCAAATGGAGAATTACCATGTATGGCATTTAGGGAAATACCAGAGCGTGCTGTGATTTTGTTAAGGTCTAGGTTCTTATCCTGGCAGAAAATAAAGAGGGACTGTACAAATATTTGCCTGTAATTCATGATGTAAATGTACAATTATGTTTTATCAGCCTATAGGGTGTGGCGCAAAATATCAATTGAATGTCGTCTTTAGGTAACACTTGGGCAAAGGGTTTAAGATAATTTTGATCAAACAAAAAAGAGAATATTATGAAACTAAAAACCATTTTGATCATCAATGCCATCAGTTCGGGACTTGCAGGAGTGCTATCGGCAGGTTTTGCCCAAGAACTATCCAATTTGTTTCAGGTAAACACCAAGACTCCATTTATTGAAATTGGAATCTTCTTAATTGCCTTTGCCATAATTGTGTTTTTTACGGCTTTTAAGAGCCCTATTTCTACAGGTCTTACCAAACTGATCATCGCATTTGACATTACATGGGTACTGGCCAGCATCATTGCAGTGATAGCCCTTTACTCATCCATCAGTATAGTGGGGATACTTCTGATTTTAACGGTATCCTTGTGGGTCGGGATGATGGCTTACCTTCAAGGAAGGAATTTGAAAATAAGCTAGTTATGGAAAGTACAAAAATAACCGTTGCTGATTTTCTGGCTTATCTGCAACAAAGAGACCTGAACAGCCTTATGAATCTATTTTCCATCGATATAAAATGGAATGTTCCAGGAAATGAGCAGGAAATCGCGTGGTTAGGGTCCAGGGAGTCGAAACAAGAAATAGAAGAATTTTTTAAATTACTCTGGCGGTCAACCCAGCCGGTTTCTGCCGAGATCCATAGAATCCTTATCGAGGGTAGCCAGGTAATGATAAAGGGAGAATTTTGTACAAAAATGCTTAAGACCAATAAGATAGTGAGTTCAGTATTTTTTATTCACATGGTCGTCCGTTATGCAAAGATTATCGAATATACATTGCTGGAGGATAGTTTTGCTGTTTCGCAATCCCTAAGGGAAACTGTAGACTAAACTTTAAAGGGGGCTTTCCTTGATGTGGATATTGTTTTATTCCCTACTGATCTTTCTATTACAGATCTGTGTCCGCAAGAGATATTTATCACGGCCTATTCTAGCCTTCCCTTAATTAAAGTCGGACTAAAGGATCAGGGCATATGAAAATCGATGCCTTTGCTTTTTTAGCAGAGGCATCGGGTACTGGCAAAGAGAAGGGAACTTAAAAATTTAATATCTGTTTTGTTCTATGTGCTCTAAGAAATCTTTTAATTCAACGGCAAAAACATACGGAAGTTCCATAGCAGCAAAAATGTCCTCCTTTTTCCAGCGTGTTAAAGCTCATTAGGTTGACCTTGCGATGAGCCCATTCTCTTGGAAATTGTGTCTCTGCCGGGAAAAGAGTCACACCCGTAGGTACAGTTACTTTTTGATTGGATTTTAGTCCACCCGAATAAGTTGCCTGTGCATTCTTTGCATAGGTCTGGACCGAACTATAGATTGTTTGGGTTACCCAGTATATCATGATATTGGTCAACAGTTCGTCTTTGGTAAGGGTTGCCGAATGGTTATTGTTCTGGTAAACAAGAGCTTTCTTATTTGCTCCTGACACCCACCCCTGTTTCATTGTTCGTTTCTCGGTCCTATCTATATCGGTAAACATGGTGTTGGAGAATCCGTTTTCCAATTCAATCAGTAGGTTCAACTTCCCATCAGGCAGTGCAGTTCCATAAGGTAAGGTGCAGGCTGTTGCCCCTTGGCATAGATAATGTGCTGTATATAGGTACATAACGGATAGGAAGATGTATGATGCTTAAAGATCACGTTTTTTTGTGTTTTTAGTTGATTAAACATACGCTGGAAATGCTTCTAGTGTATTGTGTGCAAACCAGTGTTAACTCTATTTCGAAGATATAGTGACCTCTAAGTGATGATCTAAAAAGAGAATGCTTCTATAAATATAGAAAAAAATCACCATCATTCCAGAAGAAGTACCCAGTCTTTCCCCTGGCCACTGCTGGGCGCTTGGAAACGTTGACATCCTTTGTTGACGATCTGCTCAATTTTAGTCCGTTTACCTGTGCCTGGAGAGAACCATGTTACACGAAGGTTATTTTTTTGATTTGATTGGTACGAAGGTTGATCTGTCCGCCGATGGGAAGGTAGACCATTAAGTAGGTGCTTAAAGTATCCCTAAAGGCGACCGGATGCTCACCTTTCTTGAATTCTTTTTCCAGAATGATCGATGGGTCTGCGATGCGGTTGCCGGCATCCTTGGAAAGGATAAGCTTTTTGAGATATCCGGCTTGAAAAGCACCGGGACGGTCCATGGCTTCTTTCCAAAACCGGTCAGCCCCGGCGATAGGTGCTTGATCTGGGCTATAGAATTGCCAAATGGAATGATGGCCGTAGGTAACTCCGCAGGCTCCTGAAAATACAGAGCGGTATAATTGTTTCCTCACTTCCCAATCGCGAAAATATCCCTTGGATGCTTGCCAATTTATGGGATGGTCCTCATAGGAGGGCTCTCCATCTAATATTGGTCTGTAAGGCTTTTTATTGAAATAACTTTCTGTCCATTCCCATACCTCAAGGTCCTGTCGGGCATGTCCTGACTGCATCATGTTTAGATCCCAAGGTCCATCGTTTCCCCAGAACTCGCTGGAGGAACTCTCGCCCCAAGGGTGGTAGGTCGCTAGTTTTGCTATACCTGGATATTCACGCAGTCCTAAGAGCATTTTCTCCCATATGGGACGTTTATCCACCGAATCGGTGAGCGGGGGACGGTCCCCTCCCAATATCCAGATGATATTTGAATAATCGGCATAACGTTTGGCAAGATAACGGCCGTACCTATAGGCATTCTGCTGATCAAAAATCTCCTCTGCTGTGCTCCAGTTCTTGAGTACTTTATCTCCCCAGGTAGGAAGCAGCCCCATGTAGATACGACGTTTGGCAGCCTCCTTAATTGTCCAGTCCACCAATTCAAAGTAGCACTCATTTGGCCTGTCGGGGTCCGAACTAAAGAAAGGAACTTGTCCATAACGGTTAGGGGCCATCGGTTTATCAGTGTTTGCAAAGATAACCGCCTGGATGACATTAAAGCCTTTAGCTTTGCGATTATCGAGATATTCCAGTATTTCCTCTTTGGTAAGTTTGTTGAACAGTTCCCACGCGGTATCCCCCAGCCAGAAGAACGGCTCTCCTTTTGTGGTTTCCAAAAAATGTCCATCACTGCTGACCGTTAAAGGTTCTATAGTAGTGTTATTATCCTGGGCAAGAAGTCGGAAGCTTGATGTACCCCATAACAGGATACAGCCCAGTATAGAAAAAATCGATAAAGCAGTGGTTTTTCTCATGATCGCCAAAAATTGGTACTTAAAGAATTTCCTGGATACAGAACCTTATTTCGTTGCAAGATCTAGGTATAAATAGAACAAAGAAAATATCTCCTCTTAAGTACATCTAAGTTAGTTATTTAATCTCAGAGAATGTATGGCAAGGGGTGAGGGTTTTTTCCAAGATAGTGTTAAATCCATTTCCTCAAGCCGGAGACGTGCATTTTTTTCAGGGGTACAATAACAGATACAGCTAAATCTTGTACTTGTGGGGACCTAATTTGCAGGTTTACTTTGCTGGGACAAAGGCTAAACATCACCAAGGAAATTAGGGGATGTTTAGCCCAAAAAAACTAAAAAAGGAGGAAACATGTTAAAAAATATCTCTTGGACACAACTTATGCTCCCGCTCTTGCTTGCTCTTGTTGCTTATTATGGCTGGGTGCTGTTGACCTATTATCGTAAAGACCTTGTTCATTTCTTCTCAGGCGAACAGGCCGCTGGCGCCTCTAAAGAGTTGGGTCTGGGCAGCAGGGGTGATGGGAACGGATCACAGGATATCTTGCCTGGAAAGGATATGGAAAAGGCAGAAGTCCAAAATGAGGGGATTTCTGAATTCGTCTCGCAACTCCGTATCTATCTGGAACCTTACGGCGGGCAATCGATAGACTGGTCTGGGCAGCAAGGGGTCATCGGGGAGCTGATCTTTAAATGTTCCAGAATGCAAGGGGTCTGGGAAAAAGATCAGGTGCTTGGACTGCTCAAAGATGAATTAATGGCCTTTAACCTTGATGTACCCAGCCCAGGTGAACTAGAGCTTTTTTGGGAGCGGTACCATTAGTCCTCAAGCGGGCTCTGCGCTCCGGGCACCTGTCGTGCAAAAGCATATCATTTTTATCCTATTGCAGGTAGAACAGGACCGTATCCCGCTTATTTAAAACCTAATCAAAAAAAACAGATGATAAAAAAAGTAAACAAAGTGGATCAGGCCTACTCAGTGCAGGCCTCTGCGGCTAATACCGTTAAAACGTTGCTAGTCCCCGTGCTCTTGTTAATCGTACAGTTTTCATGGGCCCAGGACGGCAATGCCGGAATCAATGCGGCCAATACCCAGGTCCGGAGTTATTTTAATTCAGGCACCCAACTGATGTATGCCGTTGGTGCCCTATTGGGACTGATCGGAGCGGTCAAGGTATTCCAGAAATGGAATAACGGCGATCCCGATACCGGAAAAGTTGCAGCAGCGTGGTTCGGGAGCTGTGTGTTCCTAGTGGTGGTGGCAACAGTTATCGAATCATTCTTTGGTATTAATTAACCAATGGCAAATTCAGTATACACCATCAACAGGGAAATCAATAAACCGATTGAGTTCAGGGGACTCAAGGCACAGTACATCGGGTATCTAGCCGTAGGGATCCTGGTGCTATTGTTACTCTTTGTACTTCTGTATTTCGTGGGAATCCCGACCCCGGTCTGTCTGGTGAGTATAGCCTTGGCTGGGACCGTTCTGGTCATATATGTCTATCGGATGAGCTCACGATATGGTCAGTACGGCATGATGAAAAAGTTTGCCCAAAGACGGCTCCCCAAGGCAGTCAGGTGCAATGCCAGAAAGATGTTCATATTGGAAAACGGAGGTAAAGAATGGAAAAACAATTAACGGAAATATTTCCCATCCTGGATGTGGAATATGATTGTATCTTAAGTAGAATGGGTGATATAACCCTGGTGTACAAGGTGGATCTCCCGGAAATCTTTACGCTCTCTGATCAAGAATATGAAACATTTCATCAAGGTTGGATCAGAGCCATGAAAATCTTACCCCCGGGTAGTATCCTGCATAAACAAGATTGGTTTCTAAAGGGAGCTTACACGGGAGAGTTCTCCCGGCATGAAAGTGGCCTTTTGACCCATAGCAGCGAACGTTATTTTAACGAACGCCCCTTTCTGCAGCATCAGTGCTATATCTTATTGACCAAATCCCCGGCCAGTAGAAAAACAGCCAGCTCCTTGTTCTCCAACCTGATCACAGGAAAATTGGTGCCCAGGGAGACATTGGAGCTAAGTGGGTTCAGTGATTTTTTTGATTCCTGTGGTCAATTTCAGCGAATCCTGCAGGACACTGGCTTGTTGAACCTTGAACGTATGGTAAGAGATGAGCTACTGAGCGCTGGTGGGAAGATGGGACTGATTGAGCGATACTGCTTTTTAGCTGGTGAAGACGACCATCCCATCATGCGGGATATCGATTTTTCGAAAGGGATCAAGGTCGGTGATAGGCACTGTCAGCTCTATAGCCTAAGTGATGCCAGTGAGCTGCCCTCGCTGTGTGGTAGCCGCATCGATTATGATCGTTACTCCTCCGAAAAGAGTCGGTTTAGTATCGGGTTCAGCTCGCCCTTGGGCCAGCTATTGCCCTGCGATCACATCTATAATCAATACATCTTTATTCAGCATCCCCAGCGGACCATTCAGCGGTTGGAAAGAAAACGATTAAGGTTGCAATCGCTCTCGGCCTATAGTAGGGAAAATCTGATTGCAAGGGATGCGACCAACGATTTTTTGAATGAGGCCATTGCCCACCAGCGTTTACCGGTCAAAGCACATTTTAATGTTTTAGCCTGGAGCGATAGCCCGCAGGATGAGACCCCATTACGGAACATGTTGTCCTCGGCTATGGCACAGATGGATGCGGTATGCAAACAGGAAACAGTAGGTGCTCCGCAGATCTTTTGGGCAGCAATTCCGGGAAATGCGGCGGATTTTCCGATGAACGACACCTTTGAGACCTTTGCCGAACAGGCCAGTTGTTTCCTGAACATGGAATCCGCCAGCAGGACATCTCGAAGTCCGGTGGGGCTGCGTCTGGGAGACCGCCTGAGCGGAAGACCCCTTCATGTGGATATTTCCGATGAACCTCTTTTAAAGGGAATCTGTACTAACCGCAATAAATTTATTTTGGGTCCATCGGGCAGTGGGAAATCTTTTTTTACCAATCATCTGGTCCGGACCTACCATGATCAGGGGAGCCATGTAGTGCTGGTAGACGTGGGACACAGTTATAAAGGCCTATGCAATCTGCTGGAAGGTTATTATTTCACCTATTCCGAACAGGATCCTATACGCTTCAACCCTTTTTATATCGGCAGGGGAGATAGCCTGGATACCGAGAAAAAAGAAAGCATCAAGACCCTTCTGCTAGCCTTATGGAAAAAAGATGACGAACCTTATAGGCGTTCGGAATATGTCGCGTTATCCAATGCTATCACCGGGTATTATGAATTCTTAGCCTCAGATACCGATCTATTTGCCTGTTTTGATAGTTTCTATGAGTTTTTAAGGGATAGATATGTCCCTGTTCTCAAAGGGGAAAAGGTTAAAGAAAAAGATTTTGATATAGATAATTTCCTATATGTTCTCAGGCCCTATTACAGGGGCGGGGAGTTTGATTACCTCTTGAATTCCAAAGAGAATCTCGATCTGCTGGAAGAACGCTTTATTGTGTTCGAGTTGGATAACATCAAGGACCATCCGATACTTTTTCCCGTGGTGACCATTATCATTATGGAAGTCTTCATTAACAAAATGCGTAAAATGAAAGGTATCCGTAAGGTCATATTGATTGAGGAGGCCTGGAAGGCGCTGATGAAAGAGGGGTTCGCCGAATATATTAAATATTTGTTCAAGACCGTACGGAAATTTTTTGGTGAGGCTATCGTCGTCACTCAGGATATCGAAGATATCATATCCTCGACCGTGGTCAAACAAGCCATCATCAATAACAGTGATTGCAAGATCCTGCTGGATCAGCGTAAGTACCAAAATCGCTTTGGAGAGATCCAGCAGCTGCTCGGCCTGACAGATAAAGAAAAATCCCTGGTACTTTCTGTCAACCGGGACAATGATCCCCGATATAAATACAAGGAAGTCTTTATATCCCTCGGAGGGATTCTCTCTAGGGTATACCGAACGGAGGTTTCTCTGGAGGAGTACCTTACCTATACTACGGAACAGTCCGAACGTGTAATGCTAATGGAATATGCCAAGCGCCTGCAAGGTAACTTGGCTAAGGCCATTGCCCTTATGGCATCGGACATCCGTAATGGTAAACTCAAAATCTAACCACTATGAAGAGAAGGATGATTATATGGATATCCTTAATGGTGCTGTTGCTCAGCACGGTTCCATTAAGACCCGCACAGGCACAGATCGCTATTATCGAGATTATTCGGGCAGGGATAAAGCGCGTGATCCGGGCAGTGGACCTGAAGATCCAACGGATGCAGAATCGTACAATCTGGTTACAGAACAAACAAAAGACTCTTGAGAATCTACTCAGCAAAATAAAGCTTGAGGAAATTTCAAAATGGACGGAGAAACAAAAAATACAGTACCAGCAATATTATCTTGGGTTAAAAAAAGTACGGACCATCATCGCCCACTACCAGCAAATCCGCCAGACCTTGGAAAAGCAGGTAAAACTTGTCAAGGAATATGAACGAATCTGGAATCTTCTGCGGCATGATTCTCATTTTACCCCGGATGAGCTGAGGTATATGGAGCAGGTATATAAAGGGATATTACAGGAAAGCTTAAAGAACATTGATCAGATCGGCATGATCATCAAATCATTTGCTATGGAGATGTCTGATGCCCAGCGGTTAGAACTTTTGCGAGAAACCTCCGACCGTATTGAGCAGAATTTCAATGACCTGACCCTGTTCAACCGGCAGAATATCCTTTTACGGATACAGCGGGCAAGAGATCGCAAGGAAGTAGAGACCGTTAAACGAATGTATAACCTACCCTAAAGCATATGAAAGCACTAGTAAAGGGAATGATGGTCATTGGTATGATCATTCTTTTGTTGCCAAGCAGCTTTGGTCAGACCCTAAAGGAATGGCTTCAGCAGAAGAAAACCCAGAAACAGTACCTGTTGCAACAGATAGCCGCCCAGCAAGTATATCTGGATTTCCTTAAAAAAGGTTACCGGATAACCAGAACCGGACTTAATACCATTGGCGCATTAAAACAAGGGGAATTTGATCTGCATGCTGTTTTTTTTAATTCGTTAAAAACGGCCGGACTCCAGGTAAAGCGCTATGGAGGCATTTCCGAGATTATTTTACTGCAGGTTGGTATCTGTAGAGAGTACGACAAGGCCAGAGTGATGCTTCAAGGCCCCTGTTCCCTTTCCGCCAATGAACAGCGCTTTACAAAAAAAGTGTTCTCTCGAATGCTCTCGGACTGCAGTTCGCTGCTCGATGAACTCCTGGAATTGACCGGTAACGATCAACTGGAGCTCGATGATGCCCAGAGGATTATCCGAATCGATCGGGTTTATGCCGATATGCTCGAGCGGTTCACCTTTTCAAAGAGTTTTGCCACAGAGGTTTTATCGCTCTGCAGTGTCAGGCAGTACCAGGACAGGCAGGTGGAAAGTGCCCGCCATATTTTAGGGATTAAAGATGTCAAGAAATGAGAATGTATTATATGTTAACACTGACAGCCGGTTTGCTGCTAATAGTCCAGCAGAAACTCGTCGCCCAATCCAAAGAGGTTGAGCAATTGCTGTTGAATGTTGAAAAACTCGATAAGCTAAAAAAGGTCCTCTCGCAGATGAAACAGGGCTATAACATCCTATCGGATGGTTACAAAACTGTCCGGAATGTTTCCCAGGGAAACTTTCATCTTCACCAGGTCTTTCTTGAGGGTCTTATGCAGGCAAGTCCTGCCGTACGTAAGTATCGTAGGATAGCGGATATCGTTCAGATACAGGTCCGCTTAGTTTCCCAGTGCAGCTCTGCGATAACAAGATTACGCAAGAGGAATCTGTTCTCTAGCGATGAACTCCGCTATCTGGGTGAGGTTCATGGAAATCTCCTTAATAAAAGCTTAAGGAACCTGGAGGAACTTCTTGGGTTAATCAGTGCCGGGCAGCTCCAGATGAATGATGCCGAAAGGTTGGATGCAATCGATCGCATTTATGGAGAAATGCAAGATATGATGCTTTTCCTGAAGGATTTTCATACCGATGCTGATATTCTCTCGCTGAGGCGAGTCCAAGAGCAAAGAGGGTTACAGAGGACAGAAAATTTATATGGTGAACATAAACAGCAAGAATAATGAATACAAGAAAATTATATGTATTAATCCTTATTGTCGTAATGATGCCAGAGGCAGTCTTTGGTCAGGATCCTTTTGCTGAACTTCAAGAGTTCCATGAGGTCCTGCGTCGGCTATATGAGGAAATGATGCCCTTGTGTGCAAACCTTATCGGAGTGGGGCGGGGAATTGCAGGATTCGCGGCCTTGTGGTTTATCTCCTCTAGAATATGGAAACATCTCTCGGCCGCGGAACCCATAGATTTTTATCCCCTATTCCGCCCATTTGTGATAGGCTTTTGTATATCCATTTTTCCCTCGGTACTGGGATTGATTAATGGGGTGCTATCTCCGGTAGTTTCGGCCACCTCCAGCATGGTAACCGGTTCTAACCAGGCGATCACCGAACTGCTCAAAAGAAAACAAGAGGCCATTAAGCAGACGGATCTTTATCAGATGTACATTGGAGATGATGGGATGGGAAATCGCGAAAGATGGTACCGTTACACACACCAGGATGCGGAACCCCAGTCCGAAGGGTTCTTTGAGGGGATTGGTAATGATGTCAAGTTTGCGATGTCCAGATCCGCCTATATGTTCCGAACTTCGGTAAAAGAATGTATGAGTGAACTGCTCAGTGTAATTTTTCTGGCAGCGGCACTCTGTATTGATACCTTGCGTACCTTTCAACTGGTCGTGCTCTCCATTCTAGGCCCCTTGGTATTTGGCCTGGCGGTGTTCGATGGTTTCCAGCATACCCTTGTAATCTGGCTTGCCCGCTACATCAATGTTTTTTTGTGGCTGCCGGTAGCAAATATCTTTGGGAGCATGATCGGCAAGATCCAAGAGAACATGCTCAAAATCGATCTAGCTCAGATCGAGGGAGCAGGAGATACCTTTTTTTCCAGAACGGACTTGGCTTATCTGATTTTCCTGCTCATAGGAATTGTAGGTTATTTTGCTGTTCCCAGTATTGCCAATTATATAGTCAACTCTTCGGAAAACGGAGCTTTTGTGCGTAGTGTTACCAATATCTTTATAGGTTCTGCCACAAAGCTCCCAACTCGCATGTCAGTAGGGGCTACCATGACGGCAGACGCTATGGGAGATCAGGCAGGAAGAATGTCCAAAAGTATGGCTGAGAGTAGCCACACCGAGCCTTATTTCAATGATGTCAAGTCTCCGGACCAATACATGAATGATAAACTCAGGGGTAATCCATGATCATCAAATCTTAAGGAACATGTTTAGAAAAATGAAAAATATTGACAGCGCGTTTCGCTATATACGGGGATTTACGATGCTCGTAATCCTGCTATGTGCATGTATATGTTGTTTTGCCATGTACTGGAGCTTTAATGTGGTAAACCGTCTACAGGATCGGGTATATGTGCTGGCACAGGGGCAGGCGTTGCAGGCGACTGCCTCAGGGCGTAAGGAAAATCTAGCTGCTGAGGCGCGTGACCATATCAGTCGTTTCCACGAGCTGTTTTTTACGCTAGACCCCGACGAGAAATCTATACAGGAAAACTTAGGTAAAGCGATGTATCTAGCCGATGGAAGTGCTAAGAAAGCATATGACAACCTGCGAGAGAAAGATTTCTATACCCAGCTCATCGCAGCCAACGTAAACCAGACTATCCGGATCGACAGTATCCAGATCGACATAATCGTCTATCCCCATTTTTTCCGGCTCTATGCAAGCCAGTTAATCGTTCGTCCAACGAGCCAGACCACGCGCAGTTTGGTGAGTCAAGGCTCTTTGCGCCAGATTTCGCGGAGCGAAAACAATCCCCACGGGTTCCTTATCGAGCGTTGGGAGATAGTGGAGAACAAGGATCTAAAAACCCAAAATAGGAAATGAAATGGATAAGAGGCATAAAACGAATAGGTTATGGATTTTTCTAGGAAATAAATGGGCCACTTGGATGGCTAGACATACACAAAGATTTTCCACCAAGCACTGGCAGATTTCGCTCATTCTTTTTTTGCTTATCGGAAGTTTTTGCTCCGCCATGCAGATCTACTGGGGACTCTGGGGTAATAAAAAGGATTCCCTTTTATTACCGAATGCCATAAAGATCCCCTGTGTTGTCGATAGCCCCCAGGACAGTGATTTCCCCAAAGTGGGGAAATCATTACCAGACTTTCGGCAAAGACCCAAGGCAGACAGTATTCAACAATGCGCTCCAGAGGATCTAAAGACTCCTAAGTAATCGATCTATTTAAAAAATTTTTACATAAAAAAAATAAAAATGATGGAAATGAACAAAAGCAATACAGCGTCAAAGCAGAGAAAATTCCTGTTGATGCTCCCAATAATTATCCTACCCTTTCTTATTTTTCTGTCCTGGTCACTGGGAGTCGGTAAGGAAGACCCAGCACCATTGTCCAACGATATGGGACAGGGGCTATTGAGCTCTCTGCCAGAATTGGGCGAACAGAAAAAAAACGAACTTAGTAAACTGGATCAATATGATCTGGCCCAGCGAGATGCGCAGAAATTACAGGAACTCATTCGAAATGATCCCTATCATATATCGGGGGATCCTATGGAGATTAGGGAAGGCATTGGTGCAGGACAACAACAAGATGAGTATGCCGCATTTAGTCCTGTGCATCCCGAACAAGATAATTTTGCTTCTGAGCAGATTTATAAAAAATTGGCTGAGCTCCAAAAGGAGCTAGAGGCTCCCCAAACGATGGTCAATCCTGGCTATACTGCCGAAAGTCCGCAGTTCAGTCTGCATGAGCACGATAATTCTGTGGATGCTGGTCACCTCCACGAACTTCAGCAGATGCTAATGGGCACAAGCGAAGAAGACACGCAAGAAGAGAGGGAATTGGGTGAGCTCAATAATATGCTTGATAAGGTGCTAGATATCCAGCATCCCCAGCGGGTAAGCAATCAGCTAAAAGAATTTAATGACCGGCAAACTAGTCAGGCCCTGCCACTGCAGGTTCTTGGAGGATCAGGTGGCATCACCAGGCTTTTGGCCAGTGGGGGACAGGCAGCTCATGAACAAGGGATTGTCGGCTTCTACACTCTCCCGGACACCCAAATAACGACGGTTTTACAGGATAATGCAGTTCTGGCAGCAGTTCACGGCAAACAGGAGCTCACAAATGGCTCGACCGTAAGGCTGAGGCTGCTTCAACAGGTTTCCATTGGCGGATTGGACATCCCCAAAGACCACTTGTTGTTTGCAGAGGTACGATTATCTGGAGAAAGGTTGGAGATGAAGATCAGTAACATCCGATATGGTCATTCCCTGCTGCCTGTCGACCTTCAGGTATATGATCTAGATGGTATCCGAGGGGTTCACATTCCGGGCTCCATTACCAGGGATGGGATGAAGGAGTCCGCAGATCGCTCTC
Organism: Sphingobacterium mizutaii; assembly: GCA_040394615.1. Taxonomy (GTDB): domain Bacteria; phylum Bacteroidota; class Bacteroidia; order Sphingobacteriales; family Sphingobacteriaceae; genus Sphingobacterium; species Sphingobacterium mizutaii_A. The sequence goes on from JBEBRZ010000021.1 coordinate 39,892, forward strand.
TGCAGAGGTTGGGGCTAAGTGCCCTAGATCCTTCGTGGGAAACCAAAGCGGCATCCATGGGAATGGAGGCAGCAAAGAACCTGCTTTCTAAAAAGATCAAACAGCCTAAAGTTACACTTCCAATGGATTATCGCATACTGCTATTTGACCAAAAAAAGGATCGTTCTCTTCAACAAACGCTATGAAAATATATCAGTTATGAAAAACTTAAAATTGACCCTTATGGGCATACTCTATCTTCTGCATTGGACAAATGCTGCTCAAGGTCAACTGGACCTCACTCCTCGAGAGCTGCAAGTAAGCTGTTCGTTCACTACCAACCTTGTTTTTAGCGAGCCCATATTAACGGTGGATCTAGGTAGTAGGGAACTGTTGGCACAGCGTGCAGCAGGGGTGCAGAATATTCTTCAGGTAAAAGCATCCAGAGAAGATTTCCAACAGACTAATTTAACGGTAATTACCCAAGATGGGCTGTTACATTCTTTTTTGGTGAACTATGCCGATCACCCCGCAGCGATCAACATAACCGTAACAAAGGATGCTGCAATGCCGACAGGATTAATTTTTAGCGGTAGCAAAGTTCCGCCTTTGGAATTAAGGGAAAATATTCATTGGGTTAAGCATACCGATCAGCGGCCCCTACACCTTAAGAAGGAAAGGAACGATATTACGCTTTCCTTGGATGGTGTTTTCATTCAAAAGAACAGGATGTATTTCCGCTTTCGACTCTTTAATGCTTCTCATATTGCCTATGATATTGACCAATTTCGCCTTTTCCTACGGGATGTTAAGCGTCCCAAGCGGACTGCAATCCAAGAAGTGGAACTCTTTCCGGAATTTGTTGAGGGTGAG
>JBEBRZ010000022.1:0-40120 GCA_040394615.1 Sphingobacterium mizutaii
CTTTGTTTATACCATTAAATCCACTAATTCATGAACTGGTATTTTAATTAGTTTCTCATAATCCAGTGTATGATCTAAAATGGATTGCTGTTGTTTTTCTGAAAATACACGAGCCAGATTAACTTTATATTTTTCAATCAACTTAGGTATTCCTTCTTCTCTGCGTCTGCGGTGTCCAATTGGATATTCGACCACAATCTCTGATAACGTTGTGCCATCATTTAATTCAACTGTTAAAGCATTCGCAATTGATCGTTTCTCAGGATCGTGGTAATCTTTTGTAAATTGTGGATCCTCAAAACAAGTGATTTTTGATCTTAATTCATCAATCCTAGCGTCAGAAGCAATATTATCTTCATAGTCCGCGGCAGTTAATCTTCCGAAGATCAATGGAACAGCAACCATGTATTGGATTGCATGATCACGATCTGCCGGATTATGTAACGGTCCTTGTTTATCAATAATCCGAATTGCAGCTTCATGTGTTCGGATTTTTATACTCTTAATATCATCAGAAGTTTTACCGGAATCCTTTAGTAGTTTGTTTATCGTCATTGCTGCTTCGGCAGCTGTTTGCGCATGAAACTCAGCGGGAAAAGAAATTTTAAATAATACATTTTCCATCACATATGTACCATATGGTCTTTGGAACTTGAATGGATTTCCCTTAAAGGAAACATCATAAAAACCCCAAACAGGAGCGGATAATACAGATGGATAACCCATTTCACCTTTTTGGGCAATTAAAGCCAGACGTACTGCTCTTGATGTTGCATCACCTGCAGCCCATGACTTCCGGCTACCGGTATTAGGTGCATGTCTGTAGGTTCTTAAAGATTGACCATCAACGAATGCTAAAGATAGCGCATTAATTAACTCTTCCTTATTAAGTCCTAATAATTTGCTTACTACTGCTGTTGATGCAACTTTAACCAAAATAACATGATCAAGACCAACCTTGTTGAATGAATTTTCCAAAGCTAAAATGCCTTGTACTTCATGCGCCATAATCATTGCTTCCAGAACTTCAATCATTAGTAATGGAGATTTTCCTTCAGAAATGCGATTTCTGGAAATCCAATCAGCAACAGCTAAGATACCCCCTAAATTATCAGAAGGGTGTCCCCATTCGGCAGCCAACCAGGTATCATTAAAATCTAACCATCGTACCATTGCACCAATATTGAAAGCTGCCTGAATAGGATCTAGCTGATATGGAGTTCCTGGTACTTTAGCTCCGTTTGGAACAACAGTTCCCGGAACTATTGGCCCCAGAAGTTTGGTACATGCGGGATAGGTTAGAGCTTCAAAACCACAACCCAAAGTATCTAAAAAACAATAGTGAGCTGTCTTTAATGCAAGTTCGCTTTCAATTTTATATTCTTGGATATAATCTGCAATATCAACTAGTACTTGATCAGGATTGGGTCTGTTATTGGAAATATGTGATGACATTATTTATTTGTAATATAATTTTAATTTATGTTAATTTTTATCTTTCTGAAATGGGTACAAAAGCTCTATTTTCAGGACCTGTATAATTTGCACTCGGACGAATGATTTTGCCATCCTGTCTTTGTTCAATAATATGCGCGCCCCAACCTGAGATTCTAGACATGACAAACAGGGGAGTAAACATATCTGTAGGAATTCCCATTAAATGGTAAGCTACTGCTGAAAACCAATCTAAATTCGGAAACATTCTTTTTTCATCCCACATCACGGATTCTATTCTTTCAGCAATATCGTATAACCTCATATCTCCTGCTTCTTCTGAAAGCTGCTTGGCAATTTTCTTTATAACTTGGTTTCTAGGATCTGCAATTGTATAAACAGGATGTCCGAAGCCAATGATAACTTCTTTGTTCGCCAGTCTTTTCTTGATATCTGCTTCTGCCTCGTTTGCATCTGCATATCGTTCTTGAATCTCATAAGCAACTTCATTAGCACCACCATGTTTAGGACCTCTCAAAGCTCCAATTGCTCCTGCAATACTTGAATATACATCTGAACCTGTACCTGCAATTACTCTTGAAGTGAAAGTAGAAGCATTGAATTCATGCTCTGCATATAAATTTAAAGAAACTTGCATTGCATGAGTCCAAGAATCATTAGGTTTTTTTCCGTGTAATAGATGAAGGAAATGAGCTCCCAAAGTCGAGTCATCTGTTTCTACTTCAATCTCTTTATGATTATGACTGAAATGGTACCAATAGAGTAAAGCCGAGCCCATGCTTGCCATTAACCGATCTATTATTTCTCTAGTCTTTTCAATTTCATGATTTAATGGTTCAGGCTCTAGGGTTCCAAAGACGGAAACAGAGGTTCTTAAGACATCCATAGGATGGGCAGTAGCAGGAATAAGCTGTAATACCTGCTTTAAAGCCATAGGCAAACCTCGTTCACTAATTAATTTATTTTGATACTTTTGAAGTTCACTTTCAGTGGGTAGTTTTTCATGGATAAGTAAATAAGCTACTTCCTCAAAACTCGCTTTTTCCGCAAGGTCCAATATGTCATAACCTCTGTAATGAAGGTCATTCCCACTTTTTCCAACTGTACATAAACTTGTATTTCCCGCCGGAACACCCGAAAGTGCTACGCTTTTTTTTGGCTTAAAACCTGGTTCATTAGCTTCTTTCATATCATTTGTTTTTGAATAATTGATCGAGTTCATTTTCGTAGCGATAGTAATCTATACTTTGATAAAGTTCTTCCCTTGTTTGCATCGTGTCGATTACTTCAGCTTGTGTTCCATCTTTTCGGATGTGATTATAGACATTTAGAGCAGCCTTGTTCGCTGCGCGGAAAGCTGATAGGGGATATAATACAATAGAAACTCTAGCATTTCTTAATTGGTCGACAGTATAAAGATCGGTTTGTCCAAATTCGGTAATGTTCGCTAGTATCGGCAAACCTGTAACTTCCGCAAATCGGGTATAATCATCTATATTCGTTACGGCTTCAGCAAAGATAAAATCGGCACCGGCGATTTGATAAGCAACGGCTCTTTCTAAAGCTTTATCAAGACCCTCAGAAGCAATTGCATCTGTTCTAGCACCTATCATAAAATCCGAATTATTACGAGCATTTACTGCTGCTTTAATACGGTCTACCATCTCATCAGTAGGAACAAGCTCTTTACCAGGTCTGTGTCCGCAACGTTTGGCACCAACTTGATCTTCCATATGAATACCTGCGGCACCTGCCTTTTCCAACGATTGAATTGTTCTAGCGATATTGAATGCTGAGGGTCCAAAACCTGTGTCAATATCCACTAATAAGGGCAAAGAACAAACATTTGTAATTCTTTCAACATCAACCAGTACATCTTGCAAATTAGTGATTCCAAGGTCTGGGATTCCCAATGATCCGGCCGCTACTCCGCCTCCGGAAAGGTATATTGCTTTAAAACCTGATTGCTCGGCTAATAAAGCATGGTTCGCATTGATTGCTCCAACAATTTGTAATGGAGTCTCGTCCTGGATTGCTTCTCTTAATTTTCTTCCTGCAGAATCATTCATAACGTTTTAATGGAATTAAAGTTTATAATTATCCCTCTTTTACAAGATATGAAAATTTAAGGTTTTTCTAAATTTTTAATAATTGTGCTTTTCGTTACCCGAATCCAAGTACAACAAATACCTTTATTACTGGTAGTTTATAACGTTTTCTTTGTTCGTAAATTCGATTTATAGAAAAAAATAAATATTATGAACAAATTATGGAAGATTACTTTTGCATCTCTTTTGGTATTAGTAACAATTATTTCATGTGATAAGGATGGTAATGAAATTGAAGATGAAAAAATCCAAACCGAACGAATTGAAGATATTATTCCAAAACAATATCTGGACACACTGGAGAAATTAAATTTTGCGATTCATAAAGGAGTTAAACCACCAATCCTCAACGGTAAATTTGCTTTTAGGCCAAGCGTGTTGGATACTAGTAATATTGCTACTGATATTCCAGGGTATCACTTTCTAGATGGTGTTGTATCGCTATTTGGTCAAAACAACAATGATTTTAGTATAAATTTATTGGGAGAGAATTTTATATCATACGCAGACACAAGTATCTCAACTGCTGTTTCCGGAACAGGGAATGCTTTTACTGTTTATGGAAAAGTGAAATCTAACTTTGGAAATTATTATGCAACCCTGGCACTTTTAATTTCTGGTGAATTAGATGATGTGGGCAATATTAAAAATGCTCAAGCGGGAATAATTATGGTTGATGATTCTCAAGGAGGGGGAGCTTTTATTAAGAATGGACAGGCTAGAATAGCTTATGATTCAGACTACCTAAGTGAAAGAGTAGGAGAAGCAGAAAAAGAAGCAAAAACAATAAATAAAACCGGAAAAGCTTTAAGTTATCGGATCCTTGAAAGGTAGAAAAAAGAAAGTTAGATAGAAATAATTGCTAAGTATAGTTGATTGTTTAAGCGGGAATTTATTCCCGCTTTATTTATTATAGGAATGGTATATGTCGACTTGTAAATTTAAAAGATTCATCTTATGTACATAATACTCTGTTGATTTAAGATAGGCATACTGATGAATGGCAGTCATTAAATGATTTAAATTTTTGTCATCATAACTAGAGCCGGAAAAATAAACAAGTTCATTATGAATATAATGATTAATCATTTCAAGCGAATCATTTGGTAATCCATCCGTTATTCCTTCAACTTTTAGCAGCTCAGTAAGCTCCTCCTTTAATCTCTTTTCCAAATGTTTTATTTCCCCAAAACTGATGAGAATATCCGCGTATTCAAGATTATAATATATAAAACTAGTTTTTTGAGTTAGCTCATCATAAAACTGCATTTTTTCCTCAAATTCAGTATCCAGCTCTATTATTTTATTATAGGCATCTCTTAATTCAAATTCTTTGTTGGAAGTTTTTGACATTTGATAAAAAGATTCAAATATCTGATTGTTTATAGCTGAAATTAATCTTTTTTTGACATCAATTTCTTTACTCAATATATTCAAAACACCATCAACTTCCTTTGATTTGTACTTTTGACCGTCGTAATCAAAAGACTTTAATTTTATTTCTTTGTTTTGTATTGATTTTAATGTTCGCTCATCATTAATCAAAGCATTTAACTCCAAAACTAATTCTGTATTATCATCTTTAAAAAGCTCTTCTATTGGCTGGACTTTAGCATTGAAATCAATTACTGAAAAATCGTCTACTGTGGGATTGCTGTAATTATAATATTCATTGTAAAGAACATTAAATTCATACTTAGCAATATCTTTTTCATAAAGTTCCTGAAATCTTTCCGCTGTAATTTCATTGATTTGTCCTTCATGATTAAATTGTGAAAAAAGGAAATCGTGAACTCTTTGGAACAAGTCTCCTTTGTTTTTCAGAATACCAATAGCTGCTGCATTATCAATATTTTCTTTTTCAATATTTAACCTGTTGATTGCTTTTACCCTGTCAGCTGTGGATGGGTGAGAAGCCCATTGGTCCTCAATGACAAGTTTTGATTTATTATATTTTGCATCAGACTCCAAACCAATTAAAGGATAACCATTCTGTATATCATATTTATTTTTGCTAGCCAAAAATAGACTTAATGTATGCTGATCCTGATAGATGTTTTGTGGTTTAAGATTTTCTGTTATTTTTCCTTCATAAAAATTAAAAGCTGTTTCAAAAGCATAATTAGCAAAGCTCAATCTTAATAAACCATCGGACATGGCTTTTGACCCTGCAACATGTACCGCGATTTCATCAGCATGAAACTCCATTTCCCGAGACAGGGCAAGATAATTTATATTGATATACTCATAAAGAACACGTAAAATTTTCTGTATACCGTTTATTGAGATCGAAGATAAACCTAAAGTGATAGCTGCATATCCACTTAAATTCATCAAACTATTTTGCATCTTTTTTAAAGACTCATTGTTATAAAGCATGTTGAATATAACGTTGTTGACATTATATACATAGCTCCCAACTTTCATGCTTCGTTGCGAAAAATGCCCGAACTCATGGGCCAGAATGCCTTTTAATTCTTGTCTTGTTAAAGAATTGATCAGACCTATACCAATTTGGAGGTTTTTCTTCACAGGTAGAAACATACTCCAAAAACTAGAATTATAAAATACAGAAGCATTAACATTATGAGACAGATATACTTTTTTAGGAAAATCGGTTTCTATCTCATTTACCAGCTCATGAATCAACGAAAATAATTCCGGTTGATCTTGTTCGGTTACTTCAATAAGGTCATTGGTGTCAATTTTATTGGACGCAAAAATAAATTTTATTAAAAAATAAAGAATGGTAAATCCCGAAGCTATTAGACCTAAGCCCAAACCTATTGTCAATATATTCGGATAATTTAGGATTGCCCAAATCCCGATATATGAGAATAATATGGTAACTCCAATAGTTAAACCTAGTAAAATAAAATAAACTAAAATGAATAATAAGATAGAAAATAAGGTCTTTCTTATCTGAGTTTTAAAACTCTTCGAAATTTGAATATTCATACATTAAGCCCTGGTAAGACTAAATATAAAAAAAATTAATCCTCTTCTAAAATCTCTGCTACTCTTCCGATCTGACCATCCGTTAATCGCACTTTTATCCCACGACTATGGTAAGGAGCAGACGTTAAAATATCCTTGACTATACCTTCTGTAAGGTTGCCTGATCTTTGGTCTTTCTTTAGTATAATGTTTACTACAATACCCGGTTTAATATTTACTCTTGAATTTGGATCGCTCATGATTTCGCTTTACTTGTTTTGAAAGTGCAAAGGTATTCATTTGTTATATTTTCTGGTCTAGGAATCCTTCGAAATAAATTAATAACTAATCTTTCAGTGTGTCCATGTCAATCACAAATCTGTATTTAACATCGCCTTTTAGCAATCTTTCGTATGCAATATTAATATCTTGAATATTAATCAATTCGATATCAGCAACGATGTTATGCTCTCCACAGAAGTCTAGCATTTCTTGCGTTTCTTTTATGCTCCCGATAGTGGAGCCGGCAAAATTCTTACGTGCAGGGATCAAACTAAATGCTGCAATAGGAAGGGGGTGCTCTGGTGCACCTACTAAAGCCAGCGTACCATCAACCTTTAATAATTTCAAATAAGCATTTACATCATGTTGCGCGGATACACAATCAAGGATAAAATGTAAACTATTAGCATTTGATTCCATCTGTTTGATATCTGTAGAGAGAATAACTTCATCAGCACCTAAACGCTTAGCATCTTCCACCTTAGAGGGAGAAGTACTTATTACGACAACATGAGCTCCCATCGCTTTGGCTAACTTAACGCCCATGTGACCTAATCCACCGATACCTACAATTCCTACTTTAGTGCCAGGACCTACATTCCAATGTTTTAATGGTGACCAGGTTGTTACTCCAGCACATAATAGGGGTGCGGTAGCCGCTAAATCCAAATTATTAGGAACACGTAATACAAAATCTTCATCGACAACAATCTGCTCAGAATACCCGCCGAATGTCTGTTTGTTTAGATGTTTATCAGGGGCATTATAGGTTTGGATATTTCCATTTTCACAATATTGCTCACTCCCTTTTTTACATTGTTCACATTCACGACAACTATCTACCATACACCCTACAGCGGCTAAATCTCCCACTTTAAATTTAGAGACTTCAGATCCCACTTTTGCCACTCGACCAACGATTTCATGACCGGGCACATTAGGATAGATTGTGCCGTGCCACTCGTTCCTTGCAGTATGTAAATCCGAGTGACAAACTCCACAAAATAAAATCTCAATTTCAACATCTTTCGATGTAATCTCCCGACGGTCGATTGTCATTTTTTTTAATTGAGCTTTAGCCGATTCTGTTCCAAATGCTTTAACTGTATGTGTGTTCATATTTTGAATTTTATAAGTGAATTTCTTTTTCAGAACAAGATAACTATAGTATTTAGGAATATCAATAAATCCTTAACAGCTTTGATTTCAAATAAATATCATTATCTTAGGTTAGCTTAAACGTTCAGTTCGTTCCACGCTAACATTATAAATCTAACACCGAGGATATGTCAGGCACTAACTTTAGACCATTTTTGGTCATTCTATTAATTTTATTGATTTCTACTACGGTTTCTGCTCAAAAAGCAAAGTATAACTTCGCTGATGAGATAAGTAACCTGATAAGAGCCGATCTTTTACCTGTGTATCGAACAGGGGAACTCATAGAACAGATTTCCAGTTATGACACCACCGGCAATAACGATGATGGCTTTGGAGGAACCTATTCCTTTGTTCGGAAAGAAGGCGATCATCTTGTTATTGCAGACCTTAAAGGACCTGGTGTAGTGAATCGTATTTGGACTCCAACACCGACAGATGATACGTTGGCTTTTTATTTTGATGATGAAAAGACCCCTCGATTAAGAATTAAATTTTCGGATCTTTTCTCTGGGAATGTTTTTCCTTTCGTCAAAGGAATTTCGGGCAATGAAATCGGAGGTTATTATACCTATATGCCAATTCCTTATAATAAATCACTGAAAATTGTATTTGAAGGTGAGAAAATCTTATTTCATCAGATTCAATATAGAAACTTGCCAAATAGCCGTGTAGATTCCTGGACTGGAAAGTTTAGTGATATAGAGACAGATCGAATCAAGAGTGTAGGAAAGATTTATGAAGATAAAATATCCGGAATTAAATTGGTTTCATTGGGAAAATCGTCTGATGTTACTATTGAAGAAAAGAACTTTATCATTCAGCCCGGAGAAGAATTAGAACTGTTTAAAGCGAATAATGGAGGAAGAATTGTCGGAATAGAATTAGATGGCGGAACTTCATTTGAAGGATTAAAAAAAGATGTTATTCTATCTGCTAAATGGGATGGAGATCAAGTTGAAGCCATCTATGCTCCGGTTGCTGATTTCTTTGGATATGCCTTCGGCAAGCAGGCTATGCGTAGTTTATTTATTGGGAGTTCGTCCACTATGAATTACAGTTATATTCCAATGCCATTTGATCAATCGGCCGATCTAAAATTGGTTTATAAGAAACGTGCTAATGAGCTGCAATCCGCCATTTCGATCAAAGCGAAAGTGTATTATAATAATCAGGCAAGAGATCAAAAAAATGAAGGGAAATTTTATGCTGTATGGCGTAGGGAGAAACCTGAAAAAGGAAAATATTATGAATTTCTGAAAACTCAAGGAAAAGGACATTATGTAGGTACTATTCATTTAGCGCAGGCACTTCGTCCGGGGATGACCCTTTTCTTTGAAGGTGATGATGTTACACATGTGGATGGCAAACAAAGATTACATGGTACAGGTTCCGAAGATTATTATAATGGCGGTTGGTATGCCTTATTAGATCGATGGGATAGGGGGATCAGTCTGTCCATTCATGGTTCTTTGGATTACAGCTTACCTATGGGTAGGACAGGAGGGTATCGCCTATTTATGACAGATAAGATGTCCTTTGAAAAAGACATTAATCATGTTATTGAACATGGACCTGAGGGGAATGAATTTCCCGTGGATTATACTTCAATTGCTATGTTTTATGCTGCTCAACCCCTGCAAAGTAAAATTGAACCTACTGACGAGCTTCGAGAGGTATATCTACCGAAGGAGCATGAATATTTTCCGCAGTTAATGGATATAACTTTAGGAGGAGGGGCAGAAGTCAAACTTGACCGCGGAGTAAGAATGAAAACAGATGGCCATCATACAGTACGTATTATGCTTAATGATGTTCCCGAAGGGAAATATAAATTAGCCATCTCCTATTTTGAAAAAGAAAATGGTGCTGAATTTGCTATTTGGCAACGTCAGAAAATGATTGCCGATTGGAAATCAAGTCAAGCTAATCAGGAAAAATTGAATGAAAAAATTCAAATGGGCAGCATAGTAATTACAAAGCAAACCAATTCAATAACTTTTCATGTACGAAAACTAAATGAAATAGGAAAGGAATTTGAATTAGATCGTATTTTTCTGGAAAGAATAGAGTAGATACAATTACTGAATAGCTTTTAATAAAATATGGTTTTGATTACTCAAATTTATTAGTCAGTTTTTCAAAACCATATTTTTTGAGGATAAATATGAAATTACGTATTTACTTCTTTCTTATACATCTAATACTAGCTTGATAAGTGGATGTAAGATTTGTGAAATCTATATAATCTCCAAAGATAAAAGGCAAATTAAACCTGGCAAAAGTTCCTTCAGCTTTTGTACGCCAGTAGCCTTTTGTATTTCGGTAAGATATAGAGTTCGGATAAAAGTTAGTAATTGATGAATTGGTATTTACTTTATAACCTACAGGTACAAAAACAAGATTTCCATTTGGGTAACCCGGGGCTGACGGTGCAGTGATTGAAGGTGTAATGGATACATACCAACCATAATTTTGCTCAATTATATTATTAGCTCGAAGTGTATTACCTAGAGCTTGGAAATCAGCCTGTGTAGGAAGATCCCAGGTGCCTTCAGGATATATACGTTCACAGATGTTTTTACCGCCAATGTCGTAAATGTCATTTTGAAAATAATCAGTATAAGGTACTCCTGCAGTTGTTTGATAATATGGATTATCATATCGGAACATATATTGCCATTTGCCATCAGGAGTCGCAGGCACATCGATATGTCTGAATACATTTCCACGAGCCCAAGAGGTTGATCCGATTCTTATAGGTGATTCCACTAACTTGATAGAGATAAAATAACTCTTTCCAGGAAGTGGTACAAAAGCCGGAAACGAGAAAGTTGTACCATAAAAAGATCTTGTTCTTTGACCGGGAGCACCATTAGCATCCTCAAGCCTCTCACTCACTATCCGAAGTGTATCAAGAGAGATGTTAAAAGTTCTGGCAGTTTTTCCATCCGTAGGGCTATAAAAAGTATACCTTCTTTTCCAATCTGGTTTCGGAACGGTATCTACGCCAACAGGGACTGAATATCCGGAACTATGATGATTATAAACATTATTTGCACCTATTGAGGTTGAGATATTATTATAGCTACTATCCGTTAATTTGAAATTTGCCTTAATCAAACCGCTATTATCTTTAAATCTAGGGCTTGCATAATTTATTGCCCCAAACATCCCTCTGGAATTTACCTCTACTATAATTCTTGCAGTCTTTCTAGTCAGAACGATGTTATTAATACTGTATGTTCCTCCAATTTCATTACCTGTTGTAATAATACCGGTCGAATACGCAAAATCTTGTCGAGCTGCATTACTGTTGGCAGACGGGTTAACCGGTACATTGTTTCCGGAAGCTGTAAATTCAGGAATAGGACTATTATTATTGTATGTATAAGCATACCAACGATACTTTGTGTTTCTCAGCCCCCCAATGGATACCGAGTTTGAGCCAACTATACCTTCTCCTTCTCCAATATAAGCCAATGGATCTCCATTTGCATTGGCAGTGTAAAGTACTATTCTATATCTTCTTCCCGCTGGCAATTGTCCTATGACTCTTGCATTCTTTTCTCCATCAGAAGATTTTATACTAGAATTATTTTTTAAAGGTTTGATGCCTTCATTTAACTTACCCGGGTATTGTGCGGGTAATTCTTCTGATACGGTCATGATTGCATCAAGGCCATCCAGATTTACAATCTCTGATTGCACTTGTACAAATTTAGCTTGTCTATTTCTACTCAAACTAGTGGAAGCTTTATTCTCCGAGGCTCCTGTAACTTCTTCAACATCCTGAACCCCACTAATCTGGAAACTTATGGCAGCTTCGCCTTGAGCCGGTACTACATCATCTTTTTCTTTATTTTCCTTTTTACAAGATAAAAATACAAGGGAAATGACAGCAAATAATGCTAGCGATCTGTGATTACGAATTTTCAATCTTAACATAATAATAAATTGGCCGGTTTATAGATCAAAATTTTTGTACTTACCATCTGTGTTTTCCCACTCTTCTATTCTAGGTTCATTACCAGGTCCACCGGTATTAATAACCACTGAACTAACAGCTATATCCATTTCCATAGTGATATAGGTAACCTCAGCTGATGGGCTAACATAAAGTCTCTTCTTCGTAATTTTATTCATTTAAGATTAAATTTTAACGAGTAATTAATAAGGTTTGTATTTGTAAATAAATAATAGTTTGTAGTGTAGTAATATTAATTACTGTGGTAATTTAATATTACGCTTGCGTTAAATTTAACTTGCTCGTGTATATATGTTGCAAAAGTATAAATTAATAGTTCGTCTAAAGAGAATAATATCAAAATTTGTAAATATTAGTCTACATAAAGAGGTTTATTTTTACAATATTAAAATATCTTTATTATTATTTTTCAATGGCTTGATAAATTTTTGAATGGCGCAAACAAAGGCGCTGAAATCACAAGGAATTTCTTTAATCTTTAAATTTTCTGTCCGATTATTATAATTTTTTCCGAAAAGAGGGGCTAAAGGATAAAAATTACTGAATTAACCAAATAGCAGATTTTCCTTCCAGAGCTTCAGAAGGTCGCGAATTTCCATTCAAAAGGTCTGTCTCATGACCCTCTAAATGCCAATTTAAATCTTCGTCGTTGACTTTTTTTAATTGAAAGATCGCATCTGGGTCTTTAAAACTAATATCACTTTTAAGTAAATTAATTTTATTGTTCTCGAACAAAGACTCCGCTTCATCTTTATTCATAAAAACAAGCTTTGAAGAAATTCGGTCAAAATCAGCCAATTCTTTATCCATTTGCTTAGGATAATTATCTGCAAGATAGGCAGTATATAAATCGCGATTCTTTGTTCTTAAGGCTTCATTCTTGTAAGCTATCCTTTCCGGATTAAGCTCAAAATTAAAATCTTCTGGATGTTCCCTAAATCCAAATTGTCTGTTTAATTCATCTATTCGCTGTTCAAGTGTCGGCATAATCTTTCAATTTGTTTAGTAATAAACGAATAGCGTGGTGAATTGTTGTCGAATTTATTGTTTTATATCTCCTTTAAAAACAATTCTTAATCTTTCTTCTTCTAAATCAATTTGATAGATCTGATGCCAAATTAATTCCTCATCAAATTCTGCATCTTTGTTCAAAATTGAAAGGTATAACCGCTGTTCTGCAAGAATATCTAATAGTATTTTTTTGCTTACAGCATCCATCCAACTATTATCCTGAATTTTGGATTGATCTTCCCAATGTTTAAGTATTCTTTCCATCCCTGCGTGTCCTTGATATTCTTCTACATATTTCTCTTTAACAAAATTATAGACATGTGATTTTATTCCCAATTTCATCTTCAACCGGGTATTATTTGATAGATTTTCTTCATCTTCCAATCCCTGAAATAACTGCGTCTTTTTGATCAAATAAGGTAGGGTAAGTCCCTGGATCACCAAAGTTAACAGTATAGCTACGAAGGTGATAAAGAGAATAAGGTTTCTTTGTGGAAAAGCCTCCCCATTTGGTAAAGTAAGCGGAATGGCTAAGGCTGCCGCAAGAGATACTACACCACGCATCCCCGTCCATCCTAATAACATTGGAGCATACCATCTCCTTCGGCTGAATTGTTGTTGATGTGCTACATTAGGTCTAAAGATGATAGTAGCGAACATTGCTGCATAAGCAGATATAATACGTGCAAAAATCAAGACTCCCGTAACAATTACGCCATATAAAATTGCCGTTCCCAATGGAGTACCATGGGCTCGAATTCCCGAGATAATCTCCGGTAAATCTAAACCAATTAACAAGAAGACCATTCCATTTAATAGAAAAACAAAACTCTCCCATACGGAAGCTCCTTTAATACGACTACTACTGGCAAGAAAACTTAACCTTTTGGATGACATATATAATCCTCCTGCTACTACTCCTAAAACGCCTGAACAATGAATCTCTTCTGCAATCCAATACATAAAATAAGGTGCTATCAAAGTCAATGCAATATCTGCAGCGGCTTCTGTAGGTAAGTGCTTGTGAATCCAGATAAAAATTTGAGCAACTATTAATCCGGTACCAACGCCGCCTACCAACATCCATAGAAAATCTACCCCTGCTTCTTGCCATATAAATTGTCCGGTGCCAACAGCCACCAAGGCAAAACGGAAAATAATTAAGGAAGACGCATCATTTAATAAACTTTCACCCTCAAGAACGGCCGTGGTAGATTTAGGAATCTTTACGAATTTTGTAATTGCTCCCGTACTTACGGCATCCGGAGGAGATACAATTCCACCCAAAACAAAACCTAAAGCAATACTGAATCCCGGAATAATGTGATTGGAAACTAGAGCAACAAGTAAGGCCGTAAAAAAAACAACTAAAAAAGCAAAACTCCCGATAATACGCCACCACTTCTTCATCTCCTTGAAAGAAACATTCCAGGATGCCTCATACAATAGGGGTGGCAGAAATACCAAAAATATCAAGTCCGGATCAATTTTTAATAATGGTAATCCCGGAATAAAACTAATGGCCAACCCAGCCAAAACCAATAATATTGGATATGCAATCTTTAATTGGTTAGCCCAAATAGTCAGGAATACAATCAATAGTATCAAGACCAGAATAAATGGTAGGATGGTATGCATCTGATATGTATTTAATCATTAGTGTAAAATATAGTAGTCTAAAGACATTGGAACGTCTTCATTGGTTTTTATTTATTTTAAAAATAAAGATATAAAACATAAAAGTCCATAGTATTCACTATAGACTTTTATGTTTTTAATAAAAATTTTTGTTGTCTACCTTTTTCTAGCCTGATATATCGTTGAAGCCCCAAAGAATTGAGGTAATATTTTTACATCTGTAAATCCTGCCTGTTCCAATCTTTTTTTCAATGCTTCACCATAGGGGAAATTAAGTGCAGACTTTGAAAGGTATTTATAAGCATTTTTGTCTTTACTAAACAATCTTGTCACCATAGGCATAATCCATTTGGTATAGATTTTATGTCCGGTTTTAAAGAAAATATTTTGGGGAACGGAGGTTTCTAAAATGATAAACTGACCTTGTGGCGCAGTAACTCTATATATTTCCTTCAAGCATTTATCGAGATTTTCAAAATTTCGAATTCCGTATGTAATACTGATGGCATCAAAATAATTGTCCTCCAGACTAAGATTCTCTGCATCCTGTAAATCCAGCTTTATACGATCTTCTAATCCTAGATTTTTAACTTTCTCCTCGGCAATCGCTAACATTCCTTCAGATATGTCTGTTCCTAAGATGATTGAAGCATTACTATCAGCAAACAGCAACAACATATCGCCAGTGCCTGTAGCGATATCCAAAATCTTATCCGGATTTTTGGAAGCAACAAGATTGAAAACTTTCTTCTTCCAACCCTTATCCATTCCAAAAGTAATCACGTTGTTAACCTTGTCGTAATTCTCAGAGATAGAATTAAACATTTTCCTCACTTGTACATGCTTCTGTTCTTGTGATGCCTGGTCCGGAAGAATAATCTTGTTCTCGCTCATATTCAAATTTTAAATATCTGCCAAAGGTAAATAATTCGAGCCTAATAGTACGTATTGGAGACCGAATATTAATCGTTGAACTCCCGAGTAAATGGTAAAATTTATCTTTTCTGCTAAATTTTTACAATGTCTTAGAAGACTTTTATCTAATTCATATCTCAACCTATTTTTAATGGGTGATATTTGGGAAAGTATTGGGTAAGATACGGGTGAGATACGGGTAAGTGAGAGTTATTTCTATTGATTTTTCTCAAGAGTCAGCTATATATTTTAAGAAGGTTTTATGGGGTGGGTTTATGGTAATAATTCGATCATATACATATTGCTATTCCTAAGAGGCTAAAAGGGTATGTTGGAAGATTACGGACGCAGTTGAAATTGAATGGAGGATTTTTATGTGAACTTCCCTTTTATTGTTCTAATGGAACCGACCAAAGTCCTAGATTATGCTCCCTTGCATACTGTTGAGCAGCATAGAATAGACTTTCGTATTTAATATTTGGAGCGACGGTTAACAAAATACCGTTACCCGTTTTTACAATTAATTCATTTACAAATTGGCCATCTTCTAAATAAACATATGCTAATGTCCGTTGATATTGATCTAAAGAATCTACATCAAATTCAAGTCGAACATATTGATCTGACAATAGATTAATTAGATAATCTTTGGATTCCACTCCGTAAGCTTGCTTTTTCTTTTTAAAGACATTTCTGCTTTCCGGCGCATCAATCCCTATTAATCTCACTTTCATTCCTTTTTCCGAGTGATTGTCTACCCAGAACGTATCACCATCAATTACTTTGGTTACTAGATAGAGAGTTGTGTCTTGACTCTTGGAAGGTATAGCTATCTCTTCTGAATTTATATTACCAAAAAGAACCTTCTCCTTTAAAGCATCGCTTGATTTGCAATTATTGTATATAAAAAAAGCAGTGAAAAGAATAATAATCGTTAAGAGGGTTTTGATTTTCATTTTTAAAAATAAACAACAAATATAGTTAATAGAATATTTGTTAAATATGGTTTTCCATATTTTACGGCATGTTTTGTTAAGAAAATTTATATTCCAATAATCCCGCATCGACATATCATAATTACCAAAAATATATTGAATTGTGAGTTTAATATGTAGCATAAGTGGAATACTTATCGTTTAGAGAACATCAAATCATTTAACAAACCAAGAAGAAATGCTCAAATCAGTTTTTGTTTTCTCCATCTTTTTTTGTTTTCTATTTCCGCTTAATTTACTTGCTCAAGATTCAAATACAAAAGATATACAGATAGGGATCGCAATCACACCGCTTTCCGTGCGTAATTTAGGGCCTTTAGAAAGTGTTGAAGGAGGCGGCAGTTTGAGTAGTAAAAAGTATTTTTCAGCAGAACTGACACTTTTATATCCATTAAAAGGAATTTGGGGTTTACAGACCGGATTTAATTTTTCTAGGCAACAGGTTGCAATAGAAGGGGCAGTAGTTAATCCTGATGTAGATCGTTACAGAGATACAAGTTTGCTTAAGCAATTCGAAATTCCCATTTTAGGGACAGCTCAGTTTGGTAAGCTATTTTATGCAAACTTTGGGCCTCTACTTCATTTTGATTTTTCAGGGAATCAAAGTGTTATGGATAAACAAAATGGTATTGGACTCCAATTAGGAATAGGGGCAAATTGGAATATGTCGCGTAATTTTTCTTTGCAACTTGAACCGGTCGCCAAATTGTATTCACTTTTACCTTTTCAAAAAGAAAATGTTCAGGACCGTATACTTATGGGCGGAATTAAGGTAGGAGTGAGGTATAGTTTGAGATAGTCACTTATAACCGAAAAAAAGATTTTATTATTCAGTTTTGACGAGTAAGGGTAGATATTATTCCTTAATCAGTTTCTTAATTTCTGAGATATCGTCTATATCATTGACCGTTTTATCTTTTCTCCAGCGTAATATCCTGGGAAATCGAAGGGCGACTCCTGATTTATGACGATTGCTTAAACTGATACCTTCGAATGCGATTTCAAATACCAATTCAGGTTTTACTGTTCTGACAGGTCCGAATTTTTCTATTGCATTTTTGTTTACAAATTTACTCACTTCTTGAATTTCATTATTGCTGAGTCCTGAATATGCTTTAGCAATAGTGACGAGCTTATCTCCATCTTTTACAGCAAAAGTATAATCTGTATAGTAACCACTTCGGCGACCACTTCCTCTTTGAGCATAGATTAAAACAGCATCAATAGTCATTGGGTCGATTTTCCATTTCCACCACGCGCCACGTTTTCTTCCGACCATGTATTCGGAATCGAGTTTTTTAATCATTAATCCTTCGCTATTGATTTCTTTGGAAGAATCCCTTAAACTTTCAATTTCAGACCAATGTTTAACTTTGAATACCTCAGTAATTTTTAAATAAGCAGAATCGAACCGGGTAAATAGTTCTTCTAATATTTTCCTTCTTTCAGAAAGAGGTGAAGTTCGTATATCAGTACCGCTTAATTCTAAAAGATCATAAACGTAGAGTATAACAGGGATTTCTTCTAAAATTTTAGTTGTTAGGTTCTTTCTGTTTAATCGTTTCTGTAGTTTACTGAAATTTAATATTTCACCATTAAGGTAGGGAAGGATTTCTGCATCGATAACGAAATCTCCTTCTAATTCCTGTATTGCTGATATAAGTTCAGGAAATTGGGAATTAATTAGTTCTTCTCCCCGGGACCATATAAATACTTCATCTTTTCGTTTTATAATTTGCCCACGAATACCATCCCATTTATATTCAATTTGCCAAAGCGAAATGTCTTGAAGATTCTTTTCCAAATCTTCTATAGGATATGCTAAACAGAAAGGGTAGGGTTTCGATAAGTTGGTGTTGCTGTACTCACCTAAAATTAGTTTATCAAATTCTATTTCCTGTTTATTCCAATCTCCGAGGATACTGTGAGCGACGGAACTTGGCTCTAACTTGTAAAGTTGTGCTAATGCTTTAATGATAATCTTGGACGAAACTCCTAAACGAAAGCTTCCACCTATTAATTTATTAAAAACAAACCGTTCAGTAATGGATAGACTATTCCAAGTATCAATTATGAATTTCTTTTTTTCTTCTTCAGGTTTATCCCGGATAATCTCTATGTCAGCCATCCATACATGAAGGGGTTTCTCTATTTGTTTATCGGCAGGGGGAAGGATTAAGGAGATTGTTTCAGCGAGATCTCCAACAGAACTATATGCTTCTAAAAATAACCATTCCGGTATATTACTCAATTCAATGACCCATTGTTTCAGTAAAGTTGTGCTGATAGCTCTTTTAGGACGCTTTCCAGTAAATAAGGCTAAAACCCAAAGTTTGTCAGCCGGATCTGCTACTTTAAAATATTCTTCAATAGCAGATATTTTTTGATTAGTCTTATTGGTACTATCAAGTTGATTAATTAAGTGAGCAAAATTCTTCATGGTTTAAGCTTTGTTATCTATAGAAATCGGATCTTCCTCATTTCCAAATTCAGTGTTCAAGATCTCAGAATGAATTCCTATTTCATTTAGATATCTACTTAGGGCTTCCTTATATCCATGTGTGACATATACTCTCTCGGCTTCCGTTCCTTTAATAACCTGAAGAAGTCCTGGCCAATCAGCATGGTCACTTATGGGGAAGCCGGCATCGGCACTTTTCCATCTTCTGGCACCACGAATCTGCATCCAACCGGAGCATATTGCAGTAGCAGCATTAGAAAACTTCTTAATAATTTGAGAACCTACAAGCGAAGGAGGAACAACTAATATGGTCTTGCCTTTATCGACGATATTCTCTCTCAGATCAATTGTTTTGTAATCAGGTAGTTTTATACCACAAGAGCTGATTGCTTCATTCAGTTTTGAAATAGAATAATGAACATGAATTTCTCCTATATCCTCTAAGGCTTTCATGATTCGTTGCGCTTTTCCTAAAGAATATCCAACTACTATTGAACTTCTTCCTTGAGCCAGATTTTCCGAAACCCAATTTCTTATCAGTTGGTTTTGTTCCTCTACCTCTAGCCAATTATAAATGGGAAGTGCAAAAGTACTTTCAGTAATTAATTCATGACATTTTACAAGTTCGAATGCCGTGGAAATTCCATCATCCTGAATTTTATAATCACCGGTCACTAAGGCAACTTTACCTTTATATTCTAATCTGATTTGGGCAGATCCTATAATATGCCCCGCAGGATGAAAGCTAACCTGCACATCATTAATCATAAGTGGAGTATGGTAAGAAATTCCTTGTACTGAGATATTGGTTCCTAGTCTACTTTTAAGAATGGGAACTGAATAATCATGGCATAAGTAATCCTTCATTCCAGGACGGGCATGATCGGCATGACCATGGGTAATTAGTGCCTTTGCGACAGGCTGCCAAGGGTCTATATAAAATCTACCCGGTATGCAGTAAATTCCTTTGGATGTGAATTGAAGGATTTCATTTTTATAGTCCATAAAATATATGATTTACAGGTAATCAGGTAACAATGCACCGAGTAAATGGTTTTTGATAAAAAAGTTAGATGAAGCTTAAAAATTATAATATTGTCATTATTGTTTGCTAATATTTTTAGTAAATTTGAGAAGTAAGGGAAAGTTTAGATTTATGAAAACGATAAGTTTGGAAGAGAAACTACATATTCTGGCAGATGCCGCCAAGTATGATGTGAGCTGTAGTTCAAGTGGAGGAAAAAGGAAGAATGAGGGCGGAATTGGCGATTCATCCGCTTCCGGAATCTGTCATACGTATACCGAAGATGGGAGATGTGTTTCTTTATTAAAAGTTCTGCTTACTAATTATTGTATTTATGATTGTGCCTTTTGTGTAAGTAGGAGAAGCAATGATATTCAACGCACGGCTTTTTCTGTTAATGAAGTTGTCAAGCTAACCATGGATTTCTATCGAAGAAATTATATTGAAGGATTATTTCTTAGTTCCGGCATCTTCAAGTCAGCTGATTTTACAATGGAGAGGTTAATGCGGATTGTGAGAAAATTAAGAACAGAAGAACGATTTTACGGATATATTCATTTAAAGACTATTCCCGGAGCTAGTGAGGAATTAATAAAAGAAGCAGGGCTTTATGTAGACCGAATGAGCATTAATCTTGAAATCCCAACGGAGGAGGGATTAAAAATGGTAGCTCCTGAGAAAGATCACCAGTCAGTCAAAGAACCACTTAGAATTGTTAGTGGATATAGAAATCAACTTGCGGAAGAAAAGAAAGTTATGAAGTATGTTCCGACTTTTGTGCCGGCAGGGCAAAGTACACAAATGGTCATTGGTGCTACTCCGGAAAGTGACTATGATATCATGAAAATTGCGCAGGATTTCTATAAAGAATATCAGTTGAAAAGAGTTTATTATAGTGGTTATATTCCTATTAATGATGCAAATCCATTATTGCCTCAAATAGGAACAGCACCTCCGATCATAAGAGAGAATAGGTTATATCAAACGGATTGGTTGATGCGGTTTTATGGATTTCGATTGGATGAAATATTAAACAGCCAGCATCAGCATTTAGATTTGGATATTGATCCAAAATTAAGTTGGGCACTTAGGAATCCAGAGTATTTTCCAATCGATATAAATGTTGCGGAATATCAGTGGATACTTCGAATCCCGGGGATTGGAAGGCAATCGGCATTAAAAATTGTTAAGGCCAGAAAGTTTGGTAAACTATATGAATACCAGGTAAAGAAGATGGGGATTGCATTTAATCGAGCTAAGTATTTTATGAAGTGTGTGGATACCGTTAGCGTTTTTGGAGATAGACCCATGGCAATTATTAAAGACCAGATATTAAATGATGGGTTTGGGAAGTTTTCTAAAATAAAAAAACAACAACTGCAATTGTTTTAATATGTATTACGTTTTTGATGGTACCTATATGGGGTATCTGACCGGCTTATTTGTTTGTTTTGAATTCAAAGAATTTAATGTAACTCCTGTACTACAAGGAAAAGTATCAGGGACTCTTTTCGAAACAAATAGAATTATATATACGGATCTGGAGAAGTCAAACCGAATTCTAAAAGCTTTATCTAAAATCATAACAAAAGCACAGGTTGATGATTTTTTTAGAATTTTTTTGTCCGAAGACTCAAAAGCCTGGGAAATAGGATATCGATTATTAATTAAGATATTTCAGGGAAGGGCTGATATATTACAGAATTACGGATCATCAGAGATACTGTATTTCTCTCAGACATTAAAAAAAGTAAGTCGGGAAAGGCATAGGATGAAGGCTTTTGTTAGGTTTAAAAAAGATAATAACGGAATTTATACCTCGATAGTTGAACCTGATTTTAATGTTTTGCCATTAATTACGGGATTTTTCAAAAATAGATATGCTGATCAGAAATGGTTGATTTATGATGTGAAAAGAGCCTATGGTTATTATTATAATTTAGAGTTTGTTAGTGAAGTTGCTTTACATGAAGATAATAGTACTAAGAATTCATCCGGAATAAGTATATCGTTTGATCCCAATGAGGAACAAGTCCAAAATTTATGGAAATCATATTTTAAAGGGACTAATATTGAATCCAGAAGAAACATGAAATTGCATCTCAGACACGTTCCGAAAAGATATTGGAAATACCTAACTGAAAAGCAGCATTAAATTATATTTTTAAATTGCCTTTTCGCTTCATTGTAAGACTACTTACTTGGAGATTCCTCAGCTCGTGTGTTAATGGAAAGAGCCGAGGTGCTAAAAGGGTTTAATTCATGTAAAACTTAATTTGGGTTGAAAAAAGAATTTAACTATATTGGTTTCTTGAATCAACATCAACCTATTTTTTCATGATTTATAATAAACTTACTATTCTTGCCTTATTCGGGGTACTGAATCTCAATAATACAACTACTTCCTCAGTTGCGGTTTTTAAGCCTGAAGTTTCCTCTGAAAATATCCTTTTTAAGGATTCTCAAGAACTTGCAAAACAGAATATTCAGCGTGCAATGGATTTGGTCGATCTTAGTATTCAGCATTATTTTGATCGCGAGACCTTTGAAATGTCCAGATTTTATAATCCATTTACTAGAAAAAAATCAGCAGAAAAAGCTAGTGTGTGGATGTATTCAGCAGCAATTGAGTCGGTAAATGCTATACTCTTAGCATTGGATGAAGCAAAATTGAAAGGACATTCAGAAATCTATCAGAAGAATTATAAGCGTTATGTGCAATTATTAGATAAGCTGTACGCCGAGGCTGATTATTATTTAGGAACATTTGAACTAACTTCTTTTACACAGACAAGATCCTGGTCGGTGTATGCGGTAGATCGGGTTAAGGAGAAAGGGAAAGCAAATGTCACAGGGGTTTTAAATGTATATGATGATCAGATGTGGTTGATTCGGGAATTATTGAGTTCTTATAAACTTACCGGCAAAAATGCATATTTGGATAAAGCAGAATACCTTACGGCTTATGTCCTAGATGGCTGGGATGTAACCTTGGATGAAGATGGAAAGGAAAATGGAGGTATTCCTTGGGGACCGGGTTATACTACTAAACATGCTTGCAGTAATGGGCCTTTAATTAGCTCATTGGTATGGTTACATGAAGTATATACAACCAAGTCAGTTAAAATTGATCGTGCATATATTGACATACATGATAAGAAATCACGGTTATCAAAAAAAGTAAGTAAAGCTGATTATTATTTAAGCTTTGCTAAGGATATTTACGATTGGCAAAAAAGAAATTTATTGAATGAGGATGGGGTTTATACAGATATGATGGGAGGCTGTTTACCAAATTGCGATATACGTTATGAGGAAGTTGGAGGGGTGAGATATCGTGCAAATACACAATTAACCAAAGCTGTGGGTAAGCCTTATTCTTATAATAGTGGAACTATGTTGTCAGGGGCTGTTGATTTATATAGAGTAACGAAACAAGATTCTTATGCCAAGGATGCGAAATCTTTGGGAGATAATAGTTTTAAATACTTTGCGCAATTAGGAAAGGATTTACCTGATTATTATACTTATGAAAGTAGAGGCTTCGATAATTGGTTTAACGGGATACTATTGAGAGGATATCATGATTTAACTCGTATGGATGATGCAGCCAAAAATTACCTTCAGTCATTTCAACGAAATTTAGATTATGGATATGAGCATTTTAATCAAATGGGATTTTTACCAACAAATTTATTGAAAGGTTGGGGAAAGGAGAAAGATAGTCAAGGCGTGGAAGGGATGTTTATGTTTACATTTGCTGCACAATATGCAATACTCGCTGAACATTTATTAAATGATTAATTGTTAGAGAGTGAATTGGCTAAATTTCCCAGTTGTTTTAATTTAAATTTTAATTCTTCTTGCCAGGGCAGACCGAAGCATAGGCGCATACAATTCTCGTATTGGTTTTGAAGGCTAAACATTCTGCCCGGAGCAATACTGATTTTGCTTTTTAGAGCTAAATTATAAAGTTCGATGGTATTGATTTTTTCAGGAAATTCTACCCAGAGAGACAAGCCACCTAATGGTTGACTTATTTTAGTTCCTTCAGGGAAATATTCAGAAATTGCTAAAACATATTTTTGATAGTTTTCCTGCAATGTCTTACGTAGTTGAATTAAATGTTTGTCATATCTTCCATTCATGAGGAAGTTTGCGGTAGCTTCCATAATCAGAGAAGTTGAAGAGACTGCATGGATTAATTTCAGTTTTAAAATTTTGTCTTTATATTTTCCAGCAGCTACCCAACCTACCCTAAATCCAGGTGCAAGGGTCTTTGAAATAGCACCACAATAAATAACATTTCCTTCTTTATCAAAAGATTTACAACATTTCGGTCTTTCCTTATCAAAATGAAGCTCACCATAGGTGTCATCTTCAATTAATGGAATATTATGCGCGGCCAGTAATTTTACGATTTCTTTTTTACTGTCTTCCGGCATGCAGTAGCCTAAAGGTGTATTGTAATTTGGAACAAGGAGACAGACGTTGATTTTAGAAATCGATTTTTTTAAAGCATCTATTTCAATTCCGGTAGTAGGATTTGTTGGAACTTCTAGGACATTAAGCTTCAGGCTCACCGCTAACTGTAAAATACCCGGATAACAAGGACTTTCTAAAGCTATTGTGTCATTTGGTTTTGTGATAGCCATAAGACTTAAGGATAAAGCTTGTAAGCAACCATTAGTAGTAATTATATCTTCTTCATGAAGTTGTCCTCCCCAGGTTAATGATCTATAAGCAATCATCCGGCGCAGTTTCAGATTTCCCTGAACTAATTCATATTCAGTTCCACTTTCTTTTAGTCCTCTACTTGCTGTTATGATCTCCTTATTTAGTTTAGCAATAGGCAACAATGAGCCTGAAGGAACTCCTATGGAAAAAAGTGTAAGATCGTTACGTCCAACATTAGAATACACATTATTAATAAGCTCATTAGGTTCAGAATGGCTGGCAAAGGGAGCTGGTTGACTCACACTGGGTAATGGCAGATTTTTATAAACTAATCCATTTACAAAATAACCTATTTGTGGCTTGGAATTAATAAGAGACTGTGATTCTAATTCTAAGAAAATACGTTTAGCCGTGTTAATACTTATTCCATGTTCTTGGCTAAGCATTCTGACTGATGGCAGCCGTTCGCCTTCCTTCAGGACTCCGTTTCTAATTTTATTTCCAATATTATCTGCAATCGCTTGGTAGAGGTGCTCCTTTTTCATTGTATAAATATAACTGTGTCTATTGAAATATCAAAAACTGTGACTGTGTTTGTTTTAAGATAAAGTCGACTTTTACGTTCATAAATGACAATAATATATGGAAAACAAAGATTTAGGTGCAAATACGAATTCGGCATGGATTAATGGTTTAATAGGAGTGATATTATTTAGTGGATCCCTGCCTGCAACAAGGTTGGCTGTATTGGAGTTTGATCCGTTTTTTGTTACAGCAGTCAGAGCAGCTATTGCCGGATTACTTGGAGGGGGCGTATTATTAATTTCGAAGGAACGAAAGCCTAGTAAACAACAAATTATTCCTTTGTTTATAGTAGCTGTTGGTGTGGTTCTGGGTTTTCCACTCTTTAGTGCATTGGCACTACAATATATTAATTCCGCACACTCTATTGTATTTGTAGGAATTTTACCGATCGCAACAGCCATATTTGGAATATTAAGAGCAAAAGAGCATCCCAGACCGATTTTCTGGTTGTTTTCAATAATAGGAAGTCTTTTGATAGTTGGCTTCGCGCTCAGTCAGGGTGTGGATTCCTCACCCATGGGAGATATCCTTATGGTCATTGCAATCATTCTATGTGGTTTGGGATATGCTGAGGGTGCCAAATTGAGTAAAAGTTTAGGAGGCTGGCAAGTAATTTCATGGGCTTTAGTTATATCATTACCGATAAGTCTTCCATTGAGTTTTGTTTATATGCCAAATTCCTTTGTTCATATTAGTTTGGGAGCTTGGATTGGGATAGCCTATATTTCCTTGTTTTCTATGTTTATAGGTTTTATTTTTTGGTATAAAGGGTTGGCTGTAGGCGGTATAGCAAGAATCGGTCAATTGCAATTATTGCAACCCTTATTTGGTTTGGCATTAGCCGCTTTTTTATTACATGAAAAAGTTAGCTGGACAATGTTAGCTGTAACAATTGGGGTAGTACTCAACGTTGCTGCAACCAAAAAATTTGCAAGATAATACATGTTATATAAGTTATGCTACTTAATAGGAGGGTTTAGCTTTGATGTTAAACATTTATTAAATTATTATTAGCTATATTTATTGATAACTTATAGAAGTGACATATAAAAATAATCCTCAATCAATCTAATATTCTGTATGGGCTCAAAAATAATAGGATCCGGATCTTTTATTCCGAATCAAATAGTAAAAAACACAGATTTTCGTGAACATAAATTTTTCAATGAAGAAGGTGAGTATCTTGAGAATCAAGAATCGGTTATCGAAAAATTTAAGAGTATAACCGGAATTGAGGAACGGCGTTATGCAGAAGACAGTTACATGGCTTCAGATCTGGCTACAGAAGCAGCAATCAGGGCTATCGAAGATTCCAAAATAGATCCGGAAACCTTAGATTACATTATCGTAGGGCATAATTATGGAGATGTGCCATACGGTACAGTACAATCAGATACTGTTCCAAGTTTGGCTTCACGGGTGAAAGGAAAGTTGGGAATTCACAATCCTTACTGCGTTGCATACGATCTATTGTTTGGTTGTCCTGGGTGGAATGAGGGGATGATCCAGGCGCATGCATTTATTCAGTCCGGAATAGCAAAGCGCTGTTTAGTCATTGGTGCAGAAACTTTATCCCGGGTGATTGATCCCCACGATCGGGATTCTATGATTTACGCAGATGGAGCAGGGGCGGTCGTTGTGGAAGCAAGTAATGATGGAGACGGATTCTTAAATTCATTGAGTGCAACTTATACATTAGAGGAGCTCGGATATTTAAATTTTGGACCAACGTACAATAAAGATCTTTCAGAAGATACACGTTATATCAAAATGAAAGGTAGGAAAATCTATGAATTTGCATTGAGTAAAGTTCCTGAAGCGATGAAGGCCTGTCTAGACAAGGCTAAAATTGATATTTCAGAGGTGAAGAAAGTTATTATTCATCAGGCAAATGAAAAGATGGATATGGCCATCCTGCAACGGTTTTATAAGTTATACGATATGCTACCTCCTGAATCTATAATGCCTATGACCATACATAACTTTGGAAATAGTAGTGTTGCCACTATTCCGACATTATTTGATTTACTTGTAAAAGGTAAAATTGAAGGTCACCAAATTCAGAAGGGAGATGTTGTTTTGTTTGCCTCTGTAGGAGCGGGAATGAATGTTAATGCCATTGCCTATAAAATTTAGTTGGGTATTTTTTTCGTTATCTTTGTATAAGAAATATAAAATGAATGCTTATGAGAAAGATAACAATCATAGGAATTATTGCCCTAATAGGTGTTTTCTTACTAAAAGTGGGCTTTCCTTTTCAAAACAATAAAGTAGAAAAAAATCAAAAAACACATAGTTCAATGAGTGCAACAGGAAATCAGAAAGAAGTATATTTTGCGGGAGGATGTTTCTGGGGAACGGAACATTTCTTTAAACAAGTTCGTGGAGTTGTAGGTACAGAAGTAGGTTACGCGAATGGTAACAAAGATAATCCTACATATAAGGAGGTTTGTGATGGTAATACAGGTTTCACTGAAACGGTTAAAGTGATTTATGACCCTGAAGTAATTGATCTTTCACTTTTGATTGATCTTTATTTTAAGACCATTGATCCTACAGCTTTAAATAGACAGGGAAATGATGTGGGAACCCAATATAGAACAGGGATTTATTATACGGATAATAGCGATGAAGAATTGATTAAAGGAAAGATTAATGAACTCTCTTTGGCTTATCCGGGTAAGGTAGTCGTAGAAAACGAACCGTTAAGAAATTTTTATGATGCGGAAGACTACCACCAAGACTATTTAGATAATAATCCTGGAGGTTATTGTCATATTGGTCCGGATTTGTTCGAGATAGCTAGAAAGGCTAATCCGAAAGATTAATTTATAAAGAATAAATAGATAAAATACTACAGATAATAGATTAAAGGATCCTTATGGATCCTTTTTTTTATTTTATTTGAACTATGATTACGTCTTAAAACACACATAGACTTAAATACGCTGAATCTACTCCCATAAAGTCTAATTACTAAGTACTAACTACTAAATACCATTCTAAAGTCTGTTTTCTTAGATCTAACTACTAATTACTATATTTATGTAAATGAACGAATTATTAAAGAACCTATTTAATTTTGTTTTATCGGAGTGGTATTATACTAGCGCATTCTTTTTTATATTCTTCAGTATCATGTACTTTATCGGGACTTATATTACAGAGCTGATTATTAAAATAAAAAGCAAAGATGCTCGTATAAGGCAGATTGTTTTTGCTAAGAAGCCGGGACAAACGAGGATTGAGATTAGAAATTCTATGCTTTCTATAGTTGTATTTTCTGTTCAAGCCATTTTCTTTCAATATTTATTTTCTATCGGAGTTTATAAAATAAGATTTGATCAATCTTTACACGTTCTATGGGAAATACCTTTACTATTCTTATGGAATGAAATTCACTTTTATATAGTTCATCGTTTATTACATACCCGTTGGTTATTTAAACATGTCCATAAAGTACACCATTGGTCCAAGGAACCGACTTCCTACTCAATTTATAGTTTTCATTGGATCGAAGCATTTCTTCTCGGTACAGTAATCTTTTTTCCTTTGCTAATTCACGATTTCCAGGTCTATTCTGTTCTTAGTTTACCGATAATGAGCATTGTAGTAAACTTATTAGGACATTGTAACCATGAAATTCCTTCGGACAAGCCGAGTGGATCTTTTGGAAAATACACATTCAGACATAGCATGCATCACAAATGGAGCAATGGAAATTTTGGTTTCATGCTTCCATTTTTAGACAGCATATTTCACACTAACGTTTCAGATAATAAGAATTAAATGGATTTAAATAAAAGGCCAGTTTATATAAACGCTATAGGAAAACATTTGCCAAATACTCCGGTACAGAATGATGAAATGGAGAGTTATTTGGGAATGATTGCAGGTAAACCATCCAGGACGAAGGAAAGGATGTTAAAACAAAATGGTATTAATACCAGGTATTATGCTTTAGATAAGAATCATAACTCTACTGATTCAGTAGCAGGTATGGCCAATAAAGCTATTAAGGATTGTTTGCAAAAGGCCAAAGTTAATGACTTGGATATTGAATTATTAACTGCAGGAACAACCCAAGGAGATTTACCGATACCTGGTTTTGCAAGTATGGTTCATGCCGAGACCAAACTCCCTGTATGTAATATTGTATCGCATCAGAGTGTTTGTTCGTCAGGCGTGATGGCATTGAAAAGTGCTTATTTACATATTCTAACTGGTGAAAACAACAATGGCATTGCCTGTGCTTCGGATATGCCAAGCCGTATGTTTAAAGCTTCCAGATTTGATAAGCAACCTCAGATCCAGGAAAAAGGATTACCGCTAGATACAGATTTTTTACGATGGATGTTGTCGGATGGCGCAGGAGCTATGTACCTTTCCAACAAGCCTAATAGCTCAGGCTTAAGTCTGGAAATTGAATGGATCGATGTAAAATCTTATGCCAATAGCTTTGAGGTTTGTATGTATACGGGCGCCAATAAAAAGAAGGACGGAACCATCGATAAATACTGGTTAGATTATGATCATTTTTCTGATGCTGATGCTGATTCAGCAATTAATCTTAAACAAGATATTAAGCTGGTAAACAATACGGTAAGCCTAGGCGTTCAACATCTTTTTGAGTTAATAGAATCCGGAAAAATTGATCCTAAGAAAATAGATTGGTTAGTGTGTCATTATTCTTCAGAATACTTTAAACAACCTATTGTAGATCTTCTTAAAAAGGGAGGCCTAACAATTGATGAAGATAAGTGGTTTACCAATTTACATGATAAGGGGAATACAGGTGCTGCATCTATTTATATTATGCTTGAAGAATTATTTTACAGTGGTAAATTAAAGCTAAATCAAGAAATAATATGTATGGTTCCGGAAAGTGGTCGGTTTATTACCACATTTATGAAATTCCGTGTAGTAGGCAATGAAACTAATGAAAAGAAACCTATTATTTCGAAGGAGGATGAGATATTAGCTCCCGAAATACATATTGATCATAAACCGTTACAGGAAAAATTAGTTCGTGATCTAACTCAGGTTTGGGTAGATTTTGAGCTGTCGCTAAGGAATACTCCAATTATTGAACGAATCTATAATGGCACAATTAGCCTTGAGGACTATAAATTACTTTTATTAAATTTAAGACAACAAGTTATTGATGGTTCTCAATGGATTGCGCGTGCAGCCTCCAATGTGAGTATGGATTTCTTTGATATTCGCTCTTCGTTTATCTCTCATTCGCGGGATGAGCATAAGGATTATCAGATTCTGGAAAAAAATTATATTAATTGTGGGGGTAATAAGGAAGACCTTTATCATGGTGAAAAGAATATAGGGAGTGATGCCTTGAGTGCATATATGTTCCATAAAGCAAGCCAACCAAATCCTTTTGATTTGTTGGGAGGTATGTTTATAATAGAAGGACTAGGCAATCGTTTGGCAGGGAAATGGGGAAGGGCTATTCAACATCAATTATCGTTAAACGATGATCAGGTGTCATTTTTTATATATCATGAAACTTCTGATTCTAATGATAATCATTTTGAGCGTTTTGAAAAAGCTTTAAATTCAGAGTTATTAACAGAGGATATGGCTAAACGAGTAACTAAAACAGCTAAAGTGGTTGCTAAGCTTTACCAATTGCAATTAGCCGAAATTGGCAATTATTAATTTGAGAGATTATGTTACACACAAGTGAATATTTCGAGAATAAAAAGAATAATCCCAGAGATCCCAGTCATTGGCATGCTTTGTTTTTAGATAATAGCGTTCCTTTTAATAAAGACGCTAAGGCTGCTTTTCTTTTTGATTCAAATAGGAAAAGCAAACAATTTATGTTGCCATTCCTACGTGTTTTTGGGAGATTAACTATTATCATCCTTCAGGTCTTTAAAGCTATTGCCCCCAATTTAATAAACGCACCTAAGATGCTACATAGATTTCTTTATTGGGGAATGAAATATTGGGTTTCTCCTGAGGCCAACTTTCTGATTCTACGTCACTTTTACTTAGGCTCAGAAGTTCTGAGGTTTATTAAAGATAATGTAAATGGTGCTGAGGATATTCCGATGAATCCGCTGAAGCCACTTTCTTTAGAAGCGGTGAAAGATAATTTGTTCTTAGAGCATGATTTAAATCTTTATAATTTTATTATAAATCTCAATACTGCGATTCAACAAAAAGGCCTTAAAATAGAACCTGTATTAAACCCTGATTTTTCAGCCATAACTACAGGAGCCATTCCGTTTGAGGAATTTCCTAATCGTTGGTCTAACATGATGGATTTATCCTCTGCAATAGAAGTATTTACGCCTGTTTATCAGTTTTTCTTGACGGATAATGATTTTTGGAGAGCTTCTAATTCATTGCAATTAGATGAAGTAATTGGTGTTTATGCTGCGACCATAATGAGATGTCCGGAAAAGCTGATAGCGTTGAATAATAAGCATCCAATGATTCCACTTCCTACTTACGGGGCTGGGTTTAGATTAACCTTACATGGTCTATCAACTGAGGTATTGCATCATCTAATATCTCAAGAAAAGGAAAAAATGGAAACAATAAGTATGAGTTCTTTATAGGCTATTTCCTATTTTTATTTTTTAATCTAAATATTTAATGATACCTGCAGTAAGATCCTCAGCATTATTTTTTGTTATCTCTTTTGTTTTTTTCTGTACTATTCAAATGTCATTTCATTCATCATTTGCATCACCGAAGGAGGAGAATTATAGGGATACGCTGAGGACGTTTGGCAAAGATACTGTTTCATCAGAATATCCCGGAGGAATGAATGCTTTCAGGAAATATATGGCAGATTCTGTCCGTATTCCGGTGGCTTTGCTTATGGAGGGAAAATCCTCAGGCGGTTTAATGCTCTCTTATGTTGTTGATACTTTGGGTGAATTGAAGGATATTAAAATACAGAATTCAGGAGGGAAAGAATATGATAAAGAAGTTATTCGAGTTTTAAAAGCCTCACAAAAATGGAAATCAGGCTATATAAAAGATAAGAAAATTGCTACTACTTATCAACTTCCCATCAGGTATGAATATGGAAATGCATATCTTACAGATGCATTAATTCTGGAAAACGGAACCCTGTTAAATAAAAAAGCAAGTAAGAGAAGGGGAAAGGACCTGTTTGCACCTATTACAAGAATTGATCCCGAATTTGCTGAGGCACTATTTGGTCGTCATTATAATTACCCTGTTATTTTAATAGATAATCCATTTATCAATCCGGTAGATTTTAATAAGAAAGGTTTTGCTAAGACACTGGAATTATTAAAGAATGCTGATTCATCGAAAGTTCAATTTTTCCTTGGTAAGGAAAATGTAAGTTTTGAAAAATGGAAAGAGTTTTTAGTTCCTGAAAAAACTGCTGTTGTTAATTTTATACCCAAGGAATTTTTTCCCAATAGTAGAGAAACTGATCTTGGTGCGGTCATCTTGTTGGATCATACCACGGTCGATCAACTTAGAGGTGTTCTCAAGAAAGAAGAGAGAGATAGAAATAATTTTATTAACAGCATTAATGATTATAGAAACAATGCTACTGCTTTGCCAACTGAATTGTTATACATAGATGATTACATTATGAATACGAAAGAAATGTTTGATTCATTAAACCCATCTGTGATTGAGAAGGTTTATATTACTAAGGCAGAAGAAGTCGCCGGGAAATACCAGGATTCCCGAAATATGGGATATATACAGGTATTTACCAGATTTAATAGATTAAATCGAATCGAGGAAGATCGAAAGGCTCTAAAGAAAATATTAGATGATTCGACCAAAGATCCTAATCTAGATGATAAATACCTGATATATATAAACAATTCTGAAGTAGTCGACTTCAATGAATTGAGTAAAATCCCTGAAAATAATATCTCACGTGTTCATATACTTTCCCCCGATGAGGTTAAGGAATTCTTCGGTATTGGAAATAATATGTCACTAATTTATGTTTTGTTGAATCTTACATATCTGGATTAAATCCTAAGCATACACCTTATCCGAATAATGCATTCTTGAGTGCTGCTGCTGCCTGATCAACAGATGTTTTAACAGCTTCAATATGATTCAAAGGATTCAGGAGACCAAAGTCATGAATAAACCCATTATAGGTCTGTATGGTGGTCGGAACTCCTGCTTCATCTAATTTTCGAGCATAAGCCAAACCTTCATCATATAAAATATCATTTTCAGCCAATTGAACCAGAGCAGGAGGTAGTCCTTTTAATTTATCAATGGATGCCTGTAGTGGTGATGCATAATATTCTTTTCTTTTCTCATTATCGGGAAGATAATGATTCCACATCCACTTCATCATTGCTGAAGTTAAGAATCTACCTTCAGCATACTTCTTCCATGAGTCTCTGTTGAAATCTGCATCAGTAACTGGCCATAAAAGTAACTGGAATTTAATCTTTGGTCCACCTTTATCTTTTGCCATAAGACATGTAACAGCAGTCATATTTCCGCCAACAGAATTTCCGGCGATCGCTAAATTTGATCCGTCGACACCAATTTCTTTTCCATTTTCAGCAACCCATTTTGTCGCAGCATAAATTTGATTAATTGCTACAGGATATTGTTCTTCAGGGGAAGGCGAATAATCTACAAACACTGCTGCGGCACCACTTTTTACCACTAAATCTCGGACTAATCTTTTATGAGTCGGGTAATCTCCCAGCACCCAACCTCCACCATGAATAAAAACAAAGACAGGCAATTTTTCCTCTTTCGTATCTTTTGGTTTAATGATATGGATATTTACGGTAAGCCCATCCTGCGTAATCTCTCTTTCTTCTTCAGTAATTCCTGATGTATCTACTTTTACAGACTTCTGAGCCTCCTCCAAAACTTTTCTAGCTTCCTCAGGACTCATTTCTTCCATTGGTTTTCCATCGCTATTATTAAGTTCATCAAGAAATTCTCTAATTTGAATTAAAATCTGGGGATCTTTTTCGCCCGCAATTGAATTTGCCATAACTGATTTTCTTTTATTGTTTCTATTTAAAGAACAAAAAAACACGAGAATCGTTTTTTTATAGACCAGACTTACTAAAAAAAAGGATCCCGAGGGATCCTTCATATCTTCGAATAGAATTTATAAATACTATTTCTCAATTTCCTTTAAACTTGTCATCTTTTTATATTCTAAGAATCCTTTGATATCCTCAAAGTGTTCTCTAACGCGTTTATTGCCAAATTCAAAAACTTTAGTTGCCAGACCGTCTAAGAAATCACGGTCGTGAGAAACCAGAATTAATGTTCCATCAAAATCTTGTAAGGCATCTTTAATAATGTCTTTGGTTTTCATATCCAAATGGTTAGTAGGCTCATCGAGGATCAAAACATTCACTGGTTCAAGAAGAAGTTTTATCATCGCCAATCTGGTTTTCTCTCCTCCGGAAAGAACTTTTACTTTTTTTGTTGTATCATCACCGCTGAACATAAATGCCCCTAATAGGTCTTTTATTTTCACGCGAACATCACCAATTGCAATTTGATCTATCGTTTCAAATACCGTTAATTCCTCATCTAATAAAGCGGCTTGATTTTGTGCGAAATACCCAATCTTAGCATTGTGACCAACTTTCATTGTGCCTTCAAAATCTATTTCCCCCATAATGGCTTTAATCATAGTGGATTTACCTTCGCCGTTTTTACCTACGAAAGCGATTTTCTGTCCACGCTCTATAACCATATTAGCTTTTTGGAAAACAACATGATCACCATAAGCTTTAGTTAAATCTTCTACAATAACCGGGTAGTTTCCTGAACGTGGAGAAGGAGGGAATTTCAGTCTTAAGGCAGAATTATCGACTTCATCAATTTCGATAATCTCCAATTTCTCAAGCATCTTCACTCTTGATTGTACCTGTAAGGTTTTCGAATAAGTACCTTTGAAGCGATCGATAAATTCTTGATTATCTGCTATAAATCTTTGCTGCTCTTCGTAAGCTTTTAATTGGTGTAAGCGACGGTCTTTTCGTAATTCCAGGTAGTGACTGTATTTTGCTTTATAGTCATAGATCTTACCCATGGTAACTTCAATGGTCCGATTTGTGATATTATCAACAAACGCCCTATCATGGGAAATGACAATTACTGCTTTCGCCTGTGTAACCAGGAAATCTTCAAGCCATTGGATACTCTCGATATCCATATGGTTGGTAGGTTCATCCAAGAGGATCAGATCCGGTTTCTTTAAAAGGATTTTTGCCAGTTCAATGCGCATTCTCCATCCACCTGAGAATTCTGAAGTCTGACGTGTGAAATCTGAGCGCTCGAATCCCAAACCTTTCAAGACTTTTTCTACTTCAGCATCATAGTTAGTTTCTTCGATGGAGTAGAACTTTTCACTTAATTCAGAAACTCTTTCTATCAATTTCATATAATCGTCCGTTTCGTAATCCGTACGAATATTTAATTGTTCATTGAGTTGCTCTAATTCATCTCTCATTTGATAGACTTCATGAAAAGCTTTTGAAGTTTCTTCAAAAACAGTCATGTTATCTTCAGTCAATAAATGTTGCGGTAAATAAGCTATCACAGCATCTTTAGGACCACTTACATTACCTGTAGTAGGTTTTCCTACGCCGGCAATTATTTTTAATAATGTGGACTTCCCAGCACCATTTTTGCCCATTAGAGCAATTTTATCATTCTCATTAATTGAGAATGTTACATCAGAGAAAAGAGTTGTCCCACCAAATGAAACAGAGATGTTATTTACATTAATCACGTTTGCTCGAATTAAATAAGCTGCAAAGATAGGAAAATAGTATATTTAATGATTAGTATATATTTACAGTTTCAACGTGTAAAATACTGAGAACCTAAAATCAGCACTATGAAAAAAATAATCCTATTGGTATTATCTTCAATGCTATTAAGCCTAAGTCTTGAAGCTCAACTTAAATATTCGAATGATATAATAAAAACCGGGGCAGAACAGACCGAGTTATATATTGACAAATTAGAAGGAAAACGCGTGGCCTTGATTGCTAATCCAACAAGTATTATTGGTAAATCTCATTTATTGGATAGCTTGCTTAAGCGGGGTGTTAATGTAGTAAAGGTATTTGGTCCGGAACATGGTTTTAGAGGAAATGCCAGTAATGGTACCACGGTTAATGATGAAGTTGACCCACAAACTTCTGTTGCTATTATTTCCCTGTACGGCGACAAAAGGAAACCAACAGAATCAGATCTTGCTGATGTTGACATAATGCTGTTTGATATTCAGGATGTTGGCTGTCGTTTTTATACCAATATTAATACTTTAAGAGATGTAATGGAATCCTGTGCGCGGTATAATAAAGAACTTCTTATTCTGGATAGGCCTAATCCGAATGCTTATTTTATTGATGGTCCCATTTTAAATATGGATTATAAGTCCGGCATTGGGCAATTCCCAATACCTATTGTTCATGGGCTGACTGTGGCTGAATTTGCGCAAATGGTAAATGGGGAAGGCTGGCTACCGGATGATTTGAAATGCAATATTTCCATCATTAAAAATGCTCATTATGCTCACGATATGCTATATGAATTGCCGGTTCCACCTTCACCTAATTTAAATACTCCTGAAAGTATTTTGTTATATCCATCTACCTGTTTATTTGAGGGGGTGGCTCTGAACCACGGAAGAGGAACACAATTTCCATTTACAGTAATTGGCGGGCCTATGTTGAAAGGGAAATATTCTTTTTCTTTTGTACCACATTCTATACCGGGTATGAGTGAGAATCCTTTGTATAAAGATGAAACTTGCTACGGATTAGATCTTAGGGATTATGATTTAGAAAGCTTAGTTAATTCAAAAAAAATTAATCTCCAATGGATGATGGATTTGTATTCAAACTTTCCCGATCAATCAAGATTCTTTGATAGAAGTATTCACAATCAAATAGGAAATATTGATTTTCTTGCGGGTGATCCAAATTTTAAAAACCAAATAACGGCCGGAATGACCGAGGCGCAAATAAGAAAAAGTTGGGAGCCCGGGTTAAAAGAATATAAAAAAATGAGAAAAAAATATTTACTATATAAATAAGAATTATAGGCCACTCATGACCTAAACCTAAAAACTTACCAATATGAAAAAACTATCGTTATTTATCTTTTTTATGTCGATAAATATTATTCTTAGCGCTGCAGAGATTAGCATAAAGATTACTAAAAGATATTTGAATTTTCCCATTTCTAGTCAATCAGATCGGTCTAAGATGATAATTCAGCCTGAAAGCTCTGAATCATGGTCAGTAGTAGTTAGGTTAGCACCTGAAGAGGCCGATTATTGGGTGTTTTATGATGTTTCTCATCTTCAGGGGCAACAAGTGAAAATTATTTATGAAGGAAATGAAAAGGGATTAAAGCAAATTTATCAGGCTGATGAAATAAACGGGGAGAAGGATTTATATAAAGAAGAAAATCGTCCGCAATATCACTTTACGACTAAGAGAGGCTGGATTAATGATCCTAATGGATTAGTTTACTATGATGGAGAATATCATTTATTTTATCAACATAATCCCATGGAAAGAGAGTGGGAAAATATGCATTGGGGGCATGCAGTTAGTCCGGATTTGATTCATTGGGAGGAATTACCGACTGCTTTGTTTCCGGATGAATTAGGAACAATGTTTTCCGGATCTGCTATTATTGACTATAACAATTCTGCCGGATATAACCAGAATAACAAACCTGCCATGATTGCTTTTTATACTGCAGCAGGGACTGATAAACAAGTTCAATGTATGGCCTATAGCTTGGACAAAGGGAGAACCTGGACGAAATACGAGAAGAATCCTTTGATTGATTCGAAAGAGAAATGGAACAGTCAAGATACTCGAGATCCTAAAGTTATTTGGTATCAACCCGGCAATCATTGGGTAATGGTTCTTAATGAACGAGACGGTCATTCAATATATACCTCTAATAATTTGAAGGACTGGAACTATGAAAGTCATGTTACCGGATTTTGGGAATGTCCTGAGCTATTTGAACTTGCTGTCGACGGAGATCCAGGTAATAAAAAATGGGTGATGTATGGGGCTACAGGAAATTACATGTTAGGTTCTTTTGATGGTAAGATATTTACGCCTGAAGCAGGAAAATACTTTTATACTTCCGGACATTTATATGCTGCTCAAACGTATAGTAATATTCCCAAAGAAGATGGAAGAATTATACAAATAGGTTGGGGGCGAATTCAACAACCCAATATGCCTTTCAATGGAATGATGATGTTACCAACTGAATTAACACTAAGAACTACTAAAGATGGTCCTAGATTATTTAGTAATCCTATTAAAGAAACAGATCTATTATTTACAAAAAGTGATTCATGGAATAATCTAAGTTCAGATGATGCTAATAAAATGTTGGAAAAGTATAAAGGGAAAGATAGACTACGAATAAAAACTACAATCAAACTTTCTCATGCCACAGATGCAGGATTTAATCTTTTCGGACAACGAATGATAAGTTATGATTTGAATTCAAATAAATTAAACGGAATGTTCTATTCTCCTGAAGACCCAACCAGTATGGAGCTTTCAGCAGATATCTATATTGATCGCACTTCTATTGAAGTATTTTTTGATAATGGAATATTCTCAAGTTATCTCGAGCGTTTACCAGATAGTAATAATTCGGAAGGATTTCACTTTTGGGGAAATAATATACAAGTAATGGATTTAGAGGTTTATGAAGTAAAGTCTATTTGGGATCATTAGAACCGAATTTTGTTTTTACATCTCAATACTTATTTTTACACAATATACGTTAAGATTAATTAAAGCTTAAATATTTTAAAATGAATAAGAAAACCCTTCTATTAGGAATGATACCTGCATTTTTAACGATCTTTTCTTGTAATAATTCAGGAAATAAGGACTCAGAAACATCTTCGGATAGTACTGAGATTATCGCAAATGATTCCGGAAATAATCAAGAGGTTATAGCAGATGCTAGTTCCTTTAATCCAGAAACCTTGCCGGAAACTACAGCTGACATAGGGCAATTTCCTTTTTTTACGGTTCCTGATTGGATCAACCCAAAATCCAGTTATGGCTTTGATAGAGAGTCAGATTTTGGATTGATAGAATTTTATACCGGAGAGTCTTTTTATCCTTTGGAAGGACATGTTTTTGTAAAGGGTTATTCGATGAGTGATCCAAAAGATGCTGGAAGAGGAACATGGGATGAGTATAAGTTTGTTCAATCTTTTTCAAAGCATTTTGAAAGTTTAGGCGCAAAGAAACTATTTGAAGGAAATATTCCTTCCGAAAAGAGTAAGGAGCTTGACGAAACCAAAAATAAAAAAGGCTACTTTTTTGATTTCGCTACTTCTCATCAAGATAATTTGGTAACCTATGGATTAAAGAAGGATGGGAAAGTGATCCTTTTTGCCATCACTTCTAACTCAGCATTCGGTGCACTATACGTAGGGGAGAGTGAGGCTTTTAAACAAACTATTACCATCATTAAAGCAGATCAAATTGAAAAAGATTTGAATGAAAAGGGTAAATCTGTTTTAAATATAAACTTTGACACAGATAAAGCTACTTTGAAACCTGATGGTAAAGACGTGGTTGAAGAAATAGCTAAAGTGTTGCAATCAAACTCGTCTTTAAAATTAGATATCAATGGGTATACAGATAATGTAGGAGATGCTAACCATAATCTTCAATTATCCAAAGATCGTGCGAATACGGTGTTAAATACACTAATAGAAGGTGGAATAGATAAGTCTCGTTTATCAGCAAATGGATTCGGAGCGACTAATTTTATCGCTGATAATAATACGGATGCCGGTAAAGAACAAAATAGGAGAGTTGAACTAATTAAAAAGTAGCCATT
>JBEBRZ010000023.1:0-39265 GCA_040394615.1 Sphingobacterium mizutaii
TTCTTATTTAAAAAGGATAATTTATTTTATTTTTTCTATTTTTTTCTGCTGATCAACAAGCACTATTTTCTCTTTCGTTTCTACCTTATCCTTTTTTGCATTTTCAGCAATCGTATGGCCACCCAATATTGGGGCAATTACTAGACCAACAAGACAGGTAAGTTTGATTAAGATATTCATAGAAGGTCCGGAAGTATCTTTAAAAGGATCTCCTACGGTATCACCGGTCACGGCTGCTTTATGGGCATCAGAGCCTTTATAAGTCATTTCGCCATTAATCATAACGCCAGCTTCAAATGATTTTTTAGCATTATCCCAGGCACCACCAGCATTGTTCTGGAAGATTGCCCACATAACCCCTGAAACTGCTACTCCAGCCATATAAGCACCTAAAGCTTCAGGCCCCATTACAAAACCAACAATAATTGGAGTTATAATTGTAATGGCTCCAGGTAACATCATTTCTCTAAGAGCAGCCTTCGTTGAGATATCCACACATCTTCCATAATCAGGCTTACCTGTTCCTTCAAGAATTCCAGGTATTTCACGAAACTGTCTTCTTACTTCGTTAACCATGTCCATCGCAGCTTTACCTACAGATTGCATAGCCAATGCTGAAAAGACTACAGGAATCATACCTCCGATAAATAATGCAGCTAATACGTCGGCTTTAAAAATATTAATTCCGTCAATTCCGGTGAAGGTAACATAAGCAGCGAATAGAGCCAAAGCTGTTAATGCAGCTGATGCAATAGCAAAGCCTTTTCCTACCGCAGCAGTAGTATTACCTACGGAATCCAAAACATCTGTGCGCTGACGAACTTCTTTTGGGAGCTCACTCATTTCAGCTATACCGCCTGCATTATCTGCAATAGGTCCGAAAGCATCGATTGCCAATTGCATTGCAGTAGTGGCCATCATTGCAGAGGCTGCTATTGCAACACCATAGAATCCTGCTAATTCATAAGACCCCCAAATAGCCGCAGCAAATAAAAGTACTGAAGAAGCTGTGGATTTCATACCTGTCGCTAGACCAGCGATAATATTGGTTGCAGCTCCTGTAGAAGAATTCTGAACAATATTCAACACAGGTTTTTTACCTAGTCCTGTGTAGAATTCAGTGAATGCAGAAATCAATCCACCTACAGCTAATCCTACTATGGTAGAATAGAATATATTAATCCGAGGAATATCTTTATAGCCCTCCCCGAAGAATTTCATTTGTAGGACTTCAGGAAGCATATATTGAATCAAGAAAAAACAAGAAATTACCGTTAGGATAATAGCAGTCCAGTTTCCCATATTCAAAGCTTTCTGTACCTGGTTTTCTTTGGCGTCATTGGAAGACACCTTAACTAAAAACGTACCGATAATAGAGGCAAGAATTCCGACACCAGCTATCACAATAGGAAGCAAGATCGGTCCCATCCCGTTGAATGCGTCCGTAAACGGTGTACCGTTTACTTGAGCCATATCCTTGATGATATAGTTTCCTAATACCATTGAGGCTAAAACGGTCGCTACATAAGATCCAAAAAGGTCAGCTCCCATTCCTGCCACGTCACCTACATTATCTCCTACATTATCAGCAATAGTTGCCGGATTTCTAGGATCATCCTCAGGAATACCTGCTTCTACTTTACCAACTAAATCCGCACCCACATCTGCAGCTTTGGTATAAATACCACCACCTACACGTGCAAAAAGCGCAATGGATTCAGCACCTAATGAAAATCCCGCGAGTGCTTCCAATACAACAGTCATTTCATTATAAAAATCACCATTCTCTGTAATGAACATCTTCAGAAATAACAGGAAAAAGATACTTAAACCTAAAACCGCAAGTCCTGCTACTCCTAGACCCATAACAGTTCCTCCTGAAAAGGAAACTTTTAATGCTTGTGGTAAGCTGGTTCTGGCCGCTTGGGTAGTTCTGACATTAGCTCGGGTTGCAATTCGCATCCCAATATTTCCTGCTAATGCAGAGAAGAAAGCTCCGCAAATAAACGCAACGACAATAATCCAATGAGTTGTCTCTACTAAAGTCGACACAACAAATAATGCAATTGAAGCGATTACCACGAAAATCAATAAGATACGATACTCAGCTTTAAGGAATGCCATGGCACCTTCTTGAATACTTTTGGAAATGGTTTGCATTCGCTCGTCACCTGCGTCCTGCTTACCAACCCAACCTGATTTTACAAACATAAATAGAAGACCCAACACAGCAAGTGCTGCTGGTAAATAGATAATATATTGTTCCATACAAAAAACATTTGGTTAGTATTAAAGGTATCAATTTTTTTTATCATTATACAAAGCATAAAAAACTACTTTGTAATATTAATCAATCGATAAACCTTAGGAAAACAAATACTTAAAAAAAGGAAACAATATTTCCATTAAGATCATTTTAAACAACAGAGGACTTTATGTTAAAGTTGAAGAATAGTTAATCTCTATAAAGCAAAAATTATTGAAGTAATAACTATAAGGAATCCCAATAATAATGATCATTCTTCAATATAATTGTATTGGAATCTAATAACTGTCGGAAGACTTTAAGTCTGTCCTCATCATTCCCAATTTCAATGGCTTCAATCAGATCATGAAGGGACATAGGTTTATCCAATAGTAAATATTGTATTTTCTTTTCTATTGATTTAGAAATACCGGATTTATGCTGCCTGACTACGCACAAGTCGCATACCCCACATGGCTCTTTTGTTTCTTCACCAAAATAATGTTGTAAATTTAAACTTCGACAGCTTTTAGAGTCCAGATATTGATATATAGCTTTTATTTGCTCTTCTTTAATCTGTTTTCTTTCAGCAATAAACTGCGTAT
The DNA here is from genome assembly GCA_040394615.1 of Sphingobacterium mizutaii. Classification (GTDB taxonomy): domain Bacteria; phylum Bacteroidota; class Bacteroidia; order Sphingobacteriales; family Sphingobacteriaceae; genus Sphingobacterium; species Sphingobacterium mizutaii_A. The sequence goes on from JBEBRZ010000023.1 coordinate 2,851, forward strand.
CAACATATAAATTTTTATAATCTACCCTTGGTTGGAGGAATTGAAGCTGTGGAGCTTCTGTTTTCCCTACATAAGTAGCCAATTCTTGCTCCTGAAGAAGATTCAGCATTTTAACAATTTCTTCATAAGGTTTTGCGAGTTTCTTCGCTAGTTCATACTCATTGATAGGAACATAATAATCAAACACACCTCCATAAACCCTTAGAATTGCCTTAATCAAAGCATCAAACCTTGCATTTTGGACTTGATATCTATACAGTTCTTGAAAATCTACTTCAAACTTTAATCTGGAAGGAATATAGACAGCCTCACTTAAAGCCAGCCATTTATCCCTTTCCAAAAATTTAAGTGCGCTTATAACTTTTATAATTTCGAGTTTATATCTTTTTGCAAAATCAACGACATCAAAATCGAATGTTAATCCTTTACCGGCACCATAAGCAATTTGATAATAATTGCAAATATGATGATATACCTGTTGAATATATTTAAAATCAGGAAAGTTAAGATCTATGTTTTGCCAAAGCTCATCACGATCAGATTGCTGATACAATAATACAGGATAAGCTTTCTTGCCATCCCTCCCAGCACGTCCGGCTTCCTGATAATAGGCTTCTAAAGAGTCCGGAATATCAAGGTGTATAACAAATCGAACATCTGCTTTGTCGATTCCCATTCCAAAAGCATTTGTTGCGACGATTACTCTTGTTTGATTGTTGAACCATGACTCCTGTTTTTTGGATCGTGATGGGATATCGAGACCCGCATGATAAAAATCAGCAGGAATTCCATGGTTTAAAAGATATCTCGCTATCTCCTGTGTCTCTCTCCTATTCCTTACATAGACAATGCCGGTTCCACCTACCTTACTAATTACCTTTAGCATTCTCCCCATTTTATTATCCTCCTTAAAAACCATATAGGCAAGGTTTTCCCTCCTAAAACTCTTAGAAAGAACATTCGTGACCGAAAAACCAAGATGTTTCTGTATATCTTCAACAACCATTGGGGTAGCTGTGGCAGTTAATGCTAAAAAAGGAATGTTGGGTTTTAGTTCCCTTAAATTAATCAGTTCAAGATAAGAAGGTCTAAAATCATAACCCCATTGGGAAATACAATGCGCTTCATCAATAGCGAAGAGATTCACATTCATGTGGCGAATGCGCTCTTGCACCATATCATTATAAAGACGCTCGGGAGCTAAGTAAAGGAATTTGATGTTACCAAATATGCAATTATCCAGCGCAATATCTACCTCTCGATTAGACATTCCGGAATAAATTGCAATAGCTTCAATTCCACGCCTTCGAAGGTTCTCCACCTGATCTTTCATTAATGCAATCAGCGGACTAATAACAATGCAAATTCCCTCTTTTTGTAATGCCGGAACCTGGAAACATATAGATTTACCACCTCCTGTTGGCATGAGTGCCAAGGTGTCATTCCCTAATAGAATCTCGTGAATAATTTCTTCCTGTAGCGGTCGAAATTTATCGTATCCCCAATATTCTTTTAAAATGGATAAACTTGTCTTTTCCATGATTCTCTACTGTCCCAAACATACGCAAAATTATCCTTCAATATATAATAGGAGCGGTTTTGTGCTTTTAATCTTACCATGCTCTCCTGAATATGTTTCCAGGAATTTGAACCATCAAATATAGTTAATGAAGCTTTTACATTGTCTGGAACATTACTATTGTTTCTTAGGATTAACAAATCAGAATTATTCAAGGTCAAATTATTCGTATTTAGGATTGAAATATTTACACCTATTCCGTTACTAATATGTTGACTTTCATTTTCAAATTCCAAAGACTCAAACCCTATCTTATTTCTCTCCGAATATCTTTCTAAATCCGGTATGACTGCATATGTAAGGGTTTTATGTTTTATCGAATCACAGGTACTGAATAATTGAACAGAACCCTTTTGAATAAAAGCAATGGTCAGTTCCTTTCGCGTATTGTAGATCTTTAAGCCTTCAAAGTTTTTAAATTCCAACCGTTTTTTTAAAAGTATCCCTCCTACACAGCAAAACAAAACAAGCGAAATGAACATAAATCCTCTATTCCTGAAACGATAACTTAAGAACAAAAGAAAAATTGCTATATAACTCAAAAGCGTTAAAAAACCTGAGAACGGCAAACCACGTAAAGTTGAAAGAGGTAAAGAATCTATTAACTTAAGGGTATTATATGTTATAAGAATAATTTCTTTCAAGAAAAAGCCCGTCCATTCGTTAGTTAGTGGAAAATTAAATACGGCTAGAATAGATCCTAAGTATATAATTAAAGTCGAAGGAATCGAAATTAGTAAATTAGAAATCATAAAATAGGTTGGGAACTGATGAAAATAATACATGGCAAGAGCAGTAGTCGTTAACTGGGCAGCAAAGGATACATATATTAGGTTCATAGAATTGTATAGAAATTTATTCTTCGGTTGATAGAGCTTTTGAAAAAGAGGAACGAAAACTAAAATACCTGCAACTGCTAGATAGGACAATTGAAATCCAATATCAAACAAAATAAATGGATCATATACCAAAAGCAGAAAAGCTGAGGCAAATAAGGTATTGAGGGAGAAAATGATTCTGCTACGCAAATAGCCTATTAGAAATAAACTAAACATAACAGTTGCTCTGAGCACAGCAGGTACAAAACCGCATATCAAAGCATAAAACCATATAAAACAGAAAATAAATAGAATTCGATATTGTCTGCCATTTTTTAATCTATCGATTGGTTTTAATAATAAAGTAATCAAAAAATACATGGTGCTCACATGAAATCCTGATACACTAAGTACATGTATAGTACCCGTATTTGAGAATACTTCCATGAGCTCATCAGGAATATCTGCTCTATATCCAAAAGTTATGGCACTCGCAATTTGAAAGGCAGAATCATCTCTGATATAGCGAATAAACTTCTGCTTTAGGTATTTAGGTATTCTCTAATTCCTGTTATCCAGTTATCAAAGATTCCATCTTTCCCTTTTTTTAATACTATTAATTGATTATTTGGTATAAAAACCTGATAAAAAATTCCTTTCCCTTTCAAATAACTTCCATAATCAAATTGTTGCGGATTATAAGGAGGTTCTAACGTCTTAATTTCTCCTTGAAATTTTATGATATCCCCTTTCAAAAAATGGTTACCCAGATTATCCGGATCCCAGATCGTGGCTAATAATTGTAGATTTACAGGCTTTAAATGATTCGAATCAATAAGTCGAAGAAGTTGTATTTTACAACGTATTACCTGTCCTTTAACTATAGGCTCTTCTATTATTTCAGCTATATATTCTTGTTGCTCTTTTAAATCCGGAACAACTTTCGGCAATGCTGTGGCTATGTTAATAATTCCTAAAATGAGAAGAGATAAATAGAGTAAGCCTTGTTTAATGAAGTTTCTTGATAAAGAATGAAAAAATAAAATCGATAAAAAGATAAGAAGGAATAATAAAAGAACTGAATAATATAATTTATGTGTCCATGGGAATTGGTACCCTATCATAATACCTGATAAATAAAAAAGACATATCCGAAAAAAAGGAATCTGTTCAATTTTTAGATTCTTGAGTTCCATAACTACCAGGAATATCGAATTTGCAGACGAATGTCAGATTTTTTATTCCCCTCAATTTTATTTAAACCTGAACTAATTTCCGAGATATGGAAATAATTTGTGATAGCATATCTCATCCATATATCGAACCCCTTAATGGGTTTAATTTTCTTATTGATATAAAACCTTAGCCCTTCTCTGTAATAAGAAGGAAATGAGAAAGAATATAAAACATCTCTTTCATAAGAAAAGACTCTTGATTCAAAACCATCTGTATTGAAATACAGCACTCTGAAATTTCCTGCGACTTTCCATTTTGGCTTGTTCCACATTATATCCTGAAATACCTGAAATCCATAATATTTCCCAATAATAGATTTATGATACTGCTTGGCTTCTATTTGATTTCCAATCTGAATGGATGGGTTAAGCTTAAATTGAAAAATGATTCGTGCTTGTTGCTGAACAACCTGGGCTAACCTAGATTGTTCTTTGAAGTCCGCGGGAAAATTTTCTTCTGAATACTTGTATTGATACCTGAATCTCAAATGACCTTTCTTGTACCAAAGAAAACTTATCTGGGAGCGAGCCTGAAAAGAATTAGATGCTTTCAAAACCCTGTATCTTTGTTCAGGAAATTCTACGAAATCAAAACTATTCATCCATTCTATCTTTCTATTCGGATGAAAAACTAAACTGGTATGCCAACCTCTTTCATTGGAAAGGTTTGATTGGGATTGAAAAGATTGAGCTAAAAAACTATGGTAATCTCTTGAATAGTTTCTATAATGAATTGAACCAGAGAATTTCTTTCCCAAAGCAGCTATAATACCATGATTATTAGCCCATCCAGATGCTATTGAGTGTGCAGTTTCGCCGAAAACAAGTAAATTATATAATCCATACTGGTAATTAAATCCAATATTCTGAAGATGATTTCCTTCGAACCTATACTGATTGTATGTTCTTGTGTTCAACTTTAAAGGAATATCAAAATGGGTTGCAAGCAAGGTAGTCCCAAGTTTCAATCCTTTCTGCTGATATTCCAGATTTACACCATAATTTAATTGTTTTAAAGCGTTTCTGTTTTTAAGTTCCGTAGGGGTTCTATGCAAACCAGAATAATTGATACTCGTTATAAAAGGTGTTTCTTCCTTATCATTAAGCGTAACTGAAAGTTGAGTATAAGAAATAAATGGCGTTGCTTTAATCTTTTGCATTTGCATAGTACCGGCAATTCCGCGCATAAATTTATTTTCCATCAGACCTGTATGAGGTCTGATTCCTAAACCATTTTGCATGATATGGGCTACTGATGCTCCCTGACCAAATACAGGTCCATTCCACAGCACTAAACCTTGTCCAAATTGTAAAAGATGATCCCCTAGGACTATACGATCAAAGAATCCGACATCGTTCAGGAGAACAGATCCAGAATAATAATCAAAACCATAGGTCTGCTTTTCCTTAAGGAAAGGTTCTCCAGGATCCTTCTCCATATTAAAGCTTAATTTAAGTTTTTCCCTATAAGACCATCGGAATCGGTTTACTACTTTATCAGGAGTACCTAAATATCTAGAACGAGTAGGATCTGATATCTCATAGCCCCTCGGTACCTCTAATCCTCTACTATAAGTTGACATCCATGAACCCTTTGACTTTTTAAGCATTTCAGGGATATGCAAGTCTTCCGTAAGAAAATCATTTCTTACTTTGAAGAAAGGAAGTAATTGTTCTACGGTTTCCAGACTGAGGGCGGGTATAACCTGAAGTTCTAAAGGAGAAATAAAAACACCTATTTTCTCTCGATGCAATAAGATTTGCTGAATCTGGAAACTTGACAAGAAAAAAATCTGTTTTAAATCTTCCTCACTTACCTTATTTAGATCGAGAGGTCGTCTAAGTAATTGATTTAGTTGTTCACTATAATCCGCAATTTCTTCAGAACTTTCAGATTCATCAAAAACCTGATTCGCAAGAAGGTCTTCCAAAAGTCTTTCTTCTTCCTGTCCATATATTTGCAGAAAACTAAAAACTAAAAACAGGAAGTAGGAATACTTTAATAGTTGAAGGAAATTACTATTCTTAACCATTTCTTTAAAACTGACATAAGTGCTTTTTTAAATTTATGGTTGATGTATTAAGTTATTTTAATTGGTATTTTAAGCTTATTATAAGGGTACGAAGCTTATTATTAAATAATTATAAATAAAAAGAGCTATCCTTTTAGGGATAGCTCTCTGTCTATAAATAAAATAAGTTATATATCTATTTTAGCATAGCGCGCATTCTGTTCAATGAATTCACGGCGAGGTGCAACTTCATCACCCATTAGCATTGAGAAAATACGATCACATTCCGCAGCATTATCAATAGTAACTTTACGCAATGTACGTCTAGCCGGATCCATGGTCGTATCCCATAACTGTTCAGCGTTCATTTCTCCAAGACCTTTATAACGCTGTACATGTACGCTATCTTCTTTTCCAGCGCCTTTTAAACGTTGAATAGCTGCCAATCGCTGATCTTCAGTCCATGCATATTCAAATTCTTTACCTTTCTTAACCATATATAACGGTGGCGTAGCGATATATACATAACCATTTTCGATCAATTCCTTCATATAACGGAAATAGAACGTCAATAAGAGTGTTGCAATATGCGAACCATCCACATCGGCATCCGTCATGATGATAATTTTATGGTAGCGTAGTTTATCTACATTTAATGCTTTAGAATCTTCGGCAGTACCAATGCTTACCCCCAGCGCAGTAAACATATTTTTGATCTCTTCATTTTCGTAGATCTTATGTTCCATTGCTTTTTCCACGTTCAGGATTTTACCTCTTAACGGCATGATTGCCTGTGTTGCACGGTCTCTACCTTGTTTTGCAGTACCACCCGCTGAATCTCCCTCGACAAAGAATATTTCACATCTTTCAGGATCTCTGTCAGAACAGTCAGCCAGTTTTCCAGGAAGGCCAGAGCCTCCCATTACGGTTTTACGCTGAACAAGTTCTCTTGCTTTACGTGCTGCTGCACGCGCCTGTGCTGCAATAACTACTTTCTGAACAATGATTTTAGCTTCCTTAGGATTTTCCTCCAAATATGAACTTAAGATCTCGCCTACAGCAATATCTACTGCCCCCATTACCTCGGAATTACCTAATTTAGTTTTCGTTTGTCCTTCAAACTGAGGTTCTGCAACTTTAACAGAAATTACAGCTGTTAATCCCTCACGGAAGTCATCGCCTGTAATATCAACTTTCAGATTCTTTAACAATCCTGAATCGTCTGCATATTTCTTCAATGTACGGGTCAACCCTCTACGGAAACCTGCTACGTGAGAACCTCCCTCAATCGTATTAATGTTATTTACATAAGAATGTACATTCTCAGAATAAGTATCATTATACTGAAGAGCAAGTTCAACTGGAATCCCTTGCTTAATTCCTTCTACATAAATTGGTTCAGGAATTAAAGAGTTTCTGTTACCATCAAGAAATTTTACAAATTCTTGAAGTCCTCCTTCAGAGAAGTATACATTTTTTTTGAACTCGCCATTGTCCAGGATCTCGCGTTCATCAATAAGGGTTAATTTAATTCCTTTATTCAAAAACGAAAGTTCTCTTAAACGATTGGCTAAAGTGTCATAATTATAGACATGAGTTGTTGTAAAAATCTCCTCATCCGGTTGGAATGTAACGATAGTACCTGTATAATCACTTTCTCCAATCTCTTTTACTTCATCCAAAGGTTTACCTTTTGAGTATTCCTGAACAAACACTTTACCTTCTCTGTGTACTTCAGCACGCAAATGAATGGATAAAGCATTCACACAAGAAACCCCCACACCGTGCAATCCTCCGGAAACTTTATAAGTGTCCTTATCAAATTTACCGCCAGCGTGTAATACGGTCATTACAAGCTCCAGTGCAGATTTATTTTCTTTTTTGTTGATTCCTGTCGGAATACCACGACCATTATCTTTTACGGAAACACCATTGGATTTAAGGATGGTTACAACGATATCATCACAGTAACCGGCAACAGCTTCATCGATTGAGTTATCGACTACTTCATAAACCAGGTGATGTAGACCTTTTACGCCGGTATCACCGATATACATAGAAGGACGCTTACGTACTGCTTCTAATCCTTCTAACACCTGAATGTTATCCGCTGAATACGTAGATACTTGTTTATTTTCTTCGCTCATGAAAAACCTTTAAAATAACTGTTGATTAACTTTCAAAAATACGAAATTTTAAGCTAATTATCAAATAAAAAAGCCTTTATAAACTGTTAATATTATCAATATTTTGCGGTTAAAAATGAAGAGTAAATAATGAACACTATATAATATTTAAAATTTTTATATTAGGTTTGTCGTTTAGAAAATCGAAATACAGCACAAAAGAATGAATAAACTATTAAAAATTTCATTAGGACTAGTTGCCACGGCAGCAATAGTATCTTGTAATCAACAAGCAAGTGAAAAACCTGCAACAGAAGCTCCTGTAAGCGGAACAAAAACAGAAGTTGCAAACGAAATCGATAAAATTGCCTACGTAAACTCCGATACATTATCCGAGAAATATCAATATTTTAAAGATGTTCGTAATAAACTAGAAGCAAAAGTAAAAAAAGCACAAGCTGACCTTCAAGCTAAAGGACAAGCGTATCAACGTGAATTAGCTGAATACCAGCAAAAAGGCGGAACTATGAGTGCTTCTGAGCGTCAGGCTACCGAAGAACGTTTGGTAAGACACCAAAATGATTTGGGACGTATGGATCAAAATGCTTCTGCTTCAATTGCACAAGAAGAACAAACGGAATTCACTAAAGTCTATACAACAATTACTGACTATCTAAAGAAACATTCAGAAGAAAAAGGATATAAGTTAGTGTTAACTTACTCTAAAACTAATCCAGCTGTACTATATGCTGACCCTAAAATGGACATCACAGCCCAAGTTTTAGAAGCTTTAAACAAAGAATATAAAGAAAAAGATGCTGCTCCTAAAAAGTAGAAAAGCATTTCTTTAATAAAAAAGCAGGCTAGGAAAATCCCTAGCCTGCTTTTTTTGTTTAAAATAAAGTTTAAGTTCAAGTATTTGATTTATGTAATTATCTAAGTAATTTTCATCTTTAATCAACCAATATGGTAAGACAAATCCTACGGAAAGAAGACAACGGATACGATTGGTATGAAATCCTAGATCCAACGCTTGAAGATTTTAAGGAACTTAAGGAAAAATACCAACTTAATGATGCATCCATCAAGGATTGCCTTGAAGTTGGACAACTTCCGAAAATTGAAGAATTTGAAAATTATCATTTTCTAATCATAAGATCAATTGCGGAAACTTTTCCGGAGAATACCGACACACTTTCGGATCTTACCGTGAGGATATCAGTTTTTTATAATCAGGATTTTATTCTTACAGTTCACCGTAACAATATAAAGTTATTGGAAGAACTTTCTCAACTCGACAAAACCAATCGAAAATTGAAATCAAGCAAAAGCTTGGTGAACAGCCTGGTCTCCCAGTCACTTAAAACCTTTGAAAATCTTGTTATCAATGAACTTGCTGAAAAGTTGGATGATTATGAAGAAAGAGTGTTTTTGCATAGTAAACGGAAACCTTTTTTAATGAAACTGTATTACTTAAAAAGACAAGTTGATCTTATCAGAATTATTTTGACACTTTACAAAGACATTGTTGATTACTTCCACATGCCTGAGTACCAAAACATCTACACCCAAGATCTTAGAGATATCTATTCCAGAACAAATACACTCTATAGAAATATAGGTGAGAATACAAGTCAGTTATTATCAGTCTATTTTAACATTGAATCTAATCATACCAATGAGATTATGCGTACACTGACAATAATTTCTGTATTCTTTATGCCTTTAACCTTTATTGTTGGAATTTACGGTATGAACTTTAAATTCATGCCGGAGCTGGATTGGGCAATTGGTTATCCTGCGGTCTGGATATTAATGATTGTGGTTTCTTTTTTGATTTACGTTTGGTTCAAACGTAAAAGATGGTTATAACAACGGGATTTTTTTTGGAGTTGATGCCACAAAGTCTTTTAAATAAAAAGGCTCAAAATAAGCTACATCTTCAAAATTCCCATTCTGAAACTTTAGAAAAGACATCGAGTCTTGAAAAACTGCAAAAGAATCAAAACCTTCTATAACTTGTATTCGGTCTTCCTCTTCAAAGGTTGGTACAAACTTGTCTGCGCCTGATCCAAATAAGATTAATTTATAACCTTCATCTAAATAAGAATCGAAGCTTTTTTCGTCAATAATTAACGCAGCGGTTTCCTTAAATAAGGTCCCATCTGTTCGATAAAAAGCGGTATATACTTCTCTCCTTCTTGCGTCAATCATAGGGAGTAGCAACGTTTTATCATTAACATCTATTAGATTCTTCTGTATAAATCCTATAGCAAGCGCTTCCAAGGTATTATTAGCGATCAAAGGTATATCTAACGCATAACACAATCCTTTTGCCGTAGAAACACCTATTCTTAGCCCTGTATATGAGCCTGGCCCCATACTTACCGCAATAGCACTGAGCTGCTTAAACCTTAGCCCGGCTTTATCCAACAATTCCTGAATAAATAGCGTAAGCTTACTAGCATGTAGATTAGCCTCTTCACCGCGAACTTCTAAAAAAGGTTGCCCTTGATTAGATAAAGAAACAGAACATTGGTTAGTTGCTGTTTCAATAGAAAGAATGTATGTATCTGACATATGTTCTAAGGTACCGGATCATGTCCATGTCCACCCCATGGATTACAACGGACAATACGTTTAATAGTTAACCACCCTCCTTTAAAGGGACCATATTTTAGTATGGCTTCTTTACCATATTGGGAGCATGTGGGAGAATATCGGCAACTGGCACCAAGTAAAGGCGATAGAAAAAGTTGATACCCACGAATAATGATGAGAAAAAGCCATTTCAATGGTAATTTAATTCCTTTCTCCCAAATTAGATTTAGATAGCTCATTTTCTAGTCTTCCTATTAATTGGCTTAATTTATTTTGTATGGAATCAAATGGTAATTTTTCATTACCTACATACTGAATTGCCAATAACAAATTTAAAGAATGGTCCTGTAAATAAGAATAAAGTTTATCTTTTTCCATTCTGTAGCTCTCTCGCATTTGCCTTTTCAATCTGTTCCGGTCAACTGCTTTTTTAAAACGCTTTTTAGGAACAGAAGTAATAACTTTAGCGGGAAAATTCAATCCCGATATTGCAGGACTATCGAGGTAGACCACACGAAAGGGATATACAACAAAAGAAGAACCATTATGGAAAAGGTCATCAATTAACCTTTTACTACATAATCGTTCTTCTTTTTTAAATGTATATCTTTTCATCACGATGACCATAAAGCCGGCTTTTAAAGCTCGGTCCCTACATCACCGGCAAGAGCAATAATTATCCTTTGTGACGACTTTCGTCAGAAACTGAAAGACGCTTTCTACCTTTTGCTCTACGAGAAGCAAGTACTCTTCTTCCATTTGCAGAGCTCATACGCTCTCTGAAACCGTGTTTATTTCTTCTTTTTCTTTGCGAAGGTTGAAATGTTCTCTTCATGATGCTATTATGCTTTTTTAAATACTTTTTATCAATTTATCCCTCAAAAGAGGAATGCAAAAATAAAGTTTATTTCACAATTACGCAACACCCAAAACCCAATAAATAAAAAAAAGCAAATTATTTCGGGTATAAACCTTCCACAACTTGCTTTAAAGTATGATCAGGATGCTTATTTATTTCTCAAAATATCGCGAATCTCTGTAAGTAGCACTTCTTCTTTCGTAGGTTCCGGTGCAGCTTCCGGCTCAACAGGTTCCGCTTTCTTCAAAGAATTGATCCCTTTAATAACCAAGAAAATACAAAACGCAATGATTAGAAACTGAATCATAACATTAATAAAATTACCATATGTAACAGCAACTTCAGTAACGCCGGCTGCTTCATTAGCTTCCTTAATTACATATTTCATACTGGAGAAATCCACTCCTCCCGTGATATAACCTATTGGAGGCATTATTATATCATCAACTAAAGAGGTCACGATTTTTCCAAATGCACCTCCGATTACCACACCGACAGCTAAATCAATAACGCTGCCGCGCATAGCAAACTCTTTAAATTCTTTTAAAAATCCCATAAATTTTAATAGTCTATAAAGTAAATATAATTAAATTAAATAGTTTCGACTAAATTATAACATATAGTGAATCTCACACAAAAAAAAAGGTTTCGATCCGTAAAGTAAAATTATTTTAAAAATAAATCGGTATTTCTAAAATATCTACAGTTTTAAAACAATAATATAATATTATTATTAAACGAAAGTCAATAAAATTATTATATTTGGGGAAACAAATTAACTACTAAATACATTTTTTCAACCTTAAAAACCATGGATTGAAAAGGCGTAATATTAGGTGAATCTGGGTAATTTGTGTAAAAGACTTTATGAAAAAAATATTAATAGCCGACGATCATATTATTGTGCGATTAGGCGTTTCAACTGCCATAAAAGAAACGATTAAAGCAGTAGAAATAGTACATGCCCAAACGTACGATGAAGTATTTGCACAATTAGAAAATACAACTTTCGACTTGCTCCTCCTGGACATCAATATGCCTGGTGGAAATAACATCAAAGTTATTAAAGAGTTGTTGGACCTTCAACCCTCCCTTAAGATTCTTGTTTTTTCGTCTTACGATGAGACACTATACGCTCTACGTTATATCGAAGCGGGAGCCGCAGGCTATGTCAATAAGACGACTAGTATGACTGAATTTACTAATGCCATCAATAGCATTTTTGAAAGAGGCAGATACATGTCTGAAGCTATAAAAGACCTGTATGTTCAGAAATTAACAACAAGTAAATCTAAAGTAGACAGCTTAAACCCTCTTTATAAATTATCCAATCGGGAAATGGATGTCGCTAGACATTTAATTGAAGGCTTAGGAATTATAGAAGTATCAAACAGGTTGAACCTAAGTTCATCTACTGTAAGTACATATAAGAGTAGGATTTTCGAGAAATTGGGAGTACATAATATCCCAGACTTAATATCATTATTTAAAATGAATGCTGATAAGGAATAACCCATGGGTTATTCCTTATTTTTTTTGCAATCTTTTACCTTAAATCAATTTATCCATACTTAATACCGGAATATCTTTCCGTGTAACAATTTTTAATTCCTTTTGCTGATTGTAATTATATCCTTTCGAATCCAATTGCCACAACAGAGGAGACAGAAAATTAATACAAGCTTGAGCACCTTGATTTATAGCATTCAAATTATGTGTATCTTTTGAATTCTTCGCTTCATTCTCAATTTCGAAAGGACCCGAAAAACCTTTATCATGCAGCACCTCTACGAAACTATTCCAATCCATATCATCTGTACCACCGAATCCGGGTAACATAGCCATATAATGATGTCGATCCCAATCATTCACAGGAATACTTACCCCTGCTAATTCTGCTAATTGCTCATTAACTTGCTGCATAGGGTACATTCCTCCCCATTCAATCCTTGCCTTACTACTCAGCATTCGCGTGGTTTTCACATGAACCCTTTTTAATCGTGTTATATCCATCTCCTCAATAACCTCAACAGGATCTGTATTCTGCCAGATATCATGAGACGGATCATAAATCTCTCCATGAGCTTTACTTGGAATCATAGCATACATTAGTTTCCTAGCCGCTAAAACTCCAGGCAGATTATTAAAGGTGCTTGTGTAACGAGAAGATCTCCATCCCTCCATCGGGCAATTCTCATAGACTATAGTCACACCCAAACTTTCTGCATATTTAACGATTGGTTCAAAAATTCTTTTGTATTCATCCAGGTTTTTCTGGAAACCATCCAATTGGTTTCCTAAATCATGATTATATCCCACGAATGTTCCCACCATAACGTTATTTTCATCCCCACCTAATAAATAAGCAATTCTGATGAGTTTAAGCAAATGATTTTGATTTCTTAACCTTTCCCCCTCTTCTCCTCCAATCATGTTCTCAAAAGCCCCTAAAGACAGTCTTAATCCTTTACTATTAAATGCTTCTAATGTTCTTTTCGCATCTCCCTCTCCAAACCCATCATATTCCAAATGTGTGGCAGTATGATCTGCTCTGGTACCATCTTTTCTAAATACACACAAATCTAAACCTTGGGCACCAAGGTTAGCTGCCGTCTCTAACAATTCATCTTGAGATAGTCCATCATATGCGGAACTCATTAACCAAATTGGATTTTGTATTTGTTTCATTAATTTATTTTATAAGTTCTGATAAAATTAAAATCCTCATGAAACTTCACAAAAAAAGGTCACAAGGATATTAAAAGTCTCTAAATACAAATGTTATAAAAAAAGCCCAATAATGGGCTTAGATTGTAACATCATTTGACAGGGAACTATTTTTTGTTCTTTAATCCCTGTATACCAAGACGTAAGTCTTGAGCTAATGTTTTAACATCCTGTAGACCTTTTCTTACACGTGTACCAGCGGCACTATTTCCTTTTGCAAAAAACTTGTCTGCATCATTTTCTAACCCGTCGATTAAAGACTTTAATTCTTTGAATTTATCAATACTTGCCATAATTTGTAGTTTATTTTATGATAATTTTAGTAACTCACTTAAAATTAGCATCTTTTTTCAAAAATAAAAACCAAATAAATCAAAACTTTCTTTGTAATTACTTATTCAGTAACAACAATATAGGGTCATACTCTCATATTGAAACCATATATATTTAGCAAAAAAAAGGTGACTTTTACAAGCCACCCCTTTAATATTAAATAGGATAAGATTAATCTACGTTATCGTGTAAGAAAGAATTATTAGGTCTTATCTCTGTTTCACCATCGTCAAAGGATAAAGTGAATCGTGAAACTTGAGATTCCGAAGAATGAGGAACATCATCTAATGTCTTCTGCTTTCTCTTATAAGCAGGCTCATTCTCTAACTCTTGTAAACCGTTTGAAGATTTTAATTTCATACTCAATTCTTTTAGACGAAGGATACGTTCCTTGGTTTTCAATAATTGATCTTCAAAATTAGTTTCTTCTTTCTTAGCTTCTTCTAACTCAACTTCAGCTTTTGGCTGAACTTCGTTAACAGGCTCTGGAGCAACCTTTTCTGTCTCTTCTGTATCTTCTGTTGATTTATAAGAATCAAAAACAGTAGGAAGCTTAAATTCAAATAATGAAGCTGATGTTTTCAATTCAAAACCGTGTGGATTTGAATCTTCTTCAGTTTCTTCAACATCAGAATGATCATCCAGCTCCAAAGTATGACGAATCATTTGTGATTCATTTTTCTCAACCGTATTTGCTTGAGAAGCTGCCGCGGATTTATTAGAAAACAAATCTGTCTGGGGAGCTTGGGTAGTTTGATTTGATGGAGTATCAACTGAAGGACTTGGCTTTACGAAAGCGGAAGTCTCTACGTTGCTTCTATCAGCAAACTGATTAGTTGTTACCGGCTTAACGAATGCAGAAGTTTGTACTTCCGGAGTTAAAGGAATAGCAATTTTTTCTTTTTCTTTTTCTTTCACTCTTTCTTCAGCAGTCTGGAATCCAGTAGCTATTATTGTAACAGAAAGTTCATCGTCAAAATTGGAATCAATACAATTACCCCAGATAAGATCTGCTGACAGCCCAGCTTTCTCTTGTATATAATCTGTAATAATTGCAACCTCATCCATTGTTACTTCTCGTGAACCTGAAGTAATATTTAACAAGATAAAACGAGCACCTTCAATTTCATTATCTTTTAATAGCGGAGAAGCTAACGCACCTGTTACAGCATCTAATGCGCGTTGATCACCAGAGGAAATTGCGTTCCCCATTATAGCGACTCCTGAATCGTTCATTACGGTACGAACATCTTTAAAATCGACGTTCACATAACCCGGAATAGTAATAATTTCAGCAATACCTTTTGCTGCTGTTGTTAAAATATCATCTGCCTTTGCAAATGCAGCAGTCATTGTTAAATTTCCGAAAATCTCACGTAAACGATCGTTCGAAATAACTAAATAAGAATCAACATATTTACGTAATTCCTCAAGGCCGTCTTCGGCTTGCATACGTCGTCTTTTTCCTTCGAATGTAAATGGAGTTGTGATAATAGCAACAGTCAAAATCCCCAACTCTTTGGCAGCTTTAGCAAGCACCGGACTTGCGCCCGTACCTGTACCACCACCCATTCCAGCTGTAATGAAAAGCATCTTTGTATTAGTACCCAACATACGTTTGATATCCTCAATACTTTCGATTGCTGAATTTTCACCAACATCAGGATCAGCACCAGCTCCCATACCTTCTGTTAGACTCGCTCCTAATTGTACTTTGTTTGGAATAGGACTCAACTCCAAGGCTTGTGCATCTGTATTGCACACAATGAAATCAACCCCGCTTATTCCTTGCTTATACATATGATTAACCGCGTTCCCGCCGCCACCACCAACACCAATTACCTTAATAATTGATGAGTTCTCCTTTAACATTTCAAATTGTATCGACATATATTTTATCCTATTTAATTCTTCATCAATCGATTACGCCAACATAACGTAAGTCAACAATTCTAATGTAATATTACCAAAATCTTAACAAGAGTTTTCCACATTTGTTAAATTGTGGAAAAAACCAATCGATGTTAATAATTATTTTTTACCTATGAATGTATCATCATCAATGTCCGCCCCATCCTTGATCCAATCTCCTAAAAAACGCGTTAACCAACCCTCTCTTTTGTTTTGACCTTCCGCTATTTCTTTAACGCCTTCTTTCTTAATTTCTTTCGTCGAGGATGTCTTTTTAACAAATTTTTCCTCATTTCGCTTGTCCTCTTCTTCAATTGACTGAATACCTTTAATCAATAAACCTATACCTGTTGCATATAGTGGACTTTTCAATTCTTCAAAAGCTTGTTTATTCAACATTTCAGTTTTTGCCAGGTACTCATTCGGATATCCGATGCGACAATCTATACCAGTGATGTATTCCACCAACTGAATTAAATGTTTTAATTGCGCACCTCCTCCGGTGATTACGATACCAGCAATTAATTTATCTTCATAACCCGAAGCTTTGATCTCATAATAAACATGCTCGATAATCTCTTCCATTCTTGCCTGAATAATATAAGCTAGATTTTTAATCGAGATCTCTTTAGCTTCTCTTCCTCTGATACCCGGAACACAAATTACCTCATTATCCTTATTCTCATCTGCTAATGCAGAACCGTATCTTACTTTCAATTGCTCCGCTTGATTACGTAACACCGCACATCCCTGGCGGATATCTTCTGTAACAATATTGCCTCCCAAAGGAATAACAGCCGTATGACGAATAATGCCTTCGTGGAAGATAGCAACATCTGTGGTACCCCCACCGATATCCACTAAAACAACTCCTGCCGTTTTCTCTTCTTCATCCAACACAGCTTCGGATGATGCCAGAGGCTCAAGAATTAATTCAGACACTTCAAGATCAGAATTATCTACACATCGCTGAATGTTCTTGATATCCGTTACGCGACCGGAAATAATATGAAAGTTTGCTTCAACCCTTCTGCCTGCCATACCAATAGGCTCCTTAATTCCGGGCTCATTGTCTATGGTAAACTCCTGAGGCAAAACATGAATAATCTCTTCTCCTGGAGGAAGTACCAGTTTGAACATATCCGAAATTAAACGCTCGATGTCAAGACGTCCGATTTCGTCATCGTCATTTTTGGTTAAAATCCCGCGGTGTTGAATGCTTTTGATGTGCTGCCCTGCAATACCAACGTTCACAACTTTAATGTCTACATTAGATTGCCCTTCAGCAACAGCAACAGCTTCACGGATGCTCGTAACAGTCTTTTGGATGTTTGCCACTACCCCACGATTTACACCTGCTGATTCCGCTTTACCTACTCCTAATAATTCAACCTTGTTCGAACCACTGCGACGACCAACAGTTACGCAGATTTTAGTCGTACCGATATCCAATCCGACAATAATTGGATTCTCTTTTTCATTTTCTACAATTCTAGGTTTCATATGCTGTGTTTGATGCTGTATGTTATTAATTTCTGTTATCTCTTATTAATTTTCATTTGTAAACTATCAATGAACCAATCGCCTTTGCGCTCGCAAACAATTTGTCCACTATATTTTACATTTACTTTGCTGTAAGCCTCTGTGCCTACCTTTGGAAGAATATGTGTGTAAAAAGTTTTCAATCGATCTAATTTGTAACTCAATGAGTCTGCATTACCAAGAATCAATTGTTGATTTCCAACTCTAGGTACAATTTCTATATCCTTATCAGAATTTACATATAATTGTACAATCTGATTTTTCCATAATTCATCTCCGTTTGTTTCTTCTACAATCTTCACTAAATCTTTTACCAAAGCGCTTGTCACAGGCTCTAAAGGTTTCTTATACCCTTCACGAATCTCTCCGTTTGCAACCATTACATGTGGCACATACTTCAGGGTCACCGGAATTTTATTTCCTTTCGAATCCACATAATACTCTTGACCTGTCTGATTTATAATTCTTACTATAACCTCCCTTTGCTGAACAGCAACCTGCATAGTGCCATCCATATCCATATGCACATCTGCTTTAGACACATAAGGAGATTTTTTCAATTCCATTTCAATCTGCTGTAAGGGTAATACATTTAATTGTTTCCCCACTACTGAGCCAAACTTTTCATTAATCATTGAAGAAATATCCTGTTGATCAATAAAAGTTTCCTTCCCTTCTACAACTACTTTTAGAGCGGTACACACCTGAACCTGATCTTTCTTATTCACCAGACTCATCAGCATTCCTACCCCAACTAGACAAATCAGACCTAAGAAAAAATAGCCGACTTGGCGCCATTGTATATTTCTTATCCTATTTAGCATCTGTTAATATTTCTTTTAATGGTTTCACCAATTTGTCAATGTCTCCTGCCCCTACTGTCACTAATAATTCAGGTTTTTCCTGCTTTATAATTTCTAATACCCTCTCAGGACTTACTAAGCGTTTGTTTTCTAAATCTATCTTATTTAACAACCAGTCTGAATTCACCCCTTCTATTGGCACTTCCCTTGCCGGATAGATTTCCATCAATAATAATTCATCTGCAAACCCTAATACTTCTGCAAATCCATCAACAAAATCCCGAGTCCTACTGAATAAATGAGGCTGGAAGATTACTGTCAATTTCTTGTCAGGGTATAATTTCTTCATTGAGGTTAAGAATGCTCTTAATTCCTCCGGGTGATGCGCATAATCATCGATATAGATATGGTTTTCCGATTTAACGATAAATTCAAAACGACGTTTAACACCTGTAAAAGCTGACAAGGCTGCAACAATCTTTTCAGCTGTAATTCCCAATAATTTAGCAACAGTTATGGCTGCCACTGCATTCTCAACGTTATGTAAGCCCGGAATTCCTAAATGAATATCTCTGATAATTAAATCTTCTGTATGATAATCAAAATAAAACTCTCCGTTTTCAACACGAACATGCTCCGCATAAGCATCACATACCTGTTCACGAGCATAACTGATATTTCCCGAAAATGGCAAGCCCACTTTCACAATTTTTTGTCCTCCCTCAACAACCCTGTCCAAAAACATTGCAAACGAATCAATCAATTCTTGCGGATCTCCATAAATATCCAGATGATCTGCATCTGCTGAAGTCACAATTGCAATATTTGGGTGTAAAGTCAGAAATGAACGATCGTATTCATCTGCTTCAACAACAACCACATCATTATCACCAAACAACACATTATTTTGGTAATTTGTGCTGATTCCACCAAGGAAAGCTGAACAGTCAAACCCGCTATGCTTCAGAACATGAGCAACCATAGTTGATGTTGTTGTCTTCCCATGTGTTCCGGCAACAGCAATTGTAAATCTACTGGCCGAAATAAAACCTAATACTTCTGAACGCTTGAAAAGCTTATGTCCGTTGTTCAGAAAAAATTCCTTCAATTTTAAATCCTTCGGAACTGCAGGTGTGAAAATGATTAAGGTTTCATCACTTGCTGACTTGAAAGCTGCTGGTACAGAATTAACTTCATCATCATAAATAACTTCTAATCCCTCTTCTTCCAATGTTCTTGTAAGTTCCGTTGAAGTACGATCATAACCCGCTACTTCGCAACCTAAACGACTAAAATAACGAGCCAATCCGCTCATGCCGATTCCACCGATCCCCAATAGATAAACTCTCTTTATTTTGTCGATATTCATATCTTATTTATTAATTAATTCCAAAACCTCTTCAGCTATTACTACGTCAGCATCTGGAAGTGCAAGCTTTTTTATTTGCTCACTTAACTCTTTTTGTTTATTCTCGTCTTTAAACAGATTTAATACTGTTTGGACTAATTCCTCTCTCGCCACATTATCCTTAACCATTAAAGCTGCCTCTTTCTGAACTAGCGCATCTGCATTCTTGGTTTGATGATCATCTGCAACATTGGGTGAGGGTACAAGAACAACCGGTTTACCAATTACACATAATTCCGAAATTGTTCCTGCTCCGGCTCGGGCAACAATAATATCCGCAGCAGCATAGGCGTAATCCATTCTTTCCAAAAAAGGCATCAATTTCACACTATCCGGTAGATCTTCACCTAGTTCTGCGTTCAATTTATCATAGTAATAACTACCACATTGCCAGATAACCTGTATTCCTGCCTCTGCTATTTCCGAAAGGCCTACTTTAATACTGTCGTTCAGCGTTAATGCCCCTAAGCTACCACCTGTGACTAGCAATGTTTTCTTACTGTGGTCCAACATAAAAGCATGTATTGCTTCCTGACGTTTTCCATCTATCGCTACTGATGATTTACGAATCGGATTTCCAGTTAATAAAATCCTATCTGCCGGAAAAAATCTTTCCATTCCGCTATACGCTACACAAATCTTTTTTGCTCTTGCTCCCAGTTTCTTATTGGTCACTCCGGCATAAGAATTTTGCTCTTGTATAATCGTAGGCAAGCCCATCATGTTGGCCATCATCAGCAAAGGACCAGAGGCATATCCTCCTACTCCGATTGCAGCTTCAGCTTTAAAATCTTTAAGAACTTTTCTCGCCTTCCATAAGCTTTTGATCATCTTAAACGGAAGACTAATATTTTTTAATAATGACTGACGATTGATTCCTACAATATCCAACCCTACAATCTCATATCCTGCAGCAGGAACTTTTTCCATCTCCATCTTCCCATTTGCACCTACAAATAAGATTTCAATGTCCGGAGAACTATTTTTTAGAGCATTCGCTATCGCTATCGCAGGAAAGATATGACCTCCTGTTCCACCTCCACTTATGATTACTCTATTCGCCATTGATTATTATATTAAATTGTACCAACCACCACTTTAGCTGGTCTTTTTACAATTTCTTCTTCTTTACCTTTCAACTCCTCTACATTCCGGCTTACACTTAAAATAATGCCTAATGCTATACTTGTAAATAAGATGGATGTACCACCCATACTGACTAATGGCAATGGCACCCCTGTAACAGGACCTAATCCTACAGCAACTGCCATATTTGCTAATGCTTGTATCGTCAGACTAAAACCCAAACCTGCAGCTAAAAATGCACCAAAGGCTCTCGGACTTAACGTGACAATCCGAATACATCGATACATCAAAGCGATATACAGAAAGAGTAAAATAGCTCCTCCTATAGTACCATACTCCTCGATAATAATTGCAAAAATAAAATCAGAGTAAGGGTGAGGTAAAACATTGCGTTGAACACTATTACCTACTCCTTTACCGAACATTTCGCCGGTTGCAATCGCTATTTTTGCATTATTAGCCTGATAATTCTTATCATCCTGAAAAGATGTCTTTCCGTCATGAACTTCTTCTGTGTTGAAAAACCCTTGAATACGACTCACATAAGTTGCACGTCTCGGTCCCAGAAACATCACCAACATCAATAACACGCCGCCCCCTAAGCAAACCACTGCAATCTGTTTAAAACTCACACGACCTATTAATAGCAGTAAAACACACACACCAAACAACATCAATGCTGTAGATAAATTTGCCCAGGCTATTAACACAAACACTGCACAAACAGCACCCATGATAGGTATAAATGATTTTTTAACATCCTTAATCTCCTCTTGCTTACGCGATAACATTCTTGCTAAAAACGTAATTAAGGCAAGCTTTGCTAAGTCTGAGGTTTGAAATGTCTGATTGATTACCGGAATAGTTAACCAACGACTTGCGTCATTCACCTTACTACCAAAAATCAAAGTGTACAATAACAATGGAATGGTAATCATCATTAATAATTTGGAAATACCGGCATAATAACGGTAATCCAATTTATGAGAAAGATACATGAGTGCTAAACCGGCTACCACAATAAAAAGGTGTTTGAAGAGGTACATCTCCGTTCCCTTACCTTCTTTATAAGCAAGCGTTCCTACTGAACTATAAACAGCCAATAGTGACCAAATAGATAATAAGATTACAATAATCCATATCCATTTATCGCCTTTTAGTTTAGAAAAAATGTATTCCATTGTCATTCCTTTCTTATTCTTATAAAGTCATTACTGCTTCCTTAAATTTATCACCACGATCTTCGTAGTTTTTAAACCAGTCAAAGCTGGCACATGCCGGAGATAATAAAACGGTATCTCCTTTTTTGGCTAAATGAGAAGCAATCTGAACAGCATCACTCATCGAAGCACTATTTACAATAACCTCTGTATCATCCTCAAAAGCTTCATGAATACGACTAGTATCTTTTCCAATACAGATGATCGCTTTTACTTTAGCATGAATCAGGTCTTTTAACATTTCGTAGTCATTCCCTTTGTCAACCCCTCCCATAATCAATACAATCTCTGTCGAAAAACTCTCCAATGCATACCACACAGAATTCACATTGGTTGCCTTTGAATCATTGATGTAATTAACACCACCGATACAAGCCACATGCTCTAAACGATGCTCAACGTTTACAAAAGACCCCATGCTTTCCTTCATGGTATTGCTCCTTAATTCCTGAGCCTTTGCTACTAATCCCGAAGCCATGTTGTTGTAAACATTGTGCTTGCCTTGCAGTGATAATTCTTCAATATTCATGATAAAAGCTTCTCTATTTGGTATTAAAATGTTCAAATTCTTCTCTTCGTCCAGATACGCACCGATATTCACTTTTCCTTCTTGTGTAAATGGCAGGTGCATTGCTGCTGTCGGATGCCGTTCTAAGGCCGCCTTGGTCTCGGGATCATCTATGCAATAGATGAAATAATCCGATGCCTTTTGATTTTGAACCATGCGGAATTTTGAAGCCACATAATTCTCCATCTTATAATCGTATCGATCTAAATGATCGGGTGTTATGTTTAATATGACCGCAACATCTGCTCTAAAGTGATACATGTCATCTAACATGAAGCTTGAGATTTCTAAGACATAAGCCTCATGCTCTTCTCTAGCCACTTGCAGCGCAAAACTGTTCCCAATATTTCCGGCAAGCCCAACGTTCATCCCGGCATTTTTTAAAATATGGTATGTCAACAATGTTGTTGTCGTTTTTCCATTAGAGCCTGTTATGCAAAATAACTTTGCATCCGTGTATTGAGCTGCAAATTCAATCTCCGAGATAACAGCTAATCCTCTACTTCTCAACTTCTTTATCAATGGTGCCTTCTCCGGTATTCCCGGGCTTTTAACCACTAGGTCAGCATTCAGAATCAGTTTTTCAGTATGCTGTCCTTCTTCAAATGCAATCCCTTCTTTTTGCAATGTTGTTTTGTATGAATCCGAAATATTTCCCATATCCGATACAAAAACATCAAAACCTTTATCCTTGCCAAGGATTGCTGCACCAACCCCACTTTCACCTGCTCCTAAAATAACCAGGCGTCCTTCTTGTGGGTAATATGTCTGTGCTATATTTGGCATTATTTTATCTCGTTTTTAATGTTACTATCGTTAGAATGGCTAAGATGATGGACACAATAACAAATCGGGTCACAATCTTCGACTCATGATAACCTTTCTTCTGATAATGGTGATGCAATGGAGACATTAAAAATATCCGTCTTCCTTCTCCATATTTCTTCTTCGTATACTTGAAATAAGACACCTGCATAATAACCGATAGGTTCTCAATCAAGAAGATCCCACATAACACAGGAATCAATAATTCTTTACGGATCAAAATGGCAAATGCCGCGATAATCCCTCCGATAGCCAAACTTCCTGTATCACCCATGAATACTTGAGCCGGATAAGCATTATACCAAAGGAATCCAGTACAGGCCCCTACAAATGCTCCGGCAAAAATTACCAGCTCACCTGAATTCGGTATAAACATAATATCCAGGTAATCAGCAAAAATGATATTACCCGATACATATGCCAATATGGCTAATGTAATACCCATAATTGCAGAGGTTCCCGTAGCAAGACCATCTATTCCATCGGTAATATTTGCACCGTTAGAAACTGCGGTAATAATAAAAACTACAACCAACAAGAACAGAAAGAACGTTGCCGTAGGGCTATTGATACCGAATACATCCAAAACCTTGGAGTAGTCGAACTCGTTATTTTTATAAAAAGGAATGTTTGTCTTTGTCGACTTTACATTCTCTGCATAAGTCTTCTCACCAGTTGATGGATTTATAATAACCTCAACAGGCTTAGAAGAGGTCGGGTTTGTTACTTGTTGTCTTGAAACAATCTGTGGGTGAAAATACATTGTAATAGCAATCAAAACCCCTAACCCTACCTGTCCGATCACCTTGAATTTACCCGCTAAACCTTCTTTGTTTTTACGAAAAACCTTGATATAATCATCTAAAAATCCAATAGCACCCATCCACACTGTTGTAATGATCATCAAAATGACATATATATTATTCAGCTTTGCAAAGAGCAGTGTCGGAATCAAAATACCGGCAATGATGATTAATCCCCCCATCGTTGGAGTTCCCTGTTTTTTCTTCTCCCCCTCTAATCCTAAATCACGAATAGTTTCTCCAACTTGTTTGTGATGTAATAACCGAATTAATCTGCTACCGAAGACAGTCGTAATAATTAACGAAAGTATAACTGCCATGGCCGTACGAAAAGAGATATACTGGAATAATCCAGCTCCCGGAATATGGATATGCTCGTTAAGCCATGTGAATAAATAGTATAGCATGCAGTTTAATTGTGTTCGTTAAAAATTTTTAATAATTCTTCTTTATCATCAAAGTGATTTTTCACTCCATTGATATCTTGATATTTCTCATGTCCTTTTCCGGCAACGAGAATAACATCCCCTGGTTGTGCCAAATGAAATGCCGCTCGAATCGCTTCTCTTCTATCGGTAATAGAAAACACATTTTTCCTTTTATCGGCCGGCACTCCAACTTCCATCTCTTTTATAATTGTTCCAGGATCTTCCGTTCTTGGATTATCAGATGTCAGTACCACTTTATCACTGAGTCTAGCAGCCACTTCAGCCATTTCAGGACGTTTGGTCTTATCTCTATCTCCTCCACATCCCAATACCGTTAACACTTGTTGACCTGGTTTTCTCAATCCCCCTATCGTTTCTAATACATTTTCTACCGCATCCGGAGTATGCGCATAATCAACGATTGCAACAACTCCTGTACTTGATTTAAGTGTCTCGAAACGACCTTCAGCACCTGTAATCTCACTTAATGCCATTAAAACCTTAACTGTTTCCTGCTCCAACAATATAGCGGCACCATATACCGCCAGAAGATTATAAGCATTGAAATCACCCACCAATTTTACCCACACTTCTTTACCATCAACTTGCAGCAGCATACCATCAAAATGACTTTCCAGAATCTTTGCCTTAAAATCAGCCATCTGATGCAGTCCATAAGTTTTCTTATGCGCAAACGTATTCTGAAGCATCACCAATCCATTCTTGTCGTCAATATTGCTAAGTGCAAATGAATAGCGATCTAAATCGTCAAAGAATTTTTTCTTTGCATTAATATAATTGGCAAAAGTGCCGTGAAAATCTAAATGATCATGTGTTATATTGGTAAAAATCCCGCCTGCAAACTTTAGTCCTGCAATCCGTTGTTGCACAACAGCGTGCGAGCTGACTTCCATAAAACAATAGTCACAACCATCCTCAACCATTTCCTTTAACAACGCGTTCAAAGAGATAGGATCAGGGGTAGTATGTGTTGCTTCCACAACGCGGTCACCAATCTGGTTCTGTACAGTAGATAAAAGACCTACGTGAAAACCTAATTTGTTAAAAAGATTGAATAACAATGTCGCAACTGTAGTTTTTCCATTCGTTCCAGTTATACCTACTAATTTCAATTTAGTGGAAGGGTTACCATAAAAATTAGCGGCTAACACTCCTAAAACATAGGCAGAATCTTCAACTACCACATATACTACGCTCTCATCAATATCTGCTGGTAATTCCTCCACTAATACGACAGATGCCCCGGACTCTATTGCTTTCTGAACAAATAAATGTCCGTCAGTCTGATACCCCCGCACTGCCACAAATGCACTACCCTCAACTACTTTCCTTGAATCAAGGCATAGTGAGCTAACCTCTATCTCTAGAGATCCGCGGTAATCAATTACCGGAATAGCGTGTAGCAAATCCTTCAACAACATATTAATTCAATTCTATTAGCACATTCGTACCTGGCTTTAATTTTTGCCCAGCTACCAATGACTGATTAATTACTTTTCCTTTTCCTTTAACTGTGGTCTTAAAGCCTGCATTTTCTAAAGCGTAAATAGCATCTACCAAGCCCATTCCTTTCACATTAGGTACAACCCCTTCTTTAAACTCTGCTACCGTAAATGCTTCCGCACCATGGCTTGCCGAGTCCTTTTCTGAAGCTACTATCTCATTCCAGTTAACAGCTTTTATACCTAACAACTCGTAAACTTTCGCGGTAGCATCCTTAGAACCTTTTAAAGTATACGGAACCTTGTTACCCGTAAAATTCACTTTACGACTGTTAAATGTTTTATGCAATGACATGTCATTCGCATAGACCATATCTGCCAATTCTCTAAATACCGGTCCGGCTACAGAGCCCCCGTAATATCCATTTCTAGGATTACGGATTACGACAATCATAGAATACTTAGGATTGTCAGCAGGGAAATAACCAGCAAAGGAAGATTGATACCTTCTTGCTCCATATCCACGAGAACCATCAGCCATCTGCGCAGTTCCTGTTTTACCTGCAGAACTATATAACGGACTTCTTAACCGTTTACCGGTACCTTCCGTCATAACACCTTCCATCATTTTCTGCATCTTTCCAATAGCCTCTTTTGATGCAATTTGCTTATTGATAACCCTTGCCTCAAACTTCTTTACGGTATTACCTAAATGCTGAATTTCTTTTACAAACAATGGCGCAATCATTTTACCATCATTTGCAACTGCATTGTACAATGTTAAAGTTTGTAATGGTGTCAATTTCAATTCGTATCCATAAGCCATCTGCACTAGCGATAATTTACTCCAGGAACGACTATCAGGCATCTTTACCCATGGCATCGCTTCACCCGGAATTTGCAGCCCTAATGGTTTTGCCATGCCCCATTCATGAAGCTTACCAGTAAACTTTTCCGGATTTTTCCCGTAATAAGTTCCTATCGTTTTTGCAGCACCAACGTTTGAAGATTCCTCAAAAGCTTCTTTAATTGTTACTTTTGATTTTTTTGGTGGATGCGAATCTTTAATGGTGTGTCCCGGCACTTTCCATGTACCGTTTCCAATATCTATTACAGTACTTGTATCGACTACGCCATCATCCAGAGCAACCAAGTAGGAAGCAACTTTAAAAGTCGAACCCGGATCAGCTCCCTGAGCAATTGCGTAATTAAATTTCTCTCTATATACACCTTCTGAATCTCTTGTAAAGTTTGCAATCGCCCTAACCTCTCCTGTCTGTACCTCCATCAGAACAACACAACCATTATCAGCATTACTTTCGATCAATTGCTTTTCTAATGCTCGTTGAGCCATATCCTGCATATTCACATCGATTGTAGCAATGATATCAGAACCATCTGTTGGCGCCACTTCCATCTCTCTATTTACCGGAATCCAAACGCCGCCAGCAATACGCTGCATTAATTGCACCCCACTCTTCCCTTCTATATAATCACCATAAGCTCCCTCTAACCCAACACGCACGGTATCTCCTTTACTATTTTTATAGCCAATAGTACGGGCTGCCAAATTTGTAAAAGGTAGAATACGCTTATTTTCTCTTACCGCTATCAAAGAGCTTGAGAACCGCTCTTTATCTTCCTTAAAGTTCTTCAATAAAGGAAAGGTCTTTAAGTCTTTTAACTGTTGATGCGTTACATCACGCTTTAATAATACATAGCGATGCTTTTTTGCCCTTGCTTCTTTTAAATAGCTTAAATATTGCCTAGCCGATTTATCTCCAAAATATTTGGAAAGTTTACTGGCTAAAGAATCCACCCGAGCATTGAAAACATCATTATGCTCGGATGGAATAGCCATCGCATCAAATCTTATTTCATATTCGGGAACAGAAGTAGCTAATAAACTTCCATCATTCGAATAAATATTTCCTCTAGCTGCCTCAATCACGCGCTCGCGTATAGTCAAACTATCCGCAATATCACGCCATTTGTCGCCATCCACATACTGTAGATGTAGTAATTTTCCGAAAACCAATAAAGCACCAAAAACCATCAGGCCAAATGCCAGGTACACCCTAATCAGTATGGATTTCCTAATATTCATCTATTGGTTATTTATTTACTTTACTTCTTTTACAACTTCTAATTTTATTGGCGGTTCGGTTCTTTCCTTCAACCCTAGTGTGTCCGCACGCTTAGCAATCTCTGTTTGTGTGGTTAATTTCATCAACTCAGCATTCAACGACTTGTAATCCCAACTCAATTCCTTCACTTCTCTCCCTAATCTATCGATCCTGCGCACTGTATTTTCTGCCAAATGCCTATTCGAGATATATAACAGGCCTAATAAAGCCAGAAATGCTATAAATGGTATATTCCTTGCAACTAAATAAGTAGAAACTCTTTTCTGTGAAAAAAAAGTCTTTAGAAAATTCTGGGTCTCCTCAACTTTTTCCTCTAACGCATCAGACATTTCCTCCTGAACCTCTTCACTAAGCTCCTTCTGCTTTATAGTATTTCTCTTTGCCATATTCTACTCTACTATAATTTTCTCCGCAATCCTCAATTTTGCACTTCGCGCTCGATTGTTTTGCTTAACCTCTTCATCCTTAGCCACAATTGCTTTTCTGCTAATTACTTTAAACGGCTTAATCTCATTCCCGAAAAAATCTTTCTCCACTTCACCTTTAAACTTTCCCTTTGCCATAAAATTCTTCACCAAGCGATCTTCCAGAGAATGATAAGACATCACTACTAACCTTCCTTCAGGTTTTAAGACTAACGAGGTTTGTTCCAAAAATTGTTGCAACGCCTCTAACTCACTATTCACTTCAATGCGTAAAGCCTGAAAAACTTGCGCATGATATTTATGATCTTTCCCCTTGGGTACCAATCGCTGAATAATTTGCTTCAATTCGGCAATGGTTTGTATTTCTCCTGATAATCTAGCTGTAACAATCGTTTTTGCCAGCGATTTTGCATTTTGAATCTCGCCATACATACCGAAAATTCGATGCAACTCTTCTTCTGAATAAGTATTTAGCACCTTACGGGCATCCAGATCCGAAACCTGATCCATCCGCATATCCAGATCCGCATCAAAACGAGTAGAAAAACCTCTATCAGCTGCATCAAACTGATGGGAAGAAACCCCTAAATCAGCAAGAATCCCATCCACTTCTTTCACCCCTTCTAACCGCAAATAATTTTTTAAGAACTTAAAATTCTGATGAATCAACGTAAACCGTTCATCTGCCAAAGCATTTTTGATCGCATCAGGATCCTGATCAAAAGCGATCAATCTCCCCTGAGGCCCCAAGTGCTTCATAATTTCTTTCGAATGACCACCACCACCAAATGTGACATCAACATATATCCCATTAGGTTTTATCGCCAATGCATCAATACACTCCTGAAGCATAACAGGCACATGATATCCGATTTCATTACTCATGTGCGGATCCTCCAAAATCAAATCCACCCATTACCTCTTCTGCCAATGAAGAAAAGTCTTCGTCAGAGTTTCCATCCATCATTTTTTCATATTCATCTTTTGCCCACACCTCAATTTTATCAAATTGACATTGCAAGAAAACATCGCCCTGAATATTTGCATATTCCAACAATGATTTTGGCAAAAGAACTCTTCCCGCTGAATCCAATGTCAACTCCGTTGCTCCCCGCATAAACTGACGAATGAAATTTCTATTCTTCACATTATACTGGTTCAGTTTCGACAACTGAGACATCTTTTTACTCCACTCTTCTTTTGTATAAATCACTAAATTTTTCTCAAAACCACGGTTCACAACAAGCCCTTCACGCTCTACATCAGGCACTTGCCTTTTGAGCGCTGCAGGAACCACCATTCTTCCCTTGGTGTCTAGCTTGCATTCGAACTCTCCGATTAATTGAATCATTTAGTACTCCTTTACTATAATATTAATGTAAAAGTATACACTTTCTCCCACAATCTCCCACAATGCCCCACAAAAAAGTTTTCCACATAGGAAAATAGCCACAAAAACCCCTTTAAAAGCATCGAAAACCCATAATTATATTGAAACACAACAAATTAAGAATTGTAAAAAACTTTTAATATTTATTAAAAATCAATAGCAAAACTCTTGTTTTTAGGGAATTGAGACTCGAAAAACCGGCAAAAGTGGGGCAAGGTGGGAGAACGATATTGAAGAGCTTAATTTTCGATTCCCGACAGTCCATGACGGTTACATCGAACGTTCAGATTATATTTGATTTAATCAATTCTAAAACCAAAAAATCACCTTATGAAAAAGTGCCTAACACTAATTCTGGGAGTACTATTTCTTTCATTTTCCTGTAAAAGCCATATAAACGCTGACAATCCGGAAATCAGTGGAACAAGTACCTTAAAATTAACCGTAGATGGTAAATCAGGAAATCATTTAAACCTGACAGAAAACAGCGGTCAATATCAAATTGAAACAACTGACGTAGACCCCTACCTCTTTCTAAATGGTCTTTCCCGAAAATTAAAAAGTGAGGAACAGGTATTGACTTTCGAGTACAGCTCTTCAGCAGAAATAACTTTGCAGGTCTTCTTCGCTCCTCCTCTGTCAGAAGGACGATCCCTAAGTAGTATTATCTTGCCTAAATCAAGTGGTATGAAATCATTCTCTATTGACATAGGCAGTAAGATTCAAGAATTAGACTGGGGAAATTCAGGTGATCAACTTCGTCTGGATTTTGGCAATTCTCCAGGTGTGAATATCACGTTAAAAGGAATATCAATCAGAAAAAGAAATCAAGAAGAAGAAAGGATTGCTCAGGAAAAAGAAGATTTTAAGAAAAATGATCTAGCCTTGAATCAACAATTCATCTCCTATTTAAGCAACAATTATTCTAGTAAAATCACCAACATCCAGGTCAATGCTTCCGACATTCAAATCCAAGGAAACATCCCTAATGAATCAGAAGGATACCAATTAATAGAAATTCTCCCTGGCGGACAGCCATTCGATCCTTCAAGCTATGGAACTCCAATACCTATCACTAATTCCTCCTTTACCATTCAAGCAGAGCGTTATCAAGAAAAAGATGGTCTCCGATATGATAGAGGACTATCCAGGTGGGCTATTGTCCGCAAAGTTCAGGACAATTTAGAACTTCAATCGCATGCACATTATGCCGATGTCATCCAGGCTAAACATCAGATGACACCTTATGTACTTAAAAGCAAAAAAGGTCTTGGTGGATATTCGAGCAGCAGGGGATTCCAAACAGACCTTGATGATTTACAGATTAGCAGCGTAACAGTAAACGTGTCTATAAGTAGTTTTTTAAACTTAACAGACAAAGGCAATAACATTGCGCATACTTATAATGGTAAAACCTACTACATGAGTAAATCTTATGTAGATAATATGGATAAAACTTTCAAGGCAGCATTGGACCGAGGAATAGTGGTTTCAGCTATTATCTTAATTCAAAGTGCTGCTGAGAGTGTGGATCAGGAAGCAGGAAAACTTTTAGAACATCCAAATTTTGCTCCTGGTTCCAACGTATTCTTTACCATGCCTCGTATGGACAATTTAGTCAGTCTACACGCTTATGCTGCGGCACTGGATTTCCTTGCCAATCGCTATTGTCAACCTAATAGCCCAAATGGAAGAATACATTCTTTCATTATGCACAATGAAGTGGATCAAGGAATTGTATGGACGAATATGGGAGCAGACAGACCTTTAAATGTGTTTTTAGACAATTACTACCAATCCATGAGACTTGCCTACAACATCATCAGAAACTACGATAGTCATGCTGAGGTTTTAGGATCTTTTACACACTCCTGGAATGAGTCTGCAAGCGGAGGTGATTATTTTGCCGGATATTATACCACTAAAGAAATGGTTGAGGGAATCATTAAGTATTCTAATGCAGAAGGTGATTTTCAGTGGGGTTTAGCCTGCCACCCTTACCCGGAAGATTTAACAGAACCAAAAACCTGGAATGATAAAAGAGCAACATTCAGCAAATCTTCTCCATTAGTAACTTTCAAAAATTTAGAGGTTCTGGACGATTGGATAAAACAGCCTGATCACAAGTACAAAAAATCTACTAAAAGAACACTCTGGCTATCGGAGAACGGCACGAACTCAAGAACCTATTCGGATCAGGACCTGAAGGAACAGGCGGCAGGTTTTGCCTATGCATGGAAGAAATTCAAACAATTAGATGGTATTGATGCCATCCAATGGCATAACTGGATAGACAACCGAGGTGAGTTTGGCTTACGAATTGGTCTTCGCAGATTCCCTGACGATGAAACTGATGCCGGTGGACCAAAACCAGTATGGCATCTTTATAAAGCAGCCGGAACACAATCTGAAGATGCTGCTTTTGACCCTTATAAATCAGTAATTGGAATTACCGACTGGAAAGAACTAGACAAAAAAACCTTGACACCATAAGGAATATGTATTGAAAAGGCAGTAAACCAAGAATTACTAAAAGATGCACTTCTTGATTTACTGTCATTGATTAATTTTTGATTTAAAATTGGCTTTTTATTCACACCTATCTCATCCGTATTTAATGCGGTTTTAATCGGGTGAGATACGGGTGAGATGTGGGTGAGATACGATTAAAAAAAGGAAAATCAGCGATCAAAAAACAACAATGTAGTCTTTGTATCAGGAGCTAATTGTACTTGACTAATTTTCATTCTTTATTCTCGCTTAAATGCAATAATTTTGTGGGTCAATAAAATTGAAATAATTATGCACAGAACACATACTTGTGGCGAATTAAGAATTGGAGATTTAGGAAAAACCGTAACCCTAAGTGGATGGGTACAAAAATCACGTGATTTAGGAGGAATGACTTTCATTGATGTACGTGATCGATATGGTATTACACAGTTAACATTCAACAGTGAGGATAATGAAACCTTACGTAGCCAGGCTCGTGATTTGGGCAGAGAGTATGTAATTAAAGTTACAGGAACGGTAATCGAGCGTTCTAGCAAAAATGCAAAACTTCCTACCGGAGATATAGAAATTAAAGTAAGCAATTTAGAAATCTTAAACGAATCCAAATTGCCACCATTTACTATTGAAGATGAAACGGACGGCGGCGAGGATATCAGAATGAAATACCGTTATTTGGATATTCGTAGAAATCCGGTAAAAAACAGCTTGCTGTTTCGTCATAAAGTAACGCAGGAGGTTAGAAATTATTTATCTGATTTGGATTTTTGTGAAATTGAAACTCCTTATTTAATAAAATCTACTCCGGAAGGTGCGCGTGACTTTGTGGTTCCTTCTCGGATGAATCCGGGACAGTTTTATGCATTACCTCAATCCCCGCAAACATTTAAACAGTTGTTGATGGTAGGCGGTATGGATAAATATTTCCAGATTGTAAAATGTTTCCGTGATGAAGATCTGCGTGCTGACAGACAACCTGAATTTACGCAGATTGACTGTGAGATGTCTTTCGTCGAGCAAGAAGATATTTTGAATGTTTTTGAAGGGATGACACGTCATTTATTAAAAACGATTCATGGAATTGAAGTTGAAGAATTCCCGAGAATGACTTTTGATGAAGCGATGCGCACATACGGTAATGATAAACCGGACATCCGTTTCGGAATGAAATTCGGTGAATTAAATGCAGTTTCACAACATAAAGATTTTGCTATATTCAATAATTCAGAATTGGTAGTCGGTATTGCTGTTCCGGGTGCTGCTTCATATACCAGAAAACAAATCGATGAATTAGTGGATTGGGTAAAACGTCCTCAAGTTGGTGCGTCAGGAATGGTTTATGTAAAATGTGAAGCTGATGGCACTTACAAATCCTCTGTAGACAAATTTTACGATCAGGACGATTTGGCTAAATGGGCTGAAGTTACTGCTGCACAAGCTGGAGACTTGATTCTTGTGCTTTCTGGCCCTTCAAATAAAACACGTGCTCAATTAAGTGCCTTACGGATGGAATTGGGTAACCGTTTGGGACTACGTAAAGCGAATGAATTTGCACCATTATGGGTTATTGACTTTCCATTACTAGAATGGGATGAAGATACTCAACGTTATCATGCTATGCACCACCCTTTTACTTCTCCGAAAATTGAGGATATGTCTTTATTAGATACTGACCCGGGTAAGGTTCGCGCAAATGCTTACGATTTAGTACTAAATGGTAATGAAATTGGTGGTGGATCTATCCGTATTCACGATAAGGAAATGCAGTCTCTGATGTTTAAACACCTGGGCTTTACTCCTGAACAGGCCCAAGATCAGTTTGGATTCCTGATGAATGCTTTCCAATATGGTGCTCCTCCACATGGTGGACTGGCATTTGGTCTTGACCGTTTGACAGCAATTCTAGGTGGTCAGGAAACGATTCGTGATTTTATAGCTTTCCCTAAAAATAATTCCGGACGTGATGTTATGATTGATGCACCATCTATCATCGCAAAAGATCAATTGGATGAATTGAGCATTAGCTTAATCGAACCAAAGAAATAGAATTTAAGCAGATAGTTTTATTCACTTCGAAATGAAGGGAAAAAGATGCTAAAAAGAGGTCCTCTCCTATGGAACTCTTTTTAGCATCTTTTTTGATGCAATACATTCACAATTGTAAAAATTAGCTTAAATACAAGATAATTTTTTATCTTTAAAACAGGTTGAATTTCAATTCAACTATTAATTTTGCATCAAGCAACAGAACATCCCTATGGCACAGACAGTAGCTGAGAAATTTGTAAAAGATAGTGCATCCAAATCCTTTGATTTACAGCATCGGCAAATTATCAATAACAATATTGATAAGTATGAAGTTGCATTTGAAAAAGGGAAAAGCAAGTTTTATGATTTAGAAAATTCAAAGATCAAAGCAAATTTGGTGAAGTGGAAGGTTATTGAAAATCTGGATCGTTATCTTTTAGATTTTGAGTCAAATTTCACAGCGAATGGCGGTAAGGTTATTTGGGCAAATGATGCTGAGGAAGCTCGTGAAGAAATCTGGAAGATTATGGAGCGGCATCAGGCAAAATCTGTCGTCAAATCGAAATCAATGGCTACGGAAGAAATTGAGTTAAACCATTTCTTAGAATCCAAAAATATAGAGACCATTGAGAGTGATTTAGGGGAATTTATTATTCAGCTTTTAAATCAGAAACCTTATCACTTTGTTACTCCGGCGATGCATTTAAGCTTAGCTGAAATTGCGAAGTTATTTCATGAAAAATTTGGAACACCTTTAGAAGCAAGTGCTGAAGAGTTGACCCTGAAGGCAAGGGAAATTCTGAGAGAAAAATATACAACAGCTGATATTGGGATCTCAGGTGCTAATTTCTTATTGGCAGATAGAGGGGCTATTGCTATTACTGAAAATGAAGGTAATGCCCGATTAACAACTACATTTCCTAAAGTGCATATTGCAGTTGTAGGAATAGAAAAGGTGCTTCCAAGTATTAATGACTTAGATTTATTCTGGCCTTTATTGGCGACGCATGGTACAGGACAAAATCTAACTGTTTATAATACCGTATTAAGTGGTCCCAGAAAGAATACAGAATATGATGGTCCCGAGGAAATGTATGTTATCCTCCTGGATAATGGCAGGAGTAATGTTTTAGAACAAAAAGATCAGCGGCAAGGTTTATATTGTATTCGTTGTGGTGCTTGTCTGAACGTATGTCCCATCTATCAGAATATTGGTGGTCATACCTACGAAACGACTTATCAAGGTCCAATCGGATCTTTGATTTCTCCGCATCTTAATGGCATGAAGGAATTTAAGCATCTGAGCTATGCTTCATCTCTTTGCGGCAAATGTACAGAGGTATGTCCTGTAGGAATTGACATTCAGAAGATGTTGTTACTGAACCGCAGAGATGCTGTTCAACAAGATTTAGTTTCGTCGATTGAGAAAAAAGGCTGGGGAATGTTTACCTGGGCAATTCAAAAGCGTAAAATAATCGATTTCTTTGGCGGGAAAACTAAAAATTTCTTTATCAGGAATTTCTTTAAAAAAGCATGGGGAAATCAGAGAGAGTTGCCAAAGGTTGCA
>JBEBRZ010000024.1:0-39232 GCA_040394615.1 Sphingobacterium mizutaii
TTCTCTTTTACTTCCTCCATCATAGCATATGTAGGATAGAATGAACAGTGAACAGCAAGCGGAAGTTGGGCATAGCCCTACTTTCTAGCCTTATTGCCCTGCAATCGGCGTATTGAGTATCCTCCAGGGATACTCTATTATTAATGAGAGATTTTATATAGGATTTTAGTATACTTTAGAGTATACAATTTAACTTGGATTGCTTCAAACACAGATATTATTAAAAATCATTTTTACGAATGCTTCCGTTTAGTTGAGGAAAGCTTTTAATTATATCATTTGCAATTCTTTCGGTATCGCGACCATGCTGATTACTGAATACATAAGTCTTCCCTGAAAATGTCAACAATTCATTATCAGCATTAAACCATCTTGATCTGTCATATTTTCTATTATTTATAACAGTATATTCCTTTTCAAATTCCTCTCCATTAGTACATATTTTATCGACAGAGAGCCACATCTTTTTTTTTGTCACCTTTGAAAGCTCCTCTGGTGAAATTCCATTCTTAATACATTCTTTGATAATTAGCAGCATAGTCGCCCGCTTATCTAATTTTTGGTAAGTTGTATTATTAAAAGTGATATCAAATTTACTGTAGTCTCTTTGCCCTTCTTTTCGTGCTTCTCTTTGTTCAAAAGCTTTTTCTCTAATTTTGATCTGATAATCGCTTGCTTCAGGTAACGGTATCAACTGTTGAATGTCAAAATAGATGGAGCTACCATCCCTATGAGGTCTTA
This sequence comes from Sphingobacterium mizutaii, assembly GCA_040394615.1. Classification (GTDB taxonomy): domain Bacteria; phylum Bacteroidota; class Bacteroidia; order Sphingobacteriales; family Sphingobacteriaceae; genus Sphingobacterium; species Sphingobacterium mizutaii_A. The sequence continues at coordinate 742 of JBEBRZ010000024.1, forward strand.
TCCGGACACATTTAATGTCAATGTTATTATCTATTAACCAAAGGACAGTTGTTGTTATCTCTTTAGAAAAATCTGCTGAAACAAGGATAATTCGGGTATCGTTAGCAAAATCTTCTTCATTTTTTTCTGTCCATTCTAAAAAATCCAAGATTTCTGTTTCTGCGTTATCTTTCGGCAGTTGTTTTTTTGTCAGATATTTTTCATATGCTCTGACTGCTTTATCGAATGTCATAGTGGAGACCATTGCAGCGTATCTTATAGCCTGCAGTTCCATATGACCTCCATCATCCGTCCGTTTTAATTCGATTACTACTATGTTTGCATTTTTATCTAGACATAAAATATCAATCCTTCTACGACTGTCCTCCCATTCGCCAAATTCAGTGCTTATTATAAAAAGATTATCCTCGATTGTTTCGATTGAATTGACCACGAAATTCTGTATGTCCCGGACTTCATTGAGGTTTTCATTGATAAAAGAAGTTTGTTTTAGTTCTTTTAAGGATTCTTGTTCTAATTTGAAGATAGCCATACTAAAATTGGTCTGTTTTTATTGTCATTCAGATTCAGCAATATAAATATATTATGGAAATGGGACAACTCTATCAATATTAAACATATTTTTCAGGGCATTATTTTTGAGTTTACCTGTTGAATTTCCATAGTTTACAAACTGTTTGTCATTTGGTTAAACACGGTTCAACAAGATGTAAATCACCATAAGATAGTCTATTTTTAACTATAATCGACTCCTATATGGATATCAATTTACTTATATATTAATTCTACCGCTTTGCGTATTGATGGGATGCCATCGCCCAAATATGGATAAAGGAAATTCAAACACCTTACTTGATTACTTTTAAAGTAAATTCAGTTATCGTCAAAGACGACTTTGATATAAAGGTAAGTATAACTCCTGGCTATCGAGAATCAACCGAAAGTTACCCTGTCATATTTCTTCTCGACGCCAACCTATATTCTAATATTTTCGCTCAGGCACTCCACGATTACGGTAGCGTAGGTCTCTCACCTCAGGCAATTCTTGTTGGAATCGGATATCGGGATATCTTAGAAATGTGTTCATTAAGGCAACGGGATTATACTTATCCTAAAGCAATAGCGGAATACGAGATGAACACAAGTGGCGGGGCAGATAATTTTTAGGTTTTATCGAGCAGGAACTTTATCCCCAAATTTCTAGTTGCTATAGAATCGACACCCCCAATGTCATGCTGTATGGGCATTCGCTTGAAGGCTATTTTGCCCCCATATTCATTTCTCAAAGGATTAGATTCAAAAAGCAGCAAGATCAATAAGTTTTTTGCTGCAAGTCCTTCTATTCATTACAACGATAATTATTTACTATCCTGGACCAAACAATACAAAAAAATACTTCTAATAGAAAAATAAACATCGCTTACGGTGGGCTTGAAGATTCGACTGATCCGTCCTTTTTAAGCTTCAAAAATATTGCTGATACCCTTTATCAAAATATAGGTAGAGAAAATTTGATTTTTTAATTTTACTCTGATCTTGATCATATGGATACCCAGTTTCCTACTTTTTTCAAGGGGTTGAATTCGATCACCTCAGTGAAAGATGCGAATTGATACAGATTTCCTAACTGTTTAGTTCCAAATCATTCCAATACATTTCTGAGTTTTTGATAGGCCGACTCATCTATTTTAAATTACAACAGATATAATAAAAATGATTATGGACACAAAATTAATAGGCGATATTAAATCCATACGTTTCTCTCCAAAAGTAGATGAAAAGCTGACACAACTTTCCTTAAAACTAGGACGTACCAAAAAGGAACTCTTTGCCCAAATGGTTGACTATTTCTACAGAACCAATAAAGATCCAGTTGACTTGAATGACGAGATGCTTAAAAAAGAGATCTCGATCGGAATATTCAAGATCCTTTCTTTTGGCAAGCAGCAGGAAACAGATCTTCTGGTTCCGCTCTTCGATTCTATTCTAAATGTGGAAACATCCACAGGGATTCTACAGAAAAGTTCCGATTATTCGATGAAACAGAATAAGGATATTCATGATGTACTCAGCCAAATGCAGAACGAAATCGCTGTCTTAAGAACTAATATTCACGATAAAAAGCACCTTGTAGTAAAGTTCAAAAGAATACTGGATGGATATATCAGCGAGCGGGAAAGTCTTACCTGGACAGCTTCATCATCCAGCAAAGAGGAGATCAGGCAAAAAGCTTTCGATTCACTCTTTAACCTATAGGCTTATGTTCATCAATATCACCAAGAGCGAAACCGGAGGAAATACAGGGAGCTGCGGACTGCTTGTTAATTATCTTGAAAAGGAGAACAGGTTAAATCAAGGGAACAAAGAATGCTGGTTCAATGATCAATCAAGAACTATTCTTGCCCACCAGGTCCGCACATCGATCGACTCCAATATAGCCAAACTTGGAAAGGATGACAGCAAGTTTTTTTTGATCAATATCAGTCCAAGCCAAAAGGAACTGGCATTCCTTCTGGAAAAACACAGCTTGGTAGAAGTTAAAGAAGTATTGAAAGATTATGCCATCAAAGTAATGGATGGATATGCAAGAAACTTTAAAAGATCCGGTGTTAATTCTAACCGGGATCTGCTCTGGTTTGGCAAATTTGAACAGTTTCGTTATTATGGATATAACGACCGGCATGTCAAGGATGGAACAAAGCAGCGGGGGGATAAAAAAGATGGTCCGCAGTATCACATCCAGGTCATTGTCAGCAGAAAAGATATCACCAACACCATTAAGCTTAGTCCCCAAAATACCTCACGGGGAAAGAATGCCGAGCACTCCAAGAAATTGGGGCAATTTGATAGGACCGCATTCAAGCAGTCCGGGGAAAGAATCTTCGATGAATACTTTGGGTTTGAGCGTTCATTTTCCCAGGGAATGCATCATGCAAATACATTAAAAAATGGAACTGTCTTGGATAGACTCAAGCTCAATAGAATCGAAAAACTGATAGAGCGGTTTCCTGAACTCTTGCCGATTGCCGGCAAGCTCATCAAGGAGATTGACAATAGCATCGGTCCGACAGGCAGAATGACAGACCAGATCAGAATGTTTGAAGCGATCTTATCAGAGATTACCTGGGAGCTCACCAGAGGATCTTATTTTGAACATTACGGTTCCAGTGCAGGTATACGGGAGCTCATGCGAGAATATTATAAAAGAAAGAGAAAGGACCGTAAAGTCTACAGATATCGATATTGAGGAAATCACTAACCTACTCCAGTAACGGTCCTTTATTCCTTTCCCGCACGGCTTATGCAAATAATCATCCGATCACTCGCCCTTGGATTTCTTTCTTATAGCAGAATGCTCTGCAACAAGACCCTCACACATTTCCAAAAACAGCTCGCACCGAACGTCGTAACGGTATGCGTCCGGTAGGTCCAGAGCACTGTCTCTTCTGTATCTGGTGTCCTTTATAGCATCTTGCAGGTTCCTAAAGAATATTTTTTCCTCTAAGGTATCCCTGGGAAAAATCTCTGTCGGAAAATTCCAGAAACTACAGCACATATTCAACAGATGGTTCAGATTATACTGATAGGGTATGAAACCTGGAATAAAATCGAGAATACCCAGACAGGCCTGCTCTAGGGTCTGGTTGTAAAGATATATTTTTACCAACAACTGATCGCATTGTTCGATGGCTCTTGCAGCTTGCAAAAAGCTCTTTGAGTTGCGATATCGGAATTCCCAATTTCTTGTTGCTTTGACCACTTCTTCATCGCTACGCTCACCACGGTCGGGATGGAGATTCCAGATGTCCTGTTCGTTTGTTTCTTCTTCTGATGCATATCTGCCGCATGTGATGACACGGTGCAAGAATGGATTATTCGAATCGAGCAATCGCTGTACTTGGTCCTTGGTATAAGATATCATACACACCTTTGGACCATTCATCTGATTGATTCTTGCCTGTAGACTTGAAACTGAACTCCGTTGATCACGATCGGTCATGATCAGCAGGTCGATAAACGTAACGACTTCAGCGTTATGACCTGCTGTAATGGACTTCTGTATATGAATGGACTGCTGGCGTTGGCCAAAGATATAGATCAGGGTGTTACCAGATATACCCTGATGTACCATTGCAAGGATGCTCTCTAAGGTTAGTGGTTCTTCAGGCAGCAAGTCAGGAGTATGCGATTTTCCAACAGGTAAAACTTTTTCTTGACGGCTTTCTGGGTGATTTGCGCATTTGTCTATCATATGGTCAAAGATTTCCGAAGCTAATTTTCGAAGAGCATCCATCTTTCCCTTGAGCTGTTCAAGCGTATGAAGCTCGACCTGAAATGAATCCTCATAGCGAGTGGAGCGGTATATCATTTCCAGGGTATGGAGCAGCTCGATGTCCACATGCTCATCCTCATCGAAGATACCATGGTATAGTGAACAGATGGAATTCAGGTGCCTATGGTGGCACCTGATGGAATGGGTGACCTTTTCTTTTGCAACCAGCACGATTTCCAGTGCACGGTAAGTAAGTTCCATGACCTGGTGGAGCATAAAGGCCGCCGCAGAATGATACTGCTGATCAATCAAGAAATAATAACCTTGATAGAATTCGTCGATCTTTTTATTTTCCCTATCCCAAGATTCTCTGGCAAGAGCCAGACAGTTTTGCAGATCGAATTTTTTGTGGATAGGAGAAAACACGGAATCTTCTTTTTTGTAGATCAGGCACTCTGGCCTGCAGCCGGTATATAAGAAGAGATTTCCTTCCCGGATCTTTTCTGTGGCCTGAAAGGATACATAACATAGTATACGATATTTGGGATATTCCGTGAGCTTGGCACGGATCTGGGGCACGAGCTCCCCAAGTGTCCTTACGTATTTGTCGCTGACCAGGATGACCAGATCATATGGCTGCTCGTCACGATCGTAGGGATTGAGGTAGATTTCCTCGATACGAAAATTGGTAGTCAGTATCTCCAGGATCGATGGGATTTCGACCTCCTTGTTTTTGTTTGGTGTATTTGTGGTTTCTTTGTTCATGGTGTTATCTTTTAGTCCTTCCATATTCATAAATGCCGGCCAGCTCGATGAGCCTTCGGATAAGGTCAAGGATTTCAGCATATTCTTCAAGTCCAGTTCTATCAAGACCGATATTGCTGAGTGCCTGGAGTTGACATGTGTCCAGGTCCTCTCTCCATGCTTCAAGAGATCTCTTTTTGAAGCATTCCTCCAGGAACTTCCAATGTGCGACGGTCTGATCAATCAGTGACGGCCTTATGCCTATGCCTTCGGTCAATGAAGAGATCCAGCGGTCATTGGAAATAGGATATTTCTTTTTGGCCTTTCGCCATTTGTTCCAAAAGGATTCCAGCAGAAATAAGAAATTGTGAAAGTGGTAGATCAGATCTGCAGGATGCTCATGGGAGCGCCAGTAGTCATTTGTCATCAGGATTTCCGGAACACGCTCAATACTCTGAATCAGATCGCCTTTGGATATAAATCCGAAAAGACTTTCTAGCGCTGAATAATAGATATATAGCGTTTTCATGTGTTTTCTAGCAGCCAGTTCCTCCTTGAGCATTATTTTTGCATTCTTGGTCAGCTCCGGACTTTGCAGCACAACATGGACATTGTGAATGGAGATCAGGAACCGGTCGAGATCTTCAAAAAAAGTCATGTCGTTGCTCTCCAGGTCATAAGGATAGGATGTGCAGCTGGGATCCATTCCCGTAAAGAAAAATTCATAGAGCCTCAGCCGCATGGCGCAAACAGAGGAGCTGATAAACAGGTCATGTGAAGGAATGACCTGTTGGATCAGCCATCCGGCTTCCATCAGCCTGACGAGTTTCCGGTAGCTGTTCATAAGAATCAATGGGGCTGCATACCTTTTCCACCGATCCCTGCACAGAGCGGTAGAGACAATTTCCAGCAAGGTTTCCCTAGTGCTATCGGCAGACTCCTGATCGCTATAGATTTCTTGGAGGACAAGAAATGGATTGAGTATTTCCCGTTTGGTCAGTAAAGTGGTGTAATCTCTTTCAAAATGTACGTGGTGCATATCGTTGTTTTTATGGTTAAACATTATTATAGAGCAAACTCTCTTTGGTCGCTATCAGGGACTTCGAAGAAGCCGTCTTAAGTTTTTCTCCATGGAGATGAGCTGAATGGTCCACCAATGGCTTTCAACAAAGGAATAATGTTTCTTTGGTGTACCGAACCAGAATAGCTTGTAAAACAACAATCCCGGTTGTAACTTACTAGACCAATCTTTGTATTTTACCGTTTCCCTAAAATTTTAGTAACTTAAGGCCTCAATATTGTTAACTTTGAAAATATGAACCCATCGAATACTAAGAACCATATTGGCAGGAAAATAAGCCGTATCCGTGAACTTCGTGGAATGAAACAGGAATCATTGGCGGCAGAACTGGGCGTCAGCCAACAGACTGTCTCGTCAATGGAAGGCAGAGAAAATATTGAAGCTGACTTACTCGTTCAGGTAGCAACTATATTGGGAGTATCTCCGGAAGCAATCGAAAATTTTAGCGAAGAAGCTGTGTTTAATATTATTAACAATACATTTCAAGATAGTAGTTCAAATAACAACAATTATTTGTGTACGATTAATCCTCTTGATAAAATTATTGAACTATATGAACGTCTAATAGAAGCTGAAAAAGATAAGGTAAGCTATCTGGAAGAACTTCTAAAAAACAAAAAATAAGTTTCAAATATCTTTTCCGAAATTGTCCGGCTGACCCTATAGCGATTTTTATCAATGTATTGTTTTGCGTGTGCTCTGTTCTTAATTTGATCTCATTATAAAACAAAATCATATGATATGAAAAATTTTAGAAGAGATCAGATCGTAACGGTCGAGGACCTCGAGATGATGAAAAAGGAGATCCTGGAAAGCATCCACAGGATCGGCAAAGAAAGTAACCTCAGATCGCCTGTTCGCAGGTGGATGAAGTCGGCTGAAGTACGTGCACTGTTGGGATTTTCTCCCGGAAAGCTCCAAGCCGTGAGGGAAAGCGGACTTCTTGCCTATACCAAGATAGGTGGGAATATCTATTATGATCCCGAAGACCTTAAAAAGCTATTTAGTGAGAACAGGGTCATTGAGAATAAATGCTGACCTTTAGGGAAGGAATCGGAAGATCCGTGCCCCCCAAACTTGAACATGTCCAGATCTATTTCCTGCAGAAAGATCAATCTGAAGCAGCGGCAAAAGAATTCTTTGATTATTATCAAACCAGAAACTGGAAAAATTGCCACGGTACAAAGCTTTCAAATTGGAAATCCACCGCATGGGAGTGGATATTGAAAGCTCACTTAAAAAAGTAATGGAACTTCCAAGCAGAAAATGTCTCCTAACGTCCAATTTTGGAATTAAGGGGACATTTTTTATTTTTTGACAAATCTTTACTCCTGTAGGCTTTCGCTCTCTTAGCATAAAACTTTATGGAAAATAATTATAATTTTCATCTTTAAAAAGGGAATGCTCATCCCTTAAACATAGAGTTATGAAAAAAATTATTTTGATCCATATATTATTTCTTTGGAACATTAAGGGGATGGCCCAAATTTCACCGAGTTTCTATATATCTTTTCTAGACGAATTCGAAATAAATATCCTGGATTCCAGAGGTCTTAAAATGAGCACTCCCGAGGGATTTGAAAAAGGATATTTCGATACAGAGTGCTTTGAGGATTCACCCTTTTTAGGGAGTCTTATTAAGTGTTTAGATAATAAGTTAATAACAAGAGATGGCAACTGCATGAGTTTTATTCCTTTTTTTAAATTTTTCCCCGGAGCGGGACCTGACACCTTGTTGGCCAGGAATTATTTCGAAAATTGGGAATATAGGATTGAACATTTTCATATCGATCAGATCAAATCGTATATAAGGAAGGCATATGGTGATCGAGCAGCAGAGCACTGGAAAGATTATGTAACGTACTTTGAACCAAAACAAGCAAAGGAAATTTTCAATGCAGACACAGCAATTACATTTGACATTAAACTTTCCCCTGAGCAATATTTTATGGACAAATTTATACTTGTCAGATTCTTGTTTATACAAAAGAAGGGCAGGTTTTTTAATATGGTGGTCTCACTCTATTCAAGTCAAGCCTTGAAAGACAGAAAACGTTACGATATGCTCAATAATTCGGTACTCAGCTATATAAATTAACCTCTGATACAATGGGGGATTTCGAAAGAGTAATGAAATACCTTAGAGCAAATTGGATATTCAAAGCATTTTCAAGGTCTCAAAATGAATTATTTGCATTCTATTAGAATTTAGGGAAACCATTCAAGGTTTCCCTGACTATCTATCCTATTTGCTTGAGCTGCCCATCTTCAGCAAAAACGATTGAACGCACCTTTTCCCATGTTTGACTTATCTTGTTCTTTTTCACTTTGGCGTATCTTTGGGTTGTCCGAATGGTCTTATGGCCAAGCATCTTGCTTACTTCCTCCAAAGAGAACCCGAAAACATTGAGCATCATATCGGCAAAAGTATGCCTTGCCAGATGAGTGTTCAGTTCTCTATCCAACCCACAGAGTACAGCGATTTCTTTAAGATAACCGTTGTACCGGGCGTTGCTGTTTACCGGTAACAGACGCCCCAGGATAATCCGGCACTCGTGATGTCTATATTTTTCGATCAGCTCCTCGATAATTGGCATAACGGGAACCATTTCTGGAACCCCTGTTTTTCCCCTTTCCTTGATGAGCCATTTATCGCCTTTGAGTCCCACCTTGACTAAATGGGAATCTGTTAAAGCATGGACATCCTGAAAAGCAAAACCTGTGAAGCATTGGAATATAAAAACGTCTCGAACTTCTTCCAGTCGTTTGATGGGTATTGTTTTCTGCCAGAGCAGACATACCTGTTGGAATTCCAAAGGCTGGATATCGGTTTCATCTCCGCCACAACGGAATTTCTGAATGGGATTTTTGGAGATCATATCCCCTGACTCAGCAATGGAAAGAATCTGTTTGGTATTTTTTATCTGTTTCTTGGCAGCTGCTTCCTGTAATACCTTTTCTCTTTCAACAGTGAGGTAACGATAGAATCGAGTAGCAAAGGAATAATCGATATCTTGAAGCTCCAGGTCGTTTTTTCCAAATGCGTACTGAACGAATTCAAAGATCTTATTCCGAGTCGATCTCCATTGCCGAAGGGTTTCACTTGATCGTAGACCTCTTTCGACCATTTCTTCAAAATCTTTTACGAACCTATCGGTTACGGTAAGTATGGTGCCAGATTGTTGGACTGCCTTGTTGATCATTCCTTTTCTGTGATCAAATGGAAGACCATTGAAGACATTCCTCAACATAATGGGAGATATATGAGAATGTTCCATCTGGAGCACCGTGAAATGTCTTTCCAGGTCTGCAGAGATCTGGATAATCCTTTTGTTGATGTTTCTGGCCTCTGAGCCGCCTTTTGCTTTTTTAGCTTCCGTATCCCACTGCCGGATACTTACCTTCTTGCCTATGGAGAATTCAGCCTCTGCTCCGTCGATACTGATGCGGCAGATAATGGGTGCCATTCCGCTGGCATCCGCTTTCGATTTTCGGTGCCAGAACAGCACCGTTAATTTCTGGTTACTTTTCATCTTTTTAAATCTTTAAAATGAGTTCAAAAAAATGTTCTTTAAATACTAGACTTCAACTACTTGCGAGTAAAACTGGTGCCCTAATCTACGAACTAAAAAAGGGCACCAGTTTGGGCACCAGTTCGATTGGTTCGAATAGGATAAGTTTGATACAAAAATCTGTCCTGAGCGCGGTTTTTCGGTTATTTTAACGAGAAAAGGCGCTATCTCTAGCGCCTTTTGTGATCCCGCTGGGATTCGAACCCAGGACCCATACATTAAAAGTGTATTGCTCTACCAGCTGAGCTACGGAATCGTTGTTCTTTTTACTTAGAACCCTTCGTTGTTTGAAGTGATGCAAAGGTAGAAAAAACCTTAATATGTGCCAAATATTTTGTGCTTAAATTTGTGTTTAATCAATAAGTCACTGTTTTTCAGTTTGAAAAATTCTCTCTTAAAGCGGGAATTAAATAAGCTTTTTCTATATTTTAGAATAGATTGGCCGAAATCTCATCGATTTTTTAAAATCTAGCTCTAATCATTCTGGGAGCTGTATAGATGTCTTTAATGATCTCGACTTTAGGAAACCCCTTTTTTATTAGTAGATCCTTTGTTTCTTCAGAAAAGTATTGATTGATTTCAAAGTAGAGCGTTCCTGTTTTTTTAAGATGCCTCAATGCGAATGAAGCGATATAATCATAAAAGAGCAGCGGAGCTGACTCTTCAACAAATAAAGCAATGGACGGTTCGAAATGCAGTACATTGTGATGCATTTCTTTCTTTTCTCCCTGACTGATATATGGCGGATTGCTCACAATAATATCATACTGTTCGTGATCAAAAGCAAATTCCCACTCTAAAATATCGAGGCATCGGAAATTTATCGCTGTTTGGTTTTTGGTAGCATTTTTCCTGGCAATTGCAATTGCATCTGCTGAAATATCTACTGCTGAAACTTCAGAATTACTTAATCTTTTTTTAAGGCTGATAGCAATGCAACCTGTACCGGTGCCAATATCAATAATAACTGAACTTTTCGAGTTGTTGTGCTCAGAAAAAATTAAATCTACTAATTCTTCGGTCTCCGGTCTTGGAATCAAGGTGTCTTCAGTAACAAAGAATTCCATTCCGTAGAATGGGGCTGTTCCAATAATATGCTGGATAGGTTTACCCGATTTTAGTTGGGTTAAAATGTCAAAAAAATCTTGTCTTTGAGATTCTGTTAGTGGATTTTGTAACCTCAAACTTAATTGTATTCTGGAGAGTCCTAAAAGGTGCTCAGCACTAATCTGGAAAAGACTATGGATCTCATCTTGATCATAAATAGATGATAAGTCTGCTAAAAAAAGCTGTTTTATAATGGCGAGAGAAGTCATTCTACAAAAATACTATTTAGTATTGATCTTTTGTTCTTCTTGTTTTCATCTTCTCCTTTTCTTAAACCCGTAAAAAAAGTCCCCTTATAACCGTCTGGAATTGAAAATAATCTAAGGGATAATAACAACCTATCAACCAGATATCTCACCCAATTAAAACCCAATAAGATTTGGCTAAGATAAGAGTTGATTTAGTCCTAAAATACCTACTTTTGTTTTATGGATGAGCGTTACATGCAACGTTGCTTAGAATTAGCTGTTTTAGGTGCTGGTAAGACTAGCCCCAACCCAATGGTGGGTGCGGTAATTGTGAACGGAGATATGATTATTGGAGAGGGTTTTACATCACCTTACGGCGGTCCACATGCCGAGATTAATGCGATTCAACAAGTAATTCGTCAAGTAGGTGAGGAAAAAGCGAAGCAGTTATTTTTAGCGAGTACTATTTATGTGAGTTTGGAACCTTGTGCGCACTATGGGAAAACACCTCCCTGTGCGGATCTAATTGTAAATATGGGATTCCGTAAAGTTGTCATAGCTTGTCTGGATCCATTTGCAAAAGTGAACGGGGCGGGGGTGAAAAAGCTAGAGGATGCTGGAATTGAGATTACAGTTGGCGTTTTGGAAGCAGAAGCAAAATGGTTGAACCGTAGATTTTTTACTAAGCTGAAAGAATTTCGGCCTTATGTGATTTTGAAGTGGGCAGAAACTGCAGATGGATATTTTGCTCCGAAAGAAGCAAGACAACGTTGGATTAGCAACAATGCTAGTAAACAGTTGGTTCATAAATGGCGTTGTGAAGAAGATGCAATTTTGGTTGGTAAGCGTACTGCAGAACTTGATAACCCAAGCTTAACCGTACGAGACTGGATAGGACGAAATCCAAAACGAGTTTTAATTGATAAAAACTTGGAACTAGATGAAGAGTTGACCATTTTTGATCAATCTGCAGATACCATAATCTTTAATGCTAAGAAAACAGATTGGCGAGACCACCTAAAATATATTGAATTAGAAAACTTCGATCTTTATTTACCTCAACAGATATTATATCAATTATACTTGATGGATATTCAATCCATTATCATAGAGGGAGGAAAAAAGACCTTAGAGAGCTTTATTAAAGTTGACCTGTGGGATGAAGCAAGGGTTTTTATCGCTGATATTACTTGGGGCGATGGCTTAGAGTCCCCTGAATTTACAGGCGAATTATTTTCTGAAGAACAGGTTGGTTCTGATCTGCTAAAAGTTTACAAAAAACCAATTAAATAATTTTTTGATTTAAATTCATGCTCCTGAAAAAGCTTGTTCCTGATGCTAAAAGTTAATGATCAAGATTGGCTTGGACATGTCGGAATTCATGTATGTCAGCTTTATAGACACTTTTTGTATGAGGGAGGGTTAGAGTGCAGTGATTGGAGGACGATACAAATTGTCTAGCAGATATCGGGAGCAAGAGCAACATAGATTAGGAATAGGCTAGTTAGAAAGTTTGAAAACTGAATTAACCCCACGTCCCAAACGCTATACGGAATATAGTTTAGAAGTTGTCAATACCTTAGAAACCCAGTCCATCAGTTATCTTCGGACAATGTATTGCAATCCCAAACGCTGTTTGGAATGTGGAATCGGGTTGGCGATAGTAAAGAAAGATTAAGCTTTTAAGATTTGAGCGATTTCAAGGTAGCCTTTATCAGAAGCAAGATCGGATGCTGTTTGTCCGAAATCATTTCTGATTTCTATGTTAGCGCCGTTTTCCAATAGTATAATGATCAGATCAATATTTCCATGCTGAGCGGCTAAATGCAATGGACTAATCTTTGACGATTGTAGTACATTGACTTCTGCACCCGCTTCAATAAGCATTTTTGCAATATTATCTTGTTGATTGCTTAACGCTGAATGTAATGGAAAGACATTATATCCATTTTGAGAGGATGAGTTAGGGTTAGCGTGATTGCGAAGTAGAATTCGTACGATATCTTCTTTTCCAAAATGCGAAGCAATACCGAGGGGATAAAAGCCATGCGAAGAGAGTTCGTTGATTACTTCAGGTTTCTGTTCAATCATTAGCTGAACCTGCTCTGTTAATCCTGCAGCACAGGCTTCGTGTATGGTTATACTTTTAATGTATTTGAGAATAACCTGTATAATCTGACTCTTTTGATAATAACAGGCTAATAATAAAGGTGAAATATCATGACTGGTATTCTCCTTTACTAATTCTGGATTTTGGCTAAGTAATAAATCTAAATCTTGCTGGTTTCCGGTTTCAATATATTCTTCAAGTACAGTTAAACTCATATTCCAATTTTTGCATTACGAAATAAATAAAAAAAAGTTAATTTTAAGTTATCTAATCTTTAAAAACATCATTTAATGCAGAAAATTATCTGTGTTAATAAATGTAATCTATACAATTTTTTTTGTTTGATAACGAACACTATTTAATTTTTGTAGCTAGGCGCCTACAAAATAGTAAAAGAGAGTAGTAGTTCTATAGCTTTTCTGTTGAATTTTTTACTTTTGTAATGCCCTCCCCAAGGGCATGTTTTTCATAGGTAGATGTAGGGTCGAATTAATCAAATTCGACCCTTTTTTATAAACGGGGTATTTTTTAATTTATTTTTAAAATTAAAGGTATATCTATTTCAAATACTATAAATTAGTAGGATTTAGTAATCATTTATAGTTTTGTAACATGAGGAAGAAAAAAATTGTTGTAGCCATAACGGGAGCCTCAGGTTCTATCTATGCAAAAGTTTTATTGCAGAAGCTGCAAAAGCTTTCAGCACAGATAGAGGCAGTTGGTTTGGTAATGTCGGATAATGCGAAAGATGTCTGGCAGTATGAGTTAGGAGATACGAGTTATGAGCAATTTTCTTTCCCCAGGTATCAAAAGTCTGATTTTATGGCCCCATTTGCATCCGGTTCAGCAAAATATGATACCATGTTTGTCGTTCCCTGCTCAATGGGTACAATGGCAAGGATAGCACATGGTATTTCTTCTGACCTAACAACACGGGCTGCTGATGTTATCTTAAAAGAGCGTAGAAAATTAATTTTGTTAACCCGAGAAACACCTTTGAGTAGCATACATATTCAAAATATGCAGTTAATTACTCAAGCAGGTGGAATCATTTGTCCCGCGTCCCCATCATTTTATAGTATACCACAAACTTTTGAAGAACTTGCTGCGACCGTTATCGATCGTGCATTAGATATTGCAGGATTTGATTTAGATAGCTACAGATGGGGAAAATAGGTTTTTAATTTTTTATAAGAGGTTTCGGGTGAAATTTGTATTTTTGTTTTTTAATGAAACAGCTGTTATTATCTTCGAAGAAGGATTTATACTGGAAGAAGGTTTTTGAAAATGCTCATTGGAAAACAACCTTTGGATTGGCAGCTGATTTTCTCAATTTAAACAATAGCATTCAGCATAATTTTTTGATTTTCAATTCAATTCATGGCTACAATATTAATTAATTCTGCGACCCTAATTTCAGCAGGACATCCACTGCATCTGTCTACTGTTGACGTTCTTGTAAAAAATGGCAAGATTGAGCAGATTGCAAAAAAGATTAAATCAGACGAGCAGAAGCTACAAACGGTCGATGGGAAAGGTTCCTGTTTATCAGTTGGTTTCTTTGATTTAAATGTAAATTTCGGGGAACCAGGATATGAAACGAAAGAGGATATCCAAACAGGAACGGCGGCCTCAGCTGCTGGAGGATTTACAGGTGTTGCGGTGCAACCTAACACCAATCCACCGATTCACAGCAGAGCAGAGGTGGCATTGATTGTTAATTCTTCAAAAGGCAATTTAGTCGATGTCTTTCCAATAGGTACTGTGAGTAAGAAAAGAGAAGGTAATGAATTGGCTGAGCTGTACGATATGAAAATAACGGGTGCAGTAGCTTATAGTGATGGCACGCGGAGTATTCAACAAGCAGGTTTGATGTCAAGAGCTTTATTGTATGCGAAAGGTTTTGGCGGCTTGGTGATGGCCTTTCCGGAGGATGATTCCATTGCTGCTGATAATAAAATGAATGAAGGTGTTGTAAGTACCTATCTTGGAATGAAAGGTATTCCTAATCTAGCAGAAACGGTAATGATCTCGAGAGATTTGTTTTTGGCGGAGTACAATGAAGCACCAATTCATTTTAATACAATCTCAACAGAAGAAGCAGTTGAATTAATTAAAAAGGCTAAAAATAAGGGAATTAAAGTAACTTGTGATGTAGCTGCACATAACCTTGTATTTACTGATGAAGACGTAAAAGGTTTTGATAGTCATTATAAAGTAAGTCCACCTCTACGGACTAAAAAAGATGTGAAAGCATTGATTAAAGGTTTAAAGGAAGGGGTGATTGATGCTGTAGTTTCACAACATACACCCCAGGAGATAGAGTTTAAAGAGGTAGAATTCCAAATTGCCAAGAATGGAATTATTGCAAGTCAGACAGTATTGCCTCTCTTGCTTCGTGCGGGCCTGACACCGGAGGAAATCGTGGAGAAATTATCCATCAACCCAAGAAAGATTTTGGGTCTGCAAGTGCCTGCAATTGCTGTGGGTGAACAAGCAAATTTGGTATTGTTTAGTCCATCTAAAAAGTGGATATTTGATAAGAAGACTAACAGATCCAAATCGGCTAACAGTCCGTTATTTGATCAGGAATTGACCGGACAAGTTATAGCCGTAATAAATAACAATAAATTGCATATCAATTAATTCATATGGATACTAAAGTAAAAAAGGCCTTAGAGGCGGCAGTTAATAACTATGCTTCTATTGAGGAAATCGATTCAAATGCTATACTCTCAGGGTTAGCTTCTACATTTGAATTGGAACAACCTTTTATGGATAAAGTTAAAGCATTAGATAATGTTTTTGATGATAATCAACGATTTGAAGAACTCAGAGAATATGCTTTTGATTTATTGATGATTAATTTCTTTGCGGAAGATGTTCAGAAATTGGAAGAAGATTATTTGGATTCGGAAGAATGGGAAGCCATAGAAGAGGAAACACTAGACCGAGGTTCAGAATTATTGAACATCCTTCTTTACCTAAGAGAATGTTCAGACGATGAGATTGAGCCTTCATTGGAGGATTTTCTGAAAGAATTCCTGTTGGTTGAGGAAGATGAATTCCAGGATGAATACAGGATTTATGAAAAAGTAATTGCCAATCAGATTCTTGTTGAGAGTGAGTATTCAGAAATTTCCAAAATAGCGAATAACATTGCAGCGGATGATGAATTAGCGGAATTATTCTATCCTTTAATTTCGTTCTTTAATGAGCAAAAACCTAATCAAGAACAGATAGAAGCTTATGCTGCTGCTGCCACAAATAAACCTTTGGATTTAGCCCTGTTACAACTAATCGTAAATTATAACTCATAAATCATGGATGCATTAAACCAGACCAATAATAACGTAAAAAAGAAAGCAATCATTAACGGAGTGATCTTGGGGATTATCTCTCTTGTACTTTCAATCATTTCCCTTTATTTTTCAAAAACGGCAACTTCGATTATTACCTCGTCAATTATCAATATTATTGTTAACTATGCGATATTTATTGCACTTGCAGTGGTTTTCATTCTTCAGTTAAGAAAAGCAATAGGAGGGTATTGGAATTTTTCTACAGCTTTAAAAAATATCTTCATTATGTTAGCTGTTACTGCTACTGTAGGAGTAATAGGAATTAGTGTTTTCAATTTGGTTTATCCTACTCTACAGGTAGAGGCTATTGAAAATACGCAGAATTTAACGATTGAGATGTTGGAGGCTAATAATACTCCTGACGAACAAATTGATAAAACCATAGAGCTGTTAGATCAACAAAAAGAAGCATTAGGTTCACTGTCTATCGGTCAGACTTTAAAAGGATTAGTCGTTTCATTACTATTATATTTTGTATTAGCATTGATTTTTGCGGCTATCTTCAAGAAGGAGAAACCAATGTTTAATACTGCGAATAGTTCAGGGGGAGCACATCCTTGGGAAAATCCGGATAATAACGGAAATAACGTATAATAAACACAAAGTTTAATTGATAAAGGTATCATCCAAAAATGATACCTTTGTTCTTTAATGATTATGGACATTTCAGTAGTAATACCTTTATACAATGAGGAAGAATCGCTTCCTGAATTAGTTGCTTGGATCCAACGTGTGATGGATGCTAATCGTTTTTCTTATGAAATTATCATGGTAGATGATGGGAGTAAGGATAAATCGTGGAAAGTAATTCAAGCGTTAAAGCAGGAGAATGAAAATGTTATAGGCATACGTTTTAGAAGGAATTACGGCAAATCAGCCGCATTGAATGTGGGTTTTGCTGCAGCGGAAGGGGATGTCGTGATTACGATGGATGCTGATTTGCAAGATAGTCCTGATGAAATTCCGGAACTTTTCGATAGAATCAAAAATCAAGGAGCCGATTTGGTTTCCGGCTGGAAAAAGAAACGCTATGATCCTTTAAGTAAAACGCTTCCAACCAAGCTTTTTAATTCAGTAACCCGTAGCATGTCCGGCATTGATAACCTGCATGACTTTAATTGTGGTTTAAAAGCGTATAGAAAAGACGTGGTTAAAAGTATTGAGGTTTATGGTGAAATGCATAGATACATACCTGTATTAGCCAAATGGGCAGGTTTTAATAATATTCAAGAACAGGTTGTTCAGCATTTTCCAAGAAAATATGGAACAACAAAATTTGGTCCCGGTCGTTTCGTCAAAGGATTTTTGGATCTTATGTCCATTTTCTTTGTCGGTAAGTTCGCGAAGAGACCGATGCACTTCTTCGGACCCTTGGGGGTGATTAGCTTTTTATTAGGTTTCGTTATTACAATTTGGTTGATTTGCGAAAAATTAATTAGTATTGCTAATGGTACCGTGTATAGAAATGTAACCGATCAACCTTTATTTTTCCTGGCCTTAGTAGCTATCATTATTGGTTCTCAAATGTTCTTGACTGGATTTGTTGCTGAATTAGTTTCACGCAACGGTTCGGACAGAAATAAATACCATATCGATCAAGTCATTTAATATGTTTTTTTCAGTCATCGTTCCTCTTTACAATAGACCTGTCGAGATTAAAGAAATGTTGACTTCCTTATTGGATCAAACCTATAAGAATTTTGAAGTTATCATTGTCGAGGATGGTTCTATCAATAAATCAGAACATATTGTAGATCAGTTTACAGATAAATTAAGTATACAGTATTACTTTAAGGAAAATGAAGGCCAGGGATTTGCAAGGAACTATGGTTTTGAAAGAGCGAAAGGTGATTTCTTCATTGTGTTTGATTCAGATATTATTGTTCCTAAGGATTATTTTCTTAAAGTACAGGAAGGGATCGAAAGAGATAAGTTAGATGCTTTCGGAGGTCCGGATGCTGCTCATGACTCCTTTACTTCCATACAGAAGGCGATTAGTTATTCCATGACTAGTCCTTTTACAACTGGAGGTATTAGAGGTAATAAAAAACATGTCGGACAATTTCATCCGAGAAGTTTTAACCTTGGGATTTCAAGAAAGGTATGGGAAGCGACTGGAGGATTTAAGCTTTCAAGAAGGTCTGAGGATATTGAATTTAGCATAAGGATGATAAATTCCGGATTTAAAGTAGGTTTAATCCCCGATGCCTATGTATATCATAAACGTAGAACTAGCTTTAATCAATTTTATCAGCAGACTCATAATTTCGGAAAGGGGAGGATAGATATCTATTGTTTATATCCAAAAGAATTAAAACCGGTACATGCTTTACCTGCTGTATTTGTGTTGGGTTTGGTCTTTTTATTAATGATTAATGTTATCAATTTGTTGACCATGGATGAAATATACTTTTTTCATGTCTTAGGGTTGATAGGGAATGTTTTGTTGGTTTTGTATACACTATTATTGTTTTTACATGCTTTCATCAAAACAAAAAATCTATGGGTAGCTGTCTTATCTGTTGGGGCTGCTTATACTCAATTAATAGCTTATGGCTCGGGTTTTATGAGTCAATATGCAAGTAGATTTATAACAAAATAAGAGGACATTTGATTCCCGACTCAGCTCAGTATGCTGAAATAAGTTTCTATTAAAGTAAATATTTACCGGGAAAAACAGCATTAAGAATTGATAAATTCCATATGCTTTGTTAAATTGTGAGAAGAAGGTAATATGATTCCATTAACACAAAGTAGTTTAGATAAATTAGAGTCGTTATTTAGCGATTTAGGATATAGATTACGTTATGAAAAGGGTTCTTTTAGAACAGGTGCTTGCGTTTTACAGAACTCCAAAGTAATCGTTGTCAATAAGTTTTCTACAGTCGATATGAAGGTTCAATCTTTGATACAAATTCTCCAGACGATTGAGGTTGGGGAGGATAATATTCAGGAGAAGTTGAAACCATTTTATAATAATATTAAAAAGACACTTATTACAATTTGAGAGTAACATTTTTAGGTACAGGAACTTCACAAGGTGTTCCGGTTATTGCATGTACATGCCCGGTCTGTCAATCGAAGGATAAACGTGATAATCGTTTAAGATCTTCTATTCTGATCGAGTACAACAAGCAGACTATTGTCGTAGATACTGGTCCTGATTTCCGTTACCAAATGCTACGACAAAAAGTTATGCGTCTAGATGCTGTTTTAATGACCCATTCCCATAAGGATCATGTTGCAGGTCTGGATGACGTACGTGCTTTTAATTATCAGCAGCAACAATCAATTCCTATTTATTCCAACCGTGCAACACATGATGCATTGAAGAAAGAGTTTTATTATGCGTTCAGTGATTATAAGTATCCTGGTGTACCTCAATTGGAATTAGAAGAGATTTATCCCGGAATAGCATTTCAGCTATATGGCAAATCAATTATGCCTATTGAAGTGATGCACTATAAAATGCCTGTTTTGGGGTTTAGAATTGATAATTTTGCGTATATCACGGATGCGAAGACAATTTCGGAAGAATCATATAAATTATTAGAGGGGGTTGAAGTATTGGTGTTGAATGCATTACAGCGAGAACCACATATCTCACATTTGACATTAACAGAAGCCATTGAAGTTTCTCAGAAAATTAAAGCTAAAAACACCTATTTAACGCATATCAGCCATCGTTTCGGTAAGCATATTGATATTGAAAAGATGCTTCCGGAAGGATTTTATGTATCTTATGATCAGCAGGTTATTGATTTGAAATAAAAATTATTGTCAGATTAAAACAATTTCCACTACTAGACTGTTTAGTTTATTGAAATTAATTTATCGAACGAACTATTAAAACACACAAATCTTAACTACTATGGGAAATATTTTGTATTTAATCGCAGTTATTCTAGTGATAATTTGGGCAATAAGCTTCTTCGGAGGATATTATTCAGGTGGGATTATCCACATTTTGTTGGTAATCGCAATAATTGTCGTTTTACTTAGAGTAATTAGAGGAAACGCTTAGATTTATTACATAATTGTTGGGCAATGGCGATATCTTCTTCATAGGTAATCTTCAAGTTATGTTGATCACCCGGGAAAAGATATAAGTTATTGCTCAACTTTTCTACTACAGAAGCGTCATCTGTAAAATAAACTTCTTCAGGTTGTTTATATGCTTTAATCAGTAAATCAGACATGAATACCTGCGGAGTTTGAACTAACCAGACAGATTCTCTTTCAATTGCTTTGTTTTCTTCCTGATTACCTATTCGAACTGAATTTGTGCTTTGAACTGCGGGAATGATTGCAGGAAGATTTGGCTGACATTTATCATAAAGTTGGTCAATTAAATCCGGTTTAATTAATGGTCTTGCCCCATCGTGAACCGCGATTTTTGAATTCGGATCCAAGCCGATAACATCCTTTATGAAATTTATACCATTTCTAACACTTTGAAATCTACTATCTCCACCGATTGCAATATTATGTGGCTGTTTAAAATTATACTGCTGGCATAAACCCTTCCAAAGGTCAATCATACTTGCAGAAAGAACTAAAATAATGTCAGGATTGGTTTTTGACTCTGCAAATTTCTGTAAAGTATGCATAAGAATAGGTTTATCCTCTAATAATAAGAATTGCTTAGGAAGATTACTTCCAATTCTGGATCCTGATCCTGCTGCTACGATAATGACGAAATTGCTCGGCATATAAGATTATTTGTAAAAAACGCAGGCCGAAAGACCTGCGTTAATATTTAATTTAAGGAGTTTTGTATTAAATGATTAACATAGCGTCTCCATAGCTATAGAAACGATATTTTTCTTTCACTGCCACTTCGTAAGCATTCATGGTATTTTCATAGCCGGCAAATGCTGCAATCATAACCATTAAAGTAGATTGCGGCGTGTGGAAGTTGGTGATCATGGAGTTTGCAATACTGAATTCATAAGGAGGATAAATAAACTTACTGGTCCAGTCGTTTGCAGATTTTAAATGTTTATCAGCTGATACGGATGATTCGATCGCACGCATAGAGGTGGTACCTACCGCACAGATTTTACGTTTTTCATCTATTGCCTTATTCACTCTCTGAGCTGCTTCGTTGGAGATAATGAATTGTTCAGAATCCATTTTGTGTTTGGTTAAATCTTCAACCTCTACAGTACGAAAAGTACCTAAACCTACGTGAAGAGTCACTTCAGCGAAATCTACACCTTTAAGTTCCAGGCGTTTCATTAATTCGCGAGAGAAGTGTAATCCGGCAGTCGGAGCTGCCACAGCACCTTCATTTTTAGCATAAATTGTCTGATAACGGAATTTATCTTCAGGTGTTGCTTTTCTTTTAATGTATTTAGGAAGAGGAGTTTCACCTAGGATTTCGATGTTCTTACGGAATTCCTCATCCGTACCATCAAATAGGAAGCGAATTGTACGACCACGAGAAGTTGTGTTGTCCACCACTTCTGCAACCAATAGATCATCGTCTCCAAAATATAGTTTATTTCCCACGCGTATTTTACGAGCCGGATCAACTAAAACATCCCAAAGGCGTAACTCTTTATTAAGCTCTCTTAATAAGAACACTTCGATTGTAGCACCGGTTTTCTCTTTATTTCCATACATTCTTGCAGGAAAAACCTTGGTGTTATTTAATATCATCACGTCTTTATCATCAAAATAATCTAGAACATCTTTGAAGATCTTGTGTTCGATTTTTCCGCTATCACGATGTAAAACCATTAAACGAGATTCATCTCTTTGTTCCGAAGGTTCAGATGCTAGTAATGACTCTGGAAGATTAAAGTTGAATTGAGATAATTTCATGTTATTCTACTGATGTATTATGCCCTCTAGCCTTACTGGGGCTAGATTTTAAAAAGGCTTACAAAATTACGAAATTAAAAGCTAATTATTCCCTTTTTCTTGTATTACAACAATTTAATGATAATATCCGGTAAAATCATGTAGCTATGACTGTACATTTTAGGACATGTTCAAGCGAATTTATTTAATAACATTGATTTCTATAAAATATATTGTAATTTAAAACTGACATTTACACTGTCTATTACCTATTTAGATTAAAATTTTATGGCAGATACTACAAAGAAGGGAGATTTTGCACATGACTTATTGCCTAATCCAGAAACCCTTGAAGAAGGAATACAACATGTAAACAATCCGGTACTCGACCTTCCTAATATTGAGAAACTTTATTTGACACAGGTTAAAGGATATTCTCAGCAAGGGAATGCTTTCTACTTCACAGATGGACACGCGAAAGTGGAAATAAAAGTGTTTTCGGAGGACATTATCAGGGTGCGTTTAGCTCCTGAAGGATCATTTTTGGTGGATTTTTCATACGCAATTAGTTATAAAGAAGATAATTATGTGAGTTATGAGTTAAAGGAAGATGATGAATTTTTTAAAGTGAAGACCAATTCTGTGACATGTTTGATCAGAAAATCTGATTTTAATATTGCATTTGCAGATGCTACTGAAAAGGTTCTGAATCAGGATTATTCTCCAATGCATTGGGAAGAGAATGTGGACTTTGGCGGCTATTATGTTTATTGTACTAAAGAAGCTAAAGCAGATGAAGCATTCTTTGGTTTAGGCGATAAGGCAACTAACCTGAATTTGAGAGGAAGGCGTGTAAAGAATTGGAATTCAGACACCTATTCTTATGCTTTTAATCAGGATCCTTTATATAAGACGATTCCGTTCTACATAGGAATTACGGAGAGTCAGGCTTACGGTATTTTCTTTGATAATACGTTTAAGACCTATTTTGACTTTGCTGCAGAACATCAGGATCAAACTAGTTTTTGGTCGGAGGGTGGTGAATTGCAATACTATTATATTCATGGCCCAAAAATGATGGATGTTATTAAACGCTATCATAAATTAACAGGAACACACCATATGCCGCCACTTTGGGGGCTTGGTTATCATCAATGTCGTTGGAGTTATTATCCTGAAAACAAAGTACGGGAAGTAGCTTATGAATTCAGAAAACGCGAAATCCCATGTGATGCGATTTATCTGGATATTGATTATATGGATGGTTATCGTTGTTTTACATGGAATAAACGATATTTCCCTGATCCCAAGAAAATGATTTCGGATTTATCTGCTAATGGCTTTAAGACTGTTGTGATGATTGATCCGGGTATTAAGGTCGATGATAGTTATTGGGTATTCAAACAAGGAAAAGATAATAATTATTTCTGTCGAAGGGGAGATGATTATTTTATGGAGGGTTTTGTTTGGCCTGGCAGATGTCAGTTTCCTGATTTTACAAATCCGGAGGTTAGAACCTGGTGGGGAACATTGTATAAAGGTTTGGTAGAGGATGGAGTTGCCGGATTCTGGAATGACATGAATGAGCCGGCTGTTTTTGGCAGAGGAACATTTCCCAATGATGTGAGGCATCAATTTGAGGGACATAGAGGTTCGCACCGTAAAGCTCATAATATTTATGGTATGCAGATGGTACGGGCAACATACGATGGTTTAAAGAAACTTTATAAAAACAAACGTCCTTTTACCATTACTCGCGCAGCTTATTCGGGAACTCAGCGATATTCTTCTGTTTGGACTGGTGATAATATTGCTACCTGGGAACATTTAAGGATCGGAACTTTGCAATTACAACGATTATCTGTATCAGGTTTATCTTTCTGTGGAACAGATATAGGCGGCTTCACAGGAGAGCCTGATGGAGAGCTCTATACTCGTTGGATGCAATTTGGTGTGTTTTCGCCATTTATGCGAGTTCATTCTGCCGGTGATACCCGAGATCGTGAGCCCTGGAGCTTTGGTCCGGAATGGGAAGCCATCTGTAAAAAATTTATAGAATTAAGGTATAAATTATTGCCTTATATCTATACAACTTTTTGGTGGCAACATAAGTATGCCGAACCGATTTTGAGACCGGTTGCCTTACTGGAACAGGATAAGGAGAAGAACCTTCAACGCGAAGAAGAATTTGCTTTCGGACCTCAATTATTAGTTTCTCCGGTTTTACATCCGGGACAACAAAACAAAATTGTTTACCTCCCTGAAGGAACTTGGTACTATTATTTTGACAATAGGTTTTTTGAGGGTGGACAAGAATATACGATTGATACTCCCTTGGATGAAATGCCTTTCTTTGTTAGAGGGGGGGCTATTATTCCGGAATATCCGGTGATGCAATTTACCGGAGAACAGCGGGTAGAATCATTAAAATTAAACTTGTATTATTCTGAAGGAGAGCATGAATCTAATTTATATTCGGATCATGGGGAGACCTTTGCGTATGAGCAAGGCGTGTATGTTGAGAAACACTTTATAGCAAAGTGTGAGCCAAATCAAGTAAGTATAGTTCAAGGAGAGGAAGGAATGTATATTCCGTATTACGCTGATTTTCACCTATATGTTGTTGGACTTCCATTTTCTATAAAACAAGTGACTGTAGATGGTGTTAAAGTTAATATACAACAAGATAAAGAGGGGAAAGATTTCGTGAAAGTTGACCGGGATTTCAAGAAAGTAAATATTCAATAAAATAATCACAATATTAAAACTGACCAATATATGCCTAAACCAGTAGAAGTGCACAGCTTATTGTCTGACTTTGATGTTTTTTTATTCAAAGCGGGGAGGCATTTTAAGCTATATGAAAAATTTGGTTCGCATGAGTTATTGGTAAATGGTGTTAGGGGAGTATATTTTGCTGTTTGGGCACCAAATGCGAATACTGTGTCAGTCATTGGGAATTTTAACAGGTGGAACCCTCACTCGCATGTCTTAAACGTTCGCTGGGATAGCAGCGGTATCTGGGAGGGTTTTATTCCTGGCCTGGAGAATGGTGAGGTATATAAGTATCATATTCATTCTAATCAGGGAGAACATTTGGAAAAGTCTGACCCGTTTGCTTTGCATACTGAGATCCCTCCAAAAACGGCTTCAGTAGTATCTACTACTTGGTTTGACTGGAAAGACTCAGAATGGATGTACAATCGGCGAGAACATAATGCTTTAGATAGACCCATGTCGGTGTATGAAATGCATTTGGGATCCTGGATGCGAGATGCCAACGATCCGGATCGTTTTCTTAGCTATGAGGAAATTGCGGAGCGCCTAATTCTGTATATTCAAGAAACGGGATTTACTCATGTGGAGTTCATGCCTGTCATGGAGCATCCATATTACCCTTCTTGGGGTTATCAAATAACAGGTTATTTTGCTGCAAGTTCTCGTTATGGCGCGCCGCAGGAATTAATGAAATTAATTGAATTATTGCATGAGAGTAATGTAGGTGTTATCCTGGATTGGGTTCCATCGCATTTCCCTGGAGATGCACATGGCTTATATAATTTTGATGGCACCCATCTTTACGAGCATGCAGATCCCAGAAAGGGGTTTCATCCAGATTGGCAATCTTATATTTTCAATTACGGAAGAAATGAGGTTAAATCTTTCCTGATTAGTAATGCCTTTTTCTGGTTAGACCGTTATCATATTGATGGTTTGCGGGTGGATGCCGTGGCGTCCATGTTGTATTTAGATTATTCGCGTAAAGCAGGAGAATGGGAGCCTAACGAAATGGGAGGCAATGAAAATTTGGAAGCGGTGGCCTTTCTAAAAGAATTGAACGAAGCAGTCTATAAATATTTTCCTAATGTACAGACAATCGCCGAGGAGTCTACCTCCTGGTCCGGTGTAAGTCGTGCCACGTTTCAAGGAGGACTTGGTTTTGGAATGAAATGGATGATGGGCTGGATGCACGATACTTTATCTTATTTTAAAGAGGATTCAATCAATAGATCTTATCATCATGATAAGATGACTTTTGCAACGGTCTATGGATTTACGGAGCATTTTATGCTTCCATTATCACACGATGAAGTGGTTTACGGAAAACAATCCTTAATCTATAAAATGCCGGGAGATGAATGGCGTAAATTTGCAAATCTCCGAGCTTTGTATTTATATATGTTCACTTTTATAGGAACGAAATTATTGTTCATGGGAGGTGAATTTGGACAGACTTCCGAATGGAATGTGAACCAATCTTTAGATTGGCACTTATTGCAATATAAGCCACATTCAGGAATGAAAGAGTTTGTGTCAAAATTAAATGAAACGTATAAAACATATCCGGCATTATATGAAAAGGCCTTTAGTCCGGAAGGTTTTTTCTGGATAGAATTATCCGACCGAGATAATAGTGTATTTGCATATTGTCGCAGAGGACATGATTTAGAGAATGATTTAGTCATAATTTTAAATCTGACACCAATAGATCGTAAAGGATTTAAAATTGGAGTTCCCCATTCAGGTGAATGGGAATTGGTTTTGAATTCAGACGACCCAATTTATAATGGAAGCGGTTTTTCTGTAGATAAAAAGGTTAAAGCAGATAATGAACCTTGGATGAGACAGGACCAATCTATTACATTGAACTTACCTCCGTTGAGTGGTTTAATATTTAAAAGAAAGGTGGGAAAATGAAAGTGATTCATTTAAGTGTTGAATGTTTTCCTGTTGCTAAAGTGGGAGGGCTGGCAGACGTGGTAGGAGCTCTGCCAAAATATCAGCGGAAACTAGGTATCGATGCATCCGTAATAATGCCCTTCTTTAACAGAAAATTTGTTCAGGAAAATAATTTTGAGATTATTGCTCGTGGTGAGTTTTATCAAGGGTCTGAACAACTTTCTTATGAGGTATTGAAGGAATCAAAGGATCTCCTTGGTTTTCCCTTATATTTAATTAAAATCCCAAATCTTTTAGATCGTGAAGAAGTCTATTGTTATGAAGATGAAGCGGATCAGTGGATTGCCTTTCAGCATGCGGTTCTGGATTACTTAAAGAGGAATGCTATTAAGCCTGATATTCTTCACTGTCATGATCATCATGTAGGTTTAATTCCTTTTTTAACCAAATGGGGAAATGAATTTCATGACCTTAAAGATGTGAAAACAGTTTTTACGGTTCATAATGGTCAATATCAAGGCTGGATGCCTTGGAGTAAGGGAATCATACTTCCTGGTTTTGATACCTGGAGATGGGGGCTGTTGGATTGGGATGGATTGATAAATCCATTGGCAACGGCAATAAAATGCACCGATGCCTATACAACTGTTTCTGAAGGTTATTTGAAAGAGTTGTATGTTGAGACTAATGGATTACAAAATTTATTCTATGATGAGCGAGAAAAAGCCGTAGGAATAGTAAATGGAATTGATACCTCATTCTGGAATCCTGAAATTGACCAGTTAATAGATGAAAACTATGGTGTTGATATGGTAGCTGAAGGTAAAAAACAGAACAAAGTGTTGTTTTGTAAAGAATTTGGATTGGATCCGAGTAAACCTTTGATCAGTTATATTGGTCGATTTGCGATTGAAAAGGGTGCAGATATTTTGGCGGATTTAATTCAGAATCTTTTATCTGAAAATTCATTAAAAATAAGTATATTTATTTTAGGCTCCGGGGATGCAGAGATCCAAGAAAGCATTCAAAAAATTACACAACTATATAAACAAGATCTTGCTGTATTCTTTGGGTATAATGAACAATTAGCTCACCGCGTTTATGCATCTGCGGATATGATTGTTATGCCCTCCAGAGTGGAGCCGTGTGGTTTAAATCAATTGTATGCTTTAAAATATGGCACCATTCCGGTAGTGCGAAAGATTGGCGGACTCCGAGATACAGTTATAGATGTTGAGGAAGGAGGCTATGGATTTCTTTTCAATAATGTAAATGCTGAAGAATCAGCTGATACCGTTTCAAGAGCTGTCAAATATTTGAATGGTAAAGATAACCTTATGAAAACAAGGGATCTTGCTATGAAATTAGATTATTCTTGGGATAAATCAGCGAAGAAATATAAAGATTTATATAACCAATTACTTAGATGATATGTCGCATAAAGTTGTTTCTATTGTATTAGGAGGGGGCAGAGGAACCCGCTTATACCCATTGACAGACCAACGTTCGAAACCTGCAGTTCCAATTGCAGGGAAATACCGTTTGGTTGATATTCCTATTTCAAATTGTCTTAATTCTGGCTATAATAAGATATTTGTTTTAACGCAATATAATTCGGCATCCTTAAATAAGCATATCAAGAACTCTTATAATTTTAGTATTTTCAGTAAGGGCTTTGTTGATATATTAGCTGCAGAACAAACGAATGAGGGTGATCGTTGGTTTGAAGGTACTGCGGATGCTGTACGCAGGACGCAGAAGAATCTGATTAATGTAGATTATGATTATGTGCTTATTCTATCTGGAGATCAGCTGTATCAAATGGATTATTCTAAGATAGTGGATTTCCATGTGAAGAATGGGGGAGAGATTACAATTGGTACTATCCCGGTGACCGCAAAGGAAGCTTCCGGATTTGGAATTCTGAAATCTGATGAGAACAATGATGTTGTTTCATTCATCGAAAAGCCGACTAAAGATTTATTAGATGATTGGACCTCGGAGGTACCTGAGAACTTGGAGCAGCAAGGCCGAAATTATTTAGCTTCCATGGGAATATATGTGTTCTCAAAAGGGGTCATGTCAAGAATGTTGTCAGAAAATGGAGGGATGGATTTCGGTAAGGAAATTATTCCGGACGCTATTGCTGCTTCTAAAAAAGTTTTAAGTTATCCATTCGACAGTTATTGGACTGATATCGGTACTATTTCCTCATTCTTTGAAGCAAATATTGGACTGACTGATAATATCCCTGAATTTAACTTATTCGGGGAAACAGTATATACTCGGGCAAGGATGTTGCCGCCATCAAAATTATCCGGTACGACTTTAAATAATGCTATTATTTCTGATGGTTGTATCATTCTCGCAGAAAAAATTCAACGATCTGTTATAGGAATTCGCTCAAGGGTTGGAGAAGGTACAGTGATTAAGATGACCTATATGATGGGGTCGGATTACTATGAAGAGTTAACGGAAGTTGTGGAATTAACTTCAACACAAACTCCCCCACCCATAGGAGTAGGGGAAAGATGTTATATAGAAAATGCTATTCTTGATAAGAATTGTCGGATAGGAAATGATGTTCGAATTAAGGGAGGTAAACATTTAAAGGATGGAGATTTTCCAGAATATACAATTTGCGATGGCATTGTAGTTATTAAGAAAAATGCAGTTATAGAACATGGACGAACCATTGGTTTCTGATTGGATTAAGAAATCAATCAAAAATATAAAGAGCCGATCATAATAATTGATCGGCTCTTTAATTATAAGGAGTATTTATTACCCCTTTTGAGTCAATTCATAAATGAAATATATAACAGCCAAAATTACAATTGCAATAATAATTGTTCTTGTAATATTATTTGCTGCGGGTTGATCATCCTTTTCTTCAATGACGGTTTCAGGAACTTTGGTGGGATCTACTTCTTCCGCATTGTTGATTTTGTTTCCCTGTTTATCTTCTTTTTCTTCCATTTTGTCTCCCTTTGGTTTTGTTTAAAAACAATACAGCAGGCAAAAAGTTTGTTAGACGGTGATTAAAGTAATTTAATTATCAGATTAATCCGTAATCATAAGCTAATTTGATCGCGGAGCTTAAGTTTGAAGTTTTAAATTTTTCGATGAGGTTTTTTCGATGACTCTCAACGGTATGAGGACTAATAAAGAGCTTCTCTGCTATCTGTATGGTTGTTAAACCTAAAGCGGCCTCACTTAGTATTTCTTTCTCACGACGAGTCAATTTGGGAACACTTTTAAGTTCATAACTGTTTTTTTTGTCAATAATCTGTTGCGTTTGTTTACATAGAAATTTCTTTCCCTCCAAAATATATTTTATTCCCAAAAGAATTTCATCAATTGATGCATTTTTTTGAATGTATGCATGAGCGCCTTCTTTGAATGCACTATTAATGACGGCAAACTCATTATGTACACTCAGCATAATGATCTTTAGGTTTTTATATTTTTTGAGTAGTGGATTTATCAGATCCAAGCCATTACAATCAGTAAGATTAATATCTAACAGAAGAATATCTATTTGGGTATTCTTGAGCGCCTCTTTTAAAGTCGCGGCATCAGGATAGCATCCGATTATGTCTAAATCAGTTTCTTGACTTAGAATATTTTTAAGTCCTTCAGATAATAAAGGATGGTCATCTGTGATGGCAATATTTATCATGATTTAATTGATTTTGGTATAATAATTTCTACACTAGTTCCTTGCCCTACTTCTGATTCAACATTCAAATTGCCTTTCAAAAATTCTACTCTTGACTGGATATTATAAAGACCTGCAGAATGTTTTATTTTTATATTTTTATAATCAAATCCGTTTCCATCATCTTCGACGGTGATCATAAATTGATCGTCTTCCTCAACCATTTGAATAATGATTTGTGTGGGCTTAGCATGCTTTATGGCATTATTTACTAATTCTTGTACAATTCTATAGGTCAAAAGTTGTTGTTCAGGATTTAAGCCTTTATTATAGTGGAGGAACTGTACATCTACATCTAATCGTTCATTAGACATTCGTGAAGCATATTCATTTAATGCTTCCTGAAGTCCGAATTTTTGTAAGAGATCCGGAGTCAAGTTATGGGCCACTTTTCTCAATTCGTCGACAGCCATATCCAATTGAGAAATTCCTTTCTGTATTTTGTTTTGAGCCACATCATTGAATTGCTCATTTATTTGTGAAAGATGTAGTTTTGTTCCGGAAAGTAAACCGCCTAAACCATCATGAAGATCTCTCGCAACCCTCGCTCTTTCCTGTTCCTGTCCGTAGAGTAGCGCTGTTAAGACTGATATTTTTGCATTTTGTCTTTCTTTATCAATAGCTAAGTGATGAATATTTTCTCTTTGTTTCATATGCTTAGAACGCTGTCTGTACGCATATAATAATACAAAGAGAAATAATAAAACAGTAGTTATTAAAGCTATATAGTACTTATTTAATTTATCCTTAAGACTCAATTCCTTTTGGTAATTATTAATTTCCTGAATTCTGTTTTGCGTCTCCATTTTGGATAATCGGAGCTCTTGATCTTGTTTTTCCGAAATTAGTCTGGACAAGGCAAGTTCTTTGTTCTGATTTTCCTGAACAAGCTTCATGTTTTCCAGTTCTTGATGCTGTTGAATACCTAAAGCCTTCATTAACTGAATTTGTTGTTCTTTTTTCTCAGCCTCCACTATTAAGGTTGTCAGCAATTGGTCCTGCTTCCCCTTTTCATATTGTGCCTCTAGATGTTTAGCAATACTTAGCTTTTCCTGATCGTAAATAGAACTAAATACTTTAACATATTCTTTGTGATATTTAATAGCTTTCTCATATTTTTCTTCATTTTCATAGATATTAGAAAGACTCTGATAAATATTCATTAATATTTGCTGATCCTGAACTGAACCTTTATTAATTTCAATCAATGAGGAAAGGAATTTCTCTTTTGCTTTATTGGGATTGCCCTCTTCCAAATCCATTTCAGCCATAATGCCTAGTGCAGATGCGACAAGATTATATTGATTGGTTTCTGAAGCTATGGTTTTTGCCTGTTCAGCATAAAAGATTGCCTTACTTTTAAAGTCATTTGGATAGAATTTAAAATATAGATGGGCTAAATTATTGGTGACGAATGCAAGATTCGAGGGAATAGCCATTTGAGCCTGCTTATTTGTGTAAGCCTCTAAAGCTTTTAAATAATATTCTTCTGAAAGGTCACGGAATTTTAAGTCAAACGAATTTTCTAAATAAAGCTGTTCATACATATATCCTAACGACATGTAGGAGTCGAAGATAGCCAATGGGTCATCCTGTTTTATAGCAAGGTTTAATGCAAGTTTGCTGTACTTTTCCTGAAGATCAAATTCATTCCAGTTTGCATAAATAGCTGTTAATTCTTTATAAACAAAGGTTTTTCTTGTGTTGAGTGTTATAGAGTTTTTAGCTTTATCCAGATAAGTTAAGGAAATCATAAATTGCTTTACTGCTTCAGTTTCTTGTTGTGCCCGGGCAAGAATCCATCCATAACCATAATATACATAGCCTTTAATTTCCGGATCATGGCTGCGGTCTGCTAAAATCTTTGCTTTTTGAATGGTTTTTTTAGAATTGTCTTCTTGTTCATCAATCAATAGATTAATAGCTAATACTGTATTCAAATAAGCAGAATATTTTGGGTCAGAAAGTCTATCGGCTTCCATGATGTCTTTGTGGAGTAACTTGAAAGCATTGTCTTCTTGTTGGTTGAAGAATAGCGCTTGCGCGAGTTTACCAGTTGTGTAAAACCGTTCAGGATTAGTTTTTACAAAGTTATTGTATTCAGATTTTAACTTGGTTAAAAGGTCTTGGGAAGAGACTTTGAATGGAATAAATAGACATAAAGCTAGCAGACAAAATAAAGTCCGGTAAGGTTTATTAAATCCTGATTTAAAGCTCATTTAATTTAATGATTTGATTTTCATTCAGCAAAAGTAATCAAACCAAGCCTAATTAGGATAGGCCAAAGGAATGATCAAGTCATCAAGCAAATATGCTGAGTTAATCGGAGAATTACTATCCCTGAATTCAGCTAGTTATTGTTATTTGTATGAGGATGATTATGCTTAAAAAACCTTTCTTTTTTTTAAGCATAAGAAATTACTCTCTAGTGTGATAAATAAGAAAAATAAATATTTAAACGTATAATTTATTCTTTGTAAATAATTTAATTAATAAAAAAGAATTAATTTTGAAAAAAAATAAATTATTGAGGACGTCGATGTTTAAAATTGTTTTAAATAAGGTTTATTATTGTTATTTTTATATTATATAAATCTAAAAAGGAAAAATTATTTAACATTTTTAATTATTTGGTTACAAATTTTTAATAATTAACCAACATTGTAAAACCTTTCTTTGCAAACAAGGAAAAACAATTTAAACCATGAAAAAGAATTCTGCTTTTGTACCCATATTATTGGGTTTTTCGCTACTTTCTTGGTCACCAGTTCATGCACATTTGAAAGATGCCCTGGCTGATCGAAGCTTTACAATCAATCAAGACGTAATCCGAGGAAAAGTTACTTCAGAGACCGGAAATGCGGTTGTTGGTGCCACAGTAACCAATGTTTCGTTGGATACAAGGGTACAGACTGATGAAAATGGTAGCTATGAACTTAGCGGTTCGACCGGTAATGAACTCAGGATATCAATGGTGGGTTATGTCAGTAAAACAGTTACGATATCAGGTAATGTAATGAATATTATTTTAGTTGGTTCTGAACAGACGGTTGATGAGGTAGTAGTTGTCGGGTACGGTAAACAGAAAAAAGTGAATTTGACTGGTGCTGTTGCACAGATTGATTCAAAAGTTCTGAAAGATAGGCCTGTTGCAAATGCTACACAAGCTTTACAAGGAGCGGTTCCTAATTTAAATATCAATTTCACAAATGGTAGACCGGGAGGTGAGGGAAAGGTTAATATCCGTGGTTTTGCCTCTATTAATTCATCAAATGCGTCACCATTGGTTTTGATAGATGGTGTTCCGGGAAATATTAATAACATCAATCCTCGTGACATTGAATCTATTTCTGTATTAAAAGACGCATCAGCTGCAGCGATTTATGGTGCTCGAGGGGCCTTTGGTGTTATGCTCGTGACGACTAAAAAGGGAAGTGCCGGTAAAATGAATATTAGTTATAGTAATAATTTTGGGATGTCAGACCTGACCGTTAACACCAATTTTATAACGAATGGATATGATGCAGCATTATTAAACGATGAATCTTTCTTGCGAGCAACGGGAAATCGTTATACAGGCTATACAGATGAAGATTATGAAGAGCTTTTAAAACGTAAAAATGATCCATCACTCCCCGCCGTAGTTATTCAAAATAGAAATGGTAAAGATCAATATGTTTATTATGCGAATACGGATTGGTGGAATACTTTCTATCGGGATAAGATGAATTCCATGGAACATGCCCTAACCTTCTCTGGCGGAAGCGAAAAAATGGACTATTATGTATCGGGTAGGATGTACAATAAAGGTGGGCTCATGAAAATACAGCAAGATAAATTTGAGGGCTATAATTTGCGTTCGAGATTAAGTGGACAGGTGAAGGATTGGTTAAAAGTTAGTAATAATACCCAAATCAATTATCAAAATTACACTTATCCAGGATGGAATGGGAGTGTAGATGCCAATAATAATTTTATTTCAACAACTGTTCACGCTTTACCGTCTTATGTTCCCCAGAATCCTGATGGTACAGCAACTTACCGTACTGAATTAAATAACTATAATATAGGTGATGGTATTATGGCAGATTTATTATATGGTAAATCAAAAGGAGGAGAAAAAGAATATGAATTTATCAATTTATTCGAAGCTGTAGCTCAAATAATGCCGGGACTAACAGTGACCGGTAATTATACTTTTACCTATAATCCAATTGATAAGTTTAACAGAAGAGCACAAGCACCGTGGTCTGTGTATCCTGGCGAAATAAGTTATCTAGGGAATGACCAATTGGTTGAGAATCTGGAGAACTTTAAGAAGCATTCATTAAATATTTTTGCAAACTTCAATAAATCATTTAACGATCACAATTTTGCTGCAACGGTCGGATATAATCAGGAATTGAGTAAATGGAGAAATGTTGGTGGTACGCAGACTAATTTATTGTCTGAGGATTTAAATGATTTCAATTTAGGAACAGGAGTTCCTTTGCTAAGAGGAGGGGAAGAATCATGGGCCTTGCAAGGGTTTTTCGGTAGAATAAACTACGATTACAAAGGGCGTTATTTGTTAGAGGTGAATGGCCGTTATGATGGGACTTCTAAATTTCCATCCGGTCAACGTTATGGCTTCTTTCCTTCATTCTCTGCAGGCTGGCGTATAATGGAAGAATCATTTCTTCAGTCAGCAAAGCAATATATAAATGAAGCAAAAATTAGGGT
Organism: Sphingobacterium mizutaii; assembly: GCA_040394615.1. Taxonomy (GTDB): domain Bacteria; phylum Bacteroidota; class Bacteroidia; order Sphingobacteriales; family Sphingobacteriaceae; genus Sphingobacterium; species Sphingobacterium mizutaii_A. The sequence continues at coordinate 36,110 of JBEBRZ010000024.1, forward strand.
GTCCTACGGATCTCTAGGAAATGCTCAAGAAGCATCACCTTATGGATATATTCATTTATTAGGGGCGGGTAATGCTGCTTACCTTTTAAATGGGGGAAGAGCACAATATTTAAATTCACCTACACCTATCTCATCTGATCTTACTTGGGAAAGGACGAGTACACTGAATTTCGGAGTTGATCTTGAATTTGCTCAAAACAGATTGACGACCTCCTTTGATTATTTTATTCGTGAGACTTTAGATATGTTAATTCCAGGAAAAACCTTACCAGCTGTTTATGGTGCAGCTTCTCCAAAAACGAATGCCGGGGATTTACGAAATGTTGGTTGGGAATTATCAGTAGCATGGAGAGATCAATTTGATGTTGCAGATAAACCTTTTGGTTATAGTTTTGGTTTAGGCTTATCTGATTCTAAAGCCAAGATCACGCGTTTTGATAATACGGAGAACTTATTGAATAATTATTATGTTGGCCAAACTTTAGGAGAAATGTGGGGGTATAAAATAGATGGTTTATTCCAGAGCGATGAAGAGGTGGCAAATTGGGGAATCAACCAAGATCGGGTTGATGCTCGTCGACTTTCGGCACCGGGCGATTGGTCAAAACTACAGGCTGGAGATCCCAGATTTGTGGATGTCAATGGAGATAAGGTTATCAATGAAGGTAAAAATACATTAGATAATCCGGGAGACCAAGTAATAATTGGTAACAACAGAGCACGTTATACTTTTGGTTTTAATTTAGGGGCCAATTGGCAGGGATTTGATGTCTCCGCATTTTTTCAAGGAATAGGAAAGCAAAATTGGTGGCCCGGACCAGATGCGGATAAGTTTTGGGGACCATATTCCCGTCCTTATTATTCTTTTATCCCTGAAAATTTTGAAGAGGATATTTGGACTCCGGAAAATCCAGATTCATATTTTCCACTATTGAGAGGGTATGTTGCTTTAGATGGTAATAGCTCTTTGAATGTGAAATCTGATCGGTATCTGCAAGATTTAGCCTACATCAGACTTAAAAACCTAACTATTGGTTATAGTTTACCAAGTTCGCTAATGAGTAAATTGAAGCTTAGTAACGCAAGAATTTACCTTTCAGGTGAAAATCTTTGGACTGCGACTAAATTGAGGTCAAAATACATTGATCCTGAACAAGCTGCTCAAGAAACTAACGGAAGAGCATACCCGTATTCAAGAACTTTTTCATTTGGCCTTGACTTTACATTTTAAATCATGAAAAGAATATTTTATTTATATATATTAGTTGGTATAGCCATAACTGGCTGTAAAAGAGAGTATTTGGACCGAGATCCGGGAGCAAGTATTACACCGGAAGCATCTTTTAAGAGTGTTAAAGATTTGGAATTATTTACTAATTCTTTCTATAATGCGGCATTACCTTCAGCCGAAGGCGTTTATAATGAAGCTATAGATAATATTGTCAAAACCACGCTTCAAGATGAATTAACAGGAAAAAGAATTGTGCCGACGGCAGGTGGTGGTTGGACTTGGACAGATTTGAGAAACATCAATTTCTTTCTTGAAAATTGTTATACTAATTTATCTTTTGAAGAAGCAGCTCCTTATGCAGGTATTGCTAAATTTTTTAGGGCGTATTTTTATTTTGATAAGGTTAGGAGGTTTGGTGATGTTCCATGGTACGGTAAAGTTTTAGACGCCAATGATGAAGCTGAATTAAAGAAACCTCGTGATCCACGAGTTTTAGTTGTTGACTCTATTATGGCAGATTTAGATTTTGCAATAGAACACATGTCGGATGCTAAATCAGATGAAAAGGTTACAAAATGGACAGCTTTAGCCTTGAAATCCAGGGTAGCATTATTTGAAGGAACTTTTAGGAAATATCATAAGAATTTAAATCTTCCCAATGCAAATAAGTTTTTAGAATTAGCAGCTTCCGCATCGAATGAATTAATGGAATCTGGTCAATACAGTCTTTATACGGGCGCGGGAGTTAATTCCTATGGAGCATTATTTTATTCTGTAAATACTATTCCCCAAGAAGTTATTCTGGCGAGGAAATTCTCTGATGCCTTACAGATTTGGCATAATGTAAACTATTATACAATAACAGCATCTTATGGAAAACCTGGTCTTGATAAGGATTTGGTAAATACTTATCTCATGAAAGATGGGGGTAGATTTACAGATAAACCAAATTATGCAAAGATGACTTTTTTAGAAGAAGTTAAAGACAGGGATCCTCGATTAAGTCAAACTATTCGCACCCCCGGTTACACCCGAATTGGTGGAGCTGCACCTGTAGCTCCTAATTTCGGTAATTCTGTGACCGGATATCAGTTGATTAAGTTTGTCGGAGATGTAAAATATGATAATTATAATCGATCCGAAAACGATATGCCGATCTTTAGGTATGCGGAAGTTTTATTAAATTATGCTGAAGCGAAAGCAGAATTAGGAATATTATCACAAGAGGATTTGGATAAATCAATTAACATTATTCGTGAGCGTGTAGAAATGCCCAAATTATTCTTAACAGCAGCTAATTCAAATCCTGATAGCTATCTTTCTAATGAGTATCCGGCCGTAGATGGTAGTATGAAAGGAGCAATTCTTGAAATTCGTAGAGAAAGAAGAATAGAACTTGTTATGGAATCATTACGTTGGGATGATATTTTAAGATGGAAAAGTGGGCAATTAATTACACGTCAGTTTAAAGGAATGTATTTTCCAAGCATTGGGAAGTTTGATTTAGACGGTGATGGCAAAGAAGATGTTTGGATTTATGAAGGAACAAAACCTAATGCTCCAGGGGTTCAACTTTTAAAATTAGGTTCTGAAATTCTTTTGGAAAATGGTACTAGTGGAAACGTGATTATCAATGCCCATATTGAAAAGAAATTTGATGAATTAAGGGATTATTTTTATCCATTGCCAACTCAAGAACTTGAGTTGAATGAAAATTTAACGCAAAATCAGGAATGGTAATAAGCTGATTAGATGATTAAAATATCTCTGGCTTAGAGTTTTAAAAGCAAAAAAATAAATAGAGTTTAATATTTACGGGGTTAATTATTAACCCCGTAAATTCATGTTTTTATCAATAAAATAATTTCCTATGTAAGGAGATGTTAATCCTT